>NZ_JBHRSD010000017.1:0-353984 GCF_042643375.1 Pseudoalteromonas fenneropenaei
TGGTGAACTCTCGATACTCACTGTGCTTATTAGATCAAAGGGCTAGATCTGTGTCTAGCCCTTTTTCAACAGTCTGAGGCCTCTCCAACTGGAGAGGCCTTTTTATTTATTGCGTGTTTAGAGATTGGCCGACTTTCAAGTAGGGAGACGAGGAACCGAAGCAGGGCTTCGCAGTCCGAGGAGCGCAAGCGTAGCGCAGCCGGACCATTACCAGGCACCTACAGCAGGCCATTCCTTGCCATCCTAGCACCACGGCATTCGTGCATCCTGCACATCAAACCCGCTCAATGTGCGGGTTTTTTGCTTTATGCATTTTCTATTTTTACTATAATAAAGATAGAAAAAAGCCCGCGTTAACGGGCTTTGAAGGGTACAAGTGTGAAAATAGGTTAGATTACACGGGAAAAGCGGGTTGTTTTGATTTGCTGTTGTAGGTAGGCATCAAAGCACATACAAATGATACGTATAAACAGGTTACCTTTGGCCGTAACTGTGATGCGATCAGCACTTAATTCTACTAATCCATCATTGGCCAAAGGCTGTAATGCCTCTAGCGCCTCAGCAAAGTAGCTGTCAAAAGTAATCGCAAACTCTTGCTCAATGGTTTTCTTATCAAGCTCAAAGTGACAGATCAACTGCTTTATTACCGCAGCACGAACAATGTCGTCGTCATTTAAGCTTATCCCTTTACTAATCGCGCAACCTTGTTCAGTAATTGCGCCATAGTAAGGCTTCAGATCTTTCTCATTTTGCAGGATCACACGACCGATTTGTGAAATGGCGGAAACCCCAAGACCCAGCAAATCACAGTTACCATGGGTGGTGTAGCCTTGGAAATTACGGTGTAGCTCTCCCTGGCGCTGTGCTTGTGCCAATTCATCATCGTATTTAGCAAAGTGATCCATGCCAATAAATTGATAACCCGCCGCTTGCATGCTTTCCAAGGTATTTTTAAAGATCTGCAATTTATCTTCAGGACTTGGCATATCCGCTTCTTTTAACTTGCGTTGTGCCGCGAATCTATCCGGCAAATGTGCGTAGTTAAACACCGATACTCTATCTGGTGCGAGCGCAATCAACTGCTCAATGGTGGTTTGATATGAATTCACCGTTTGCAGTGGCAAACCATAAATCATATCAGTATTAATGGATTTAAATCCCAGTGCTTTGGCCTCGGCTACAACTGCCAGCACACTTTCAATATCTTGCGGGCGGTTAACAGCAGCTTGTACGTCATCGTTAAAGTCTTGAATACCGAAGGAAACACGGTTAAACCCGAGTTCTCTTAAAGTTGCCAGCATATCTGGCGCCAGCGATCTTGGGTCTATTTCAATCCCTCTTTGTGCGTCATCACTGAAGCGAAAATGCTGGTTCACGAGCGTAACAAGACGAGTCATTTGACTAGCTGTGAGGAAGGTTGGCGTTCCGCCACCAAGGTGCAGTTGTTCTACTTGATACTCTTTGAACAAAGTTGCCTTAGCGGCAATTTCTCGTTCTAAATAATCTAAATATACATCCGCTTTAGATTGATGGCGGGTAATAATCTTATTACACCCACAGTAGTAACAAAGCTGATGACAAAATGGGATATGAATGTATAAAGACAATGCGCGACTGGCCGATTGTGCAATTGCCGATTTTAAGTCTTGTTCACTGTAGCCGGAACTTAACGACAACGCGGTTGGGTAAGAGGTGTATCTTGGCCCTGACACATTGTATTTTTTGATTAGGGAATCATCCCACTTGGGTAAATTAATCACACTACGCACTCATCAAGGTTAATTGAGGTAGCCTAGTATAAGAAGATTAGGAAATGAGCGTGTTGATCTGCCGCAATGATGGTCATGCTTAGTTGTATTGAACAGGGCCACCTTGATGGCCCTGACCGTTTTTAGAGCTTGAATTGATTCACGGTTGAGTTCAATGATCTTGCTAGATCATTGAGGTCTTTTGCTTCAACCGCTAACGTTTGTGCGTGATGCGCGGTGTTATTGACCAATTCATTAATAGCGTTAAGGCTATTGTTAATATCTTCAGCGACCACCGTTTGTTGCTCAGTTGCGGTGGCGATTTGATGGCTTTGGTCTTGTACTGTGGTTACTGACTGCATGATATTAGTCAGGGCATCAAGTACTTGCTGCGTTTGTGCCACAGAGCCTTCCGCTTGTGCTTGGCCTTGTTGCATCATGGTAGACGCTTGCTGGGCAATTTGTTGTAAGCGAGAGATCATATTACGGATGTCGTCGGTGGATTCTTGAGTGCGACTCGCTAATGAACGGACTTCATCCGCAACCACGGCAAAGCCTCGACCTTGTTCACCGGCACGAGCCGCTTCGATTGCCGCATTCAGTGCTAACAGGTTAGTTTGCTCGGCAATACTATTGATAACGTCAACCACTGCACCAATGCTACTGGTTTCTTGCTCAAGGCCTGCAACCACTTTGGCCGCTTCACCGATATGGCTAGAAAGCGAAGTCATCACGTCTTGTGCTTGACCTGAGCGGGTCATACCGTCTTTGGTCATACGTTGCACGGTTTCCGCGGCTTGATTGGTTTCTTGGGCATTACGTGAAATTTCAAGCACAGTGGCAGCCATTTCGGTTACTGCTGCGCTTACGCTATCAACTTGTTCTTTTTCCTGCTGAATCTCGCTATTTGTGGCATTCGATACTTCACGCAATTGCGCCGACGCATTACCCAATTGCGACGCTTGTGCTGCTGTATCTAGCATCATGGTACGCAGTTTATCAATAAAGGTGTTCATATGATGAGCGAGCTGGCCGACTTCGTCTTGGCTATTGATTTCGATACGGCGAGTTAAGTCACCTTCGCCAGTGGCGATATCGCGCATCGTAGTGGTGAGCGTTACGATAGGGCGGGTGATCATACGAGTCACTAAAATGATCATTAAAAGGATAATCGCAAGAATGATAACGACACCCGTCACCGTTGCCATCACGGCATTGTTAACTGGCTCTTCTATCATACTCATTGGGATCATCACACCCACGTGCCAGTCTAAGAGCGGCTTATCAAGCTTAATATTGTCGTAGACCACATAATACTCTTTGCCATTAAAGGTAACCTTTGCACTACCAGTTGGGTTATTGCGAATGGTTTGATTTAACGCACTAAACCCTTCAGTATTTGGGAATTGTTTTTCGAGTGCATCAAGGCCGTCTTTGCCATTTGGGCCTTCATCTGTTACGGAAAGCTTATGGCCAGTGCGTTTAGATAAATGCACAACTTTGTATTCATTATCTAATAAGAAGCCGTAACCTTCATTGTTAAAACGAATGTTCTCTGCCAACTCACTAATTTTATTGAGCTTGAGGTCAACACCACCAACCCCAATAAGCTGCTTTGCATCATTATATACAGGTTGCTGGACTACCGCATTTACCGCGCCAGTATTAATATCAACCGATACCGCACCAACATATAACCTGCCGCGCGCCATGGTATCTTGCCACCAAGGGCGTTTAAATGCGTAATAGGGTTCGCCTTCTTTATAGCGAGAGGTGCGCTCGTTTTCTTTGAAATATTCGCCAGTCTTGGCTGATGCAAAAAAAGCTGAATGAATATTGGCATCTTTACTGCGAATACGCAGAAAATCCTGATTCACTTCCTGATAGGCGTAGTCTTGCGAGAGATCTTTTTCGCGCTCAGAGTAATTGGCAAACCAGTTAACCAAATGCGGGTTGTTGACAAAAGTCTCAACAATGCGGCCATACTGAGCAAAATACGATTCCATTGATAAACGTTCAGCATAAATGTAGCTTTGCGCTTCGCGTTGGATCCCTTGACGTGAAATATCAGCGATATGCTTAATAAAATATGCAGAGGCAATGATAAGTAGCACACCGATAGTGCCACCAATCATAACCAGAATTTTTTGACGAAAGGAAAGGTTGTCAAGCATGGCTATCTCTTTCTCAGGTTATTATTATTGGAATGGGTATCCAAGTATAAAACCATATCTGGCGCTACTTTGCCACCGTTTGCGCTAAGACTTTAACGCAAATCTGTGTTTCAATATCACGGAATTAAGAATACTCAGTATAGTTGAGAATAGATAATGACGAAGCGATTAATAGTATTGGGAGCCGGATGGCTAGGAAAACCCTTGTGTGAGCATTTTTTAGCCGCAGGTTGGCAAGTGGAGGGAACCCAGCGTATCCCACAGCCGCTACCTTATTTGCGTCGCTGCGTGCTGGAACAAGGTGAGCTGAATCATAATCTTGACCTAAAACAGGCTTATTGGGTGTGTGCGGTGCCGCCGCGAGCGCGCACTGGTGGTGGTGATTATTTAGCGTTTTTACAGGCGTCACTTGAACTTGCGGCTGAGTATCAAGCACAGGGATTCGTATTATGTTCATCAACAGCGGTTTATGCCAACAACAGTGGTCGTTACGATGAACAGGCGGCGCTTGCAGAGCCCACTCCTCGTACCGAGACGCTACTTGCAGCAGAGCAGTTGGTATTACAAAGCGGTGGTAAAGTGCTGCGTTTAGCGGGGTTAATAGGTCCTGGGCGTGAGCCGGGACAATTTGTAGCAGGAAAAAACCTTAGTAGTGCAGCGGCTGATCCGGTGAACATGGTGCATCAAGGCGATGTGATCAAGGGAATTGCCACTTTGCTCGACAACTGGCCTGATGCCAATACCATTTACAACCTTTGTTATCCCGCTCACCCTGATAAAGAGAGCTATTATGCGCGCCACTGTGCTGCTGCAGCACAGCAACCGCCCGTGTTTACGGGGGAGCAGTCAGTAGTAAGGATCATTGATGGCTCAGCCATAACAGAATTGGGTATGGCGTATACGCATCCGATCTAAACTCCGATTTAAGCTGCTTTGGGGCTAAGTTCACTTATTTTGCTAGCACAGGAATTATTTCCTAAAGGTTAAGTGACCACCCAAACGATATTTGCTACCTGGCGAGATCAGACGCGCAAAGCTTACTATGCCCACCGCTGACCAAGTGCGGCGGATCACTTGCAAGCAAGGTTCTTCATTAAACAGGTTCAGCCACTCGCAAATGGTGCGATTGGGGGTTATGGCCTCGACCGTGTGGCGCGCTTCAGTTAACGGCGCGACTTGCGATAAATATTCATGAGGCGTGAGGACTGTGAAATCTTGTTGTAAATAATCGTTCGCTAAGTGAGGATTGACAAAGCGCTCTTCGACTTGAAGTGGTTGCTCATTTTCATGATGTACTAAGACACTGCGATAAACCTGACTATTAGCTTCGACGCCAAGAGCAATGGCGATAGGGGCTAATGCAATGATGCTCTCCAAAGTTAAAACAGTGCAGCTGTAGGCACCGCCTCGTTCTTTTACTTCATCCGCAATATTGCGAATTTCCAGCAGTGAAGACTGTGATTTTAAACTCGCGACGAAAGTTCCAAGGCCTTGGCTGCGAGTCAAAATACCCGCATCGGTCAATTCACTTAACGCCCGTCTTGCCGTCATACGACTGACTTGAAACTGTTCTGCGAGTTCATTTTCCGATGGTACGCGGTCATTTTCAAGCCACGTATAGGCGCGGATATGATCGATAATATGTTGTTTTATTTGCGCGAATTTAGGTTGTGTGGTCACAAAGCGAGCCTTTGCCAATGGGTTGATAGAAATAAAGATGGCACAGCGCTGTTGTATATACAAGAATGCTTGCTACACTCAGCTAAAATTTTCACGATCTTTGAGGATGGCTATGCTGACGCCAGATTTTGTCATTACCGATGTTCATCTTGCGACGATGGATGCAACCCTAGATGCCCCTTATGGTGCCATTACCGATGCGGCATTAATGGTACAAGATGGGCACATTGTATGGCTTGGAAAGCAAACTGACTTACCTGAATTTGACCATTTAGCTACGCCCATTCATAGCGCCAAAGGGGCGTGGTTGACGCCGGGGCTCATTGATTGCCACACCCATATTTTATTTGCCGGATCGCGTGCTACTGAGTTCGAGCAACGTTTACAAGGCGTGTCGTACCAAGAAATCGCCGCCCAAGGTGGCGGTATTGCTCGTACCGTGGGCGCTACCCGTGAGGCGGATCATGAAGCATTGTTTGTGCTTGGCAAGCAGCGCCTGAACAGCTTATTGCGCGAAGGTGTGACTACAGTTGAAAGCAAATCCGGTTACGGGCTAGACCTTGAAAACGAGTTAAAACTGCTTGAAGTGAATCGTTTGTTGGACGAGCATCACCCCATTTCTGTCAGCAGCACTTTTCTCGGTGCCCATGCAGTACCACCGGAATTTAAAGGTCGCGCCGATGAATACATCACTCAAGTGTGTGAAGTGATGTTACCGCTGGTAGCGGAGCGCAAGCTTGCTGATGCCGTCGATGCTTTTTGTGAAAATGTGGGTTTTAGCTATGCGCAAACTGAACAAGTGTTTGCCGCGGCAAAAGCACTAGGTTTGCCAGTTAAATGTCACGCAGAACAGCTTTCGAATCAGCATGGTAGTGAGTTGGTGGCGAAATACGCCGGTTTATCAGCGGATCATATTGAATATCTTGATGAAACTGGCGTTGCGGCGATGGCAAAAGCAGGCACAGTAGCGGTGCTATTGCCGAGTGCATTCTATTTCTTGCGTGAAACACAGCAACCACCGATTGCGTTATTGCGTCAATATCAAGTGCCCATAGCACTGGCCAGCGATTTTAATCCAGGCACCGCGCCACTGTGTTCATTGCGTCTAGTATTGAATATGGGCTGTACGCTTTTCCGTCTCACGCCTGAAGAAGCCTTGGCGGGTGTAACCCGTCACGCAGCTGCCGCGTTAGGTCTAACCGACCGTGGGGTGCTTAAAGTTGGGATGCGTGCTGATTTGGCTCTTTGGCAAATAACTCATCCGTCACAATTGAGTTACCAATTCGGCGTAAATGAGCTGTTAAATCTCTGGATATTGGGTAAACTTATTCAATATTGATTTTTATACAATGGTTTGCCGATGCTGTTAATGGCAGGGTTGACGCTGGTGCAAGGGAGTATGCCGTCGCAGTTTTCACAGTGGATGTCGCTTGGTTCGATTCAGGCTTGTCTGGCTGGTGCAGTATTGATGGGGCTTATTCATAGCCTGTGGTGGCAAGACTCAGGATTAATTAGAGTGCTGCATTGGTCGACTGCGATTGTTACTTTGGCGCTATTGAGCACAGGCATGCCATGGCTTGGTTTTGTGCTCGGTGCGTTACTGATAGCGCAATTGCTCTTCGCCAGCCAACAGCGGCTAACGCTGCCGTTAAAGCCACTTGGGGGGGTTGCGGTCAGCTATCTTGTCTTATTAAGCGGTTATTATTTTGCTGCGTTGCCATTACTTTTGCTAGCACTGCCGGGTATTGCCTTACAGCTGTTATGCTTACATCAGGTTTATTGCAAGGCGCGACAACAAGCCAAGCCTGCGGTGATGGCAAGACAAACCGATCCGCTCGGTGTTGCTGACAGGGAAAGTTTGCGACAAGCGTTTTTGACCTTTCAAGGGCTCTCACCTTGCCCTGCGATGTTAGTAATGATCAGGCTGCAGGGCTTTCAAGAGGTTAATCTACATTTAGGTCGAGATTTCGGCGACATTCTCTTAGTTCAATCGGCTAATCGTTTAAAGCAGCAGTTACGCCATACTGAGGTGTTGTCTATCCCTTGTATTAATAGTTTTGAAAAAGTAGCGCATTTAGGTGGGCTGCATTTTGTTTTTATCTGTAAGTTGCAAGAGCATAAACATTTACATGAGCAGTTGCTGGACGATATTTTCAAAAATACCTTGAAACCGTTCAATGTTGCTAATTGCACGCTGGAGATCACCGCTCGTGCCAGTTATGTGTCCTGTGATGAAGCGGATGGTCAATTTGAGCAGATCCTGAGCCTTGCTTATTTGGCACTCGACAGCAATCCCGAGCAGACCGTAGTGCCTTATCAATCGCAACTACAAGTGCGTAAACAAGAGCAACAATCGCGTCTGGCAGAGCTGGCTAAAGTTGATTTTCGCCAAGAATTTGAGCTTTATTTCCAACCTGTGGTCCGCCATCGTGATGGCGATATTGAATTTTTAGAACTGTTGTTACGTTGGCAGCACCCTAAGCAAGGCATTCTTGCCGCCAATGTGTTTATTGATGATATTCGCATTGCTGGGCTTTCGCTGCGCCTAGCGCAGTATGTGATTGAACGGGCTGCCGAACTTGCAATGGCACTGCAAATGGAGAAGCGCCCTATAGCACTCAGTTTTAACGTCTTTGGCCCCGAAATGCTGCATGAAGAATTTATTGAGTTTATTGATAAAGTGATGACTGAGCACAATCTGCCACAGGGTAAGTTGATCATTGAATGTCCGGCGGCGTTATTTTTATCTTTGAGCTCACAAGAAGTAGCCATGATCGCGCGACTGAAATCGTTGGGAGTACGTTTATGTGTGGATGGATTCGGTGAGGCACCGCTAGTTTTAGCTAAACTACCAAAGCTCGCGGTAGATTACGTCAAAATTGGGCAATCACTCACTCGCGAACATCAGCAACAAGGGCAATTTAAAGCCATGGTGCGCGGGATGGTAGAAATACAGCAGCAACTGAATAGTAAAGTGCTGTGTGAAGGGGTTGAAACACTGGAACAATTGCAGTTTGTGAAAAGCCTCAACACTTATGGCGCGCAAGGCTATTATTTTGCAAGGCCTTTATCCAGTGTTGGTATGTTGACTTGGTTAGAACGCTGGCAAGCCGAGCATCCGGTCTCAGGGGACCAGATGTCGGGCTTGTCGAGCTTGTAAATAACTACACACTAAGGCGCTAAGTACTTGGCCTGCTTCGTTCATCCCTTGGGCAAGGCCATTAGCATGATTGCCCGGCGCCGCTTCACATAAATGCAAATAGGCCGCTTGTTTTTGCGATGCGCCTAAATGGACAAAATGTTCTACATCACTGACGCTCATACCACAGTTAGTAAATGCGCTGACTGGCATACCACTAATACAGTCAACATCGACCTCTATACCCAAGGGTAATTTGCTGTTAAAGCGCTGCAAAGCGCGCTCACAGGCCTGAGTTAAGTTGGTGGTACGGCGCACATAGAGTTCTTGATAACTGTTAAACGTAGCGCCCGCATCACAAAGACCAGAAATGATGGCCTGATTGTTCTTTTGTTCATGCAAACCAATCACGTGGTACTGCGACAATATCCCTTCATGATAAGCATAACTAAAGCTATTGCCGCTATGGCGGCCTTCACGGCTGCGAAAATCCGCATGCGGGTCGCAGTTAATGGCATTTACTTGGGTTTGTTTCGCTCTATGTAAGCCTTTTAAAATACCGTAGGCGTTATTGTGTCCACCGCCTATGACGAGCGGCTCTAGACCGGCACTGAAAATCGCACTTAATACTTCGGCTACGCGTTGATCTACCAGTTCACACAGTTCACGCAGCTGCTGTAAATCTTTGCCTTGATTGGTGAGTTGGTCAGCAGCTTGTTGCAGATCACGGCAGTCCACTTCACCCAGCAATAAAATCTTACTGGCATCCAAAAACTGATTGCTGGCAATGTTTAAAAAGCGCTTTAGAAAGGCTTGCCAGCCCTGTGTTGCGCCACCTAAGCCGCAATTAGCTCTGGGCCCAATATCTTCTGGTATACCCACTAATACATAGCGGATACCAAATTGTGCAGCGTCTTTTAGAGCGTCACTAAAATGGCTTTGGCTGTCGAGATAGGCAAGGTGTTGCCAGACGCGTGGCTCATTGGCCCGCTCAACCGTGAGGTGTGCAACATCGGCCTCACGGTAACAAATAAGCGATGTAGCGCTAGACATTAATACTCGTCAACCTCGTCTTCGTCACTTTCAACCGCTAAGTCTTCAGGTGAAATGATAATGCCGGTGCTATCAGCATAAAGGAAATCTTCATCATAGAAAGAAACGCCAGCGAAGTTAACTGGAATACCGTGCTCACCAGCTCCTGTGCTGTCGGCAGCAACTGGAATGGAGGCGATTGCTTGAATACCTAAATCGATTTCCTCCAATTCATCCACATGGCGAACGGCACCATAAACCACAATGCCTTCCCAGTGGTTTTCCAACGCCAGTTCAGCCAATTCAATATCTATCAGGGCGCGACGAGTAGAACCACCGCCGTCAATAAGAAGTACCTGACCTGAGCCATCTTGCGATAACAGTTCTCGGATCAGTTCGTTATTTTCAAAACATTTCACCGTTTTTATGCGGCCACTGAAGCTACTGCGGCCCCCAAAATTCACGAACATAGGTTCTAGTACATCGACTAGGTCAACAAAATGATCGCACAGATCTGAAGTGCTGTAGTCCATCTCTCATTCCTCTGAAAATAAGCGTTCTGGCAATCAGTATACTCCCATCACGATGCATATCAATCCCAATAATTACGCGCAATATTAATGTCTTAAAAATGTCACTGAGTTGTTATTTTCAGCACCTATGCTGAAAATGTGTGCAATTTGTTAAGAGAGGCAGCGCATGAAAGCCAAATTAAGTGAATTTGATACTGCGCTCTATTTTGTCTTATTTAAACCCGAGCGGTGTGAAGTCGTTCGCCAGCTTGCATTATGGCTGTCGAAAAGTGGCAATGGCGGTATGTATGTGATTGTCAGCGGTTGTATGTGGTACTGGTTTCCTGAGCCGGGACGCTGGTTGTTTTTAACCGCGTTATTGGGCTTTGCCATTGAACGGCCGATTTATTTTGTATGTAAGCGTTATATTGGCCGCATTCGTCCTTGTGATTACTTACATCAGGTGGCGTTTTTGACTCCCAGCGACAAATTTAGTTTGCCATCAGGCCATAGTGCTGGGGCGTTTTTATTTGCCACTGTGTGGGCGACTACCTATCCGCAGTGGAGTTGGTGTTTTTATTTGTGGGCAACGGGTGTGGCGGTGTCACGTGTGGTTGTTGGGGTGCATTATCCACTCGATATCATAGCAGGCGCAGGGCTTGGCATCTTATGTGCGGAGTTGGCAGTAGTAGTACAGGACACTCTATGAAGATACTCTATGGCATCCAAGGAACGGGAAATGGTCATATTACGCGAGCGCGTATGATGGCAGCAAGTTTCAAAAAGCTAGGCGTTGAAGTGGATTATCTTTTCAGTGGTCGGGAGCAGAATGGCTATTTTGATATGGAATTATTTGATAACTACCGTACATTCGAGGGGTTATCGTTTATTACCGAGCAAGGCAGCGTTAAACTGTGGAAAACTGCAAAGCAGTTAAACTTCAGTCAGTTTTATCGTGATTTGCAAGCTTTGGATGTTTCTCGGTACGATTTGGTGTTTAACGATTTCGAACCGCTAAGCGCGTGGGCTGCCAAGCGCCAAGGCGTCCCTGTGGTAGCGATGAGTCATCAGGCTGCGTTTTTACATGCTGAAGTACCTGCGCCGGGCAGTCGATACTGGCATAAGGCACTCATTACGCGTTTTGCCCCCGCAGACGTCTATTTAGGGGTGCACTGGCAGCCCTATCATAAAGCGATTATTCCTCCTTTTATAGCTCATCCAGCGCACCTGAATTTCTGCCCTTCGATTGCTAATAAAGTGCTGGTGTATTTACCGTTTGAGCAACTAAGTAGTGTGATTGAGTTTTTGAACGATTTCCCGGACCGCGAGTTTTATTGTTATCACCCAGCGGCAACGAACACTTCGCTAAAGCATATTCACTTACGTGCGCCAAGTCGTGACGGCTTTTTGCGTGATCTAGCCAATTCCTGCGGCGTGGTTGCTAACGCAGGATTTGAGCTATCTAGTGAGGCACTTCAGCTTGGTAAAAAGCTGCTACTAAAGCCATTACATGGGCAATTTGAACAGCAAGCGAATGTGATGACATTAGAACAAATGGGAATGGCGCAGTCGATGAACTACTTAAACGCCAATGCCCTTGATGACTGGTTGGGCGCAAAGAGCAATGGACACTATACTTTTCCCAATGACCCCGCGCCGTTAGTTGAGTGGTTATTGGCCAAACAATGGACGAATTATGCGAGTTTACATCAGCAGTTATGGCGTCATGTTCAGTTCATTCGTGACCGAGCTGCTTAAATGTTGAACGCTTGGTGACGATTAATTACAGACCCCGTTAAGAATAAAAAATTTGTTTATATTTTAGCAACTTTAGATTACGCACATTCAGCCGATAACCACTATAATTGTGTGGTTCCCTTCAAAATTTAGGTGAGGTCTGATGGGCTTTTTAGAAAACTTGACCATTAAGCGCCGTTTGCAGCTCAACGCGTTATTTGTTGGAGTTGCCATGGTGGTCATGCTGGTGGTGATTATTTATGAAGCCAAAACCATGTTGCGGCTTAACGAAACCATTCAATACGCAGAGGAGCTCGACATTCACGAGTTAGCAATGCGCAAGTATGAAAAGAACTTCTTGTTTTATAAGGATGTTTCTGCGCTAGTTGAGTTTGATAATGAGTATCAGCAACTAAATGATAAAATAGCGAAATTGCAAGCAATTTTTGCGGATTTTGCTCTTGATAAGCAACAGTTGAGTCAGTTTAGTTCTCTCGCAAAAATCTATTATGATGAATTTCAACATGTTGTTAAGCTGCAAAAACGCATAGGTTTAGACCCAAAAGACGGGTTATATGGCGAATTGCGTGCTGCAGTGCACGAAGTTGAAACTTTGCTGAAGGAAAAACAAAGTAGCGAGCTATTGGTGATGATGTTGCAGCTCAGGCGTACAGAAAAAGACTTTATGTTGCGTCTAGATGCCAAGTATCAAAGCACGTTCAATGGGCTGATAGTAACTTTCAAAGACGAAATTCAACGTTCAGGGCTAGAAGCTGAATATGTGCAGCCGTTACTTAGCTTGGTTAATGTCTACCAAGATAAGTTCAATACATTAGTTGATGCTCAAGTTGAATTAGGGGTGTCGTTAGACACAGGCGCTTTGGGGCGGATGAAAAAGGCAGTTGAAGCCAGTGATCAAGTGGTCTCGCAAATTGTCGAGCAAACCAAGTTGCAAATTGTCACTAATGCTAGTCAAACACAAACTTTTGCAATCGGTATTTTTATTGTGTCAGCCATTGTGGTGATGATTTTGGTGTTGTCGACCAGTCGTTCTATTGTTGAACCTGTAGAGCGTGTGTACCAAACAATTGAACAGATCCGGCGTGAAAATGATTTAAGCTTATCTATTGAACAGTCTGGGAATGATGAAATTAGTCATATGACAGCCGACTTCAACAGTTTAATCGGAGATTTCCGTACGTTAATTGCGGAAGTTAACTCTGCGCTATCAACCGTGAACCATGCAACACAGAGTCTGACCGAAAGCTCGTCGCAAACCAGCGCAGGTATGCAAGAACAGTTGCATGAAGCCGATATGGTAGCCACCGCGGCAACTGAAATGCAGGCGACGATTCAGGACATTAGTCATAATACTGAAGCGGCGGCACATAAAGCGGAATCGACCAACGGCAATGCACAGCAGGGTCGTAAGGAAGTGGATGCAACCATCAAACTGATCATGCATTTGTCATCATCACTTGGTGGTGCTTCAAATGTGGTTTCGCAGCTGGAAAAAGACGCGGTGACAATCGGTTCAGTGCTTGACGTGATCCGCGGCATTGCCGAGCAGACTAATTTGCTGGCGCTTAATGCTGCCATTGAAGCGGCGCGTGCTGGCGAGCAAGGCCGAGGATTTGCGGTAGTGGCTGATGAAGTTCGTTCTTTAGCGCAGCGTACGCAAGACTCAACTAAAGAAATCGAAACGATTATTTCCAGCTTGCAACTGCGTACACGTGAAGTGGTGAGTATTATGGAGCAGTGTCGCGCACAAGGTAGCGATAGTGTGGCGCAGGCTGAAAAGGCCGGCAAGTTACTAGAAATGATCACCAATGATGTGCAAACCATCATGGATATGAGCACGCATATCGCGACGGCGATAGACGAGCAAAACCAAGTGGCATCTGAAGTGAATAAGAACGTGGTACGTATTCGTGATATTGCCCAAGTAGCAACCGATCATGCTTACGCTAATGCGCAAAGCACTGAAGAGGTGGCTGAGCAAGCCAAAGTATTACATCAGGCGGTGGCAAGATACCGAGTGTAAGTAGTAGACACTTTGTTTAGCCAGTTAATGGGCCGTCTTTATGACGGCCTGTTGTTTTTCTTGGCGAAAAACCTTGTTGCGGCTAGCGTATTGGCTTGAAAGGAGATCAGGCCTTTTTGACGAATTCAGATTTTAACATCATGTCGCCAGCGCCATCGACTTTACAATCTAAATCGTGATCGCCTGCCACTAAACGTTTAATTGTGGCTTTAGTACCAATTTTTAGCACCATAGACGAGCCTTTCACTTTCAAGTCTTTAATCAAAGTGACTTTGTCGCCGTCAGCCAATTGCGTGCCATTGGCATCTTTAATCAATAACGCATCTTCATCAACAACGACAGCATCTGGATTCCATTCGTGCGCACACTCAGGACAAATCAGCATTTGCTGATCTTGATACGCGTACTCAGACTGACATTTTGGACATGGTGGGATTGTGGCGCTCATAAAAATCTCTCTTTAATCAAGCCAGCATAGGTATGCTGACGATATGATAATGCTATTGCAATGGCATTATAATGTTTTGCAGTGCTTCTCTCAATCATTAAGCCGAATTGAGCCTGTTGGCCAAGATTGTCTATCGCAGGATCTGACTGTTATTACTCGCTTTTATCATCAGGCACTTGGGTAAAATCAACCTTATGTTGCTCCAAATAGCCACGGATCAACTGACGCACCACTTGCGACGGGGTGAGATCTTGCTCGGCACACAGTTGTTCAAACGCTTTTTTCTTACGTGGGTCGAGCAAGACAGTAAAACGAGCGGTTTTTGTTTCCATCAGAGTACCTAAAGTTACTTATTACCACTCAATTCTAATGCTTCAGTACAATTTTAGGAATCATAACATCGCTGTTTGTTCGGCTAGTCTATCGGCAAAGCCAGAGTCGGTTTTGGTAAACTTGAATAAATTTTAATTGGCTGTGTCAAAGGTGATTATTTACATTGTATAGGTGGAGTATATATTTAATGGATTTCAAAAGGCACGTAGGCGGCAAGTTAATGAGTAAGTGATTAGAGGGAATGTAGTGCGGTCAACTGCAGTGTATTTTGGAAGGTGACGGGTATATTCACAGCCGTATTCATTTTTATATCAAGGAGTCAGTGTTGTCATTATTTGATTTAACAGGGAAAACAATAGTTATTACTGGTGGGAACCGTGGGATAGGGTTGTCCTTAGCACATCACTTACATCAGTTCGGTGCCAATATCGTTATCCTCGCAAGGGATATCCAGCAGAATCAACTAGCACTAAAAACTTTATCGGAAAAAGGCGAGCGAGTCCTTAGTATTGAATGCGATGTAACTAACTCAGCTAGTGTTAATCAAGCGATGGCTGAGGCGGCGAATTGGCAAGGTGGCATATATGGATGTATTGCTAATGCAGGTGGACGTAGTGACGGTTATGAGTTTGCTGAAATGCCCGAATCGGTGTGGGAAAAAACTTTAAGTACTAATTTAACCGGTACATTCAATACTTTTCAAGCGGCGTTGAAATACATCAAAAACAATGAGAAAGGCCGTTTGTTAGCCATTTCGAGCCTTGCTGCTTGGCATGGTAATGCGAATTTTGCTGATTACGCGAGTTCGAAAGCGGCGCTTGAAGGACTATGCCGTGCATTGGCGATAGAGCTGGCACCTTTCAATATTACGGTGAATTGTTTAGTACCCGGCTGGATAGATACGGAAATGAATGCAGCAGTGAAGGCTGATAAACGTCAATTTGAAGCGATTAAAAGGCTTCGTATACCCCTAAGACGCTGGGCTGAGCCAGACGAATTAGCCGGTGCAGCAGTATACTTAATGTCAGATTCCAGTAGTTATCACACCGGAGACAGTTTAGTGGTAGATGGTGGTTACCACATTGCCTAAGTAGATTAGTTTTAATCTAAAATTTATTGTTCAAAATATCGTAAAAATAATTGATGTAGCTATTTTGGATGGCTGTTATGTCATTATTTTTATTTATATTTTATTCAATATGTTTATATTTCAATTTCGTTGTTTGCAATGGTTTTAGAGGTTGAGATAATTTTGATTGAGCGTCGATTTGCGGTTTAGTAATAATTTGGCTAAGTGCAATTGATGTGACTCTAAAATGGAAATTGAAAAGCTAGCCACGCTACTCATAAGTGTAAAAAGTAACCCTGATATCGCAGAGAAGTTGAACTATGAGAGTAATTTAATCGAAGATTTTGCAATAGATTCATTGGATATTGTAGACATATTGCTGGGTTTAGAGGCCACTTTTGATATCTCAGTAGATTTTGATAATTTCGATTTTGAAAATCTAACGAAAGTCTCGCGCTTGCTTGCATATATCCAAACTCGCAAAGAGCAAGTCGGGGACGTTGCATTTGGTTAAGGCCGTATACTGGGCTCATTTTGACCCAGAAGCCTATTGGCAACCGGCGTCGCATATTAAGTTGCCAACCATTGCAATGTCTCAGACGGCGATTGCAATTGCTTTGTTGGATGAACTGTATCTGCCAGAAGCTGATGGGGATTTAGCGCTTACCTTAGTACGCCCCGATCCGGCCTTAAGCAGCTACCATCAAGCTATTGGTTTAGTACCTACTCGACACTGGGTTTTTGCGAATGTCGGTCAATGGCAAAAGTTGGGCAAACCGAATTGGTTGGCGCTGTTTGCTCAAGCTGCAGCGTGGCAAGCGGAGCATAGCAATATTGCTGATGCGTTTGCCTTACTTGGTCAGTGGCCTCACAGACCTTATGCGTATATTGAAGCGATTCGAAATATTCCCGAATTTTGCGATGATCTGCCACAGCTTAACGCGGTCTTAAATGCCAACAGTAAAAGCTACGTGACTCAACTAAGTCAACATTTGGCTATTCGCTGTGATGGGGTGCTGGTTGAAACCCGAGAAGATATTGAAGCGGTATTTGAGCTGCCGCTGCCGTTTGTGATCAAAGAGGCGTTTGGTGTCTCTGGTCGTGGCAGCATAAAAATACAGCAACCTGAGATAGCTGAGCGCTGTAAAGCTTATTTATTGAAGCAATGCAGACAAGATACGGCTGGTTTAGTTGTCCAACAGTGGTTTGAGAAAGAACTCGATTTTTCTAGCCAGTGGTGGATAGACAAGGATGGTGAAGTCACCTTGTTGGGGGTATGCGAGATCGCAAATCAAGGGTTCAAATTTGTTGGTGTGAACCCATGTCGTGGTGCCCTTATGAAGCAGTTGGAACAAGGCGAATATTTTTCGCAACTTAAGCAGCTGCTGCAAAGTTTACATCAGCAAGGCTACTATGGCCCCGCGGGTGTTGATTCTATGCTATTGAAAGATGGTAGTATTTATCCCGTACTTGAAGTCAATGCGCGGCAAACCATGGGCAATATCGCATTGAGTTGGTTTGCTCGCTTCGCTCATTTGCCCCAGCTTAGTTTTCGTCAATATGATGTGCAGTATGTTCAACCGCTTGATTTTGAGCAATTACTACAGGATTTAGCGCAAGCTGGAGTATTGTACGAGCAAAATCACCCGCGCGGTATGATTCCGCTGTTATCGAGTAACTTACAACTTGAGCTTAATAAAGACAGTTTGCGTGGTCGTTGGGCGCATTTAGAAACCCCAGCAGTGGATGGCTGTGATTATGTTGCAGTGTTGAATCGCGCCTTGCTAAGACAAGGAGCGAAAATTATATGAATGAGAGTCAACATCCAGTACTTATTTTGACTGCGGCCAGTGGGCTTGGCACCTTTGCCCCAGCGTGGCGTTTAGCCCAGCATTTTCGACAGCGTGGTATTAGCGCAGCCCTTTATTGCTTAGAGCAATGTTATTCTGCCAACGCTATTGAGCAACTTAAAAAAACTCAACGCCGCTGCCAAGCTGATTTTCGGGCTGCCAAAATGATTCAGCAACTATTAGAAAAACAAAGCGTTGATATTGTTGACGCGATTGATAAAGACAAATTTGCCGATTTACAGACGCAGTGGCAACAGCAGCATTTTACGCGCTGTATTGTATTTAGTGGATTCTGGTTACGGGTATTAACTGAACTGGCACCTGAGCTGCTTACGCAGTTTCCAGTCGATGCTGTGCATCTAGACGCAGTAGATGCAACTTCATGGCTACACGCACAAACGTCGGTGCAGCCAGCTAATGTGGTTGTTTCACATCATTGGCTCTACCGTGACGAGAGTAAAGAAATTAACTTACTGTTTCCAACCGAGACAGCCCAGTCTTGGCCAGCAAGAGCAAATAAAGTGTTATGTCACGGCGGAGGTTGGCATATCAGTCAATTCGATGAAGTGATAAACGAACTGACGGCCCATCAAATTCACTGTGATTTTATTAGCTCGCAAGATTCCCTTTGCCATCCTTTGGTACGTGAAATTGTCAGTCACAATGATTGGCAACCATGGCTACAGCCAGAGCAACTACCTACTTTGACAGTCGCTGACGAAGTGATCTCAAAACCTAATGCGATTGATTATTTCTCTGCTTTGGTGAGGAACTCGCGGGCAATTATCAGTAAACCAGGCGGCGCAAGTTTGCTGGATAGTTTGGTGCATGCAACACCGCTTATCTTCTTACCTGCTTATGGTCAATATGAACAAAAAAATGCAGAGCACTGGATTGCCCAAGGATTTGCTATCGAGTTCAGCGATTGGTTAGCCCAAGGTATGCCTTGGTCAACTATCAATCAATTACATCTTAATCTGCTAGCACAGCATCCGCTTCCCGCCATTTATGGAGTTGATTCAAATGCGTCCAGCCACTGAGCAAAAAATTACTAAGCAAGAATTTGTGCGCTTGAGGCAACGCGCAGCAAACCAAGCGCGATTACGGCGCTTAAATGACAGCGCTGCTTCAGTGACTTTAGCTGTCCCTGAACAAATCGGTATTAAAATGAATAATACCTGCAACCTTAGGTGCCAGCATTGTTTTGAATGGAATGAGGAAGGCTACCACCACCATATGGAAAAACAGCAGGTACGTGATGAAGTTGAACTCGCGTTAATTGAAAAATTGCTGAAGCAGACAGAGTCAATGCAAAGTGCGTTTTATCTTTGGGGTGGTGAGCCGCTGATGTACACCCAGATGGCTGAGCTGGCTGACTTGTTCGAGCGTTATCCTCGCTGGGTGACTATTTGCACAAATGGCATGTTAATTAAAAAACATTTACCGCATTTGTTAAAAATGTCTGCCAACTTAGCCATGTTAGTGAGTCTTGATGGACTAGCGCCAGAAAATGATGCCATTCGTGGCGCAGGTGTTTTCGACAAAGTAGTAAGAGGCATTTCAACCTTACTGCGTTTGCGCCAGCAAGGTAAATACCAGGGTAAAGTGTCTATCTGCTTGACCCTGCATGATGGTGTTATTGGTAAGCTCACCGAGTTTTTGACATTTTTCGCACAACTGGGTATCGACAGTGTGTATATCGTTTTTCCTTGGTACATGCCTGAATCAGTTGCTGCAGATATGGATGAATGGGTGCAAACGAATTTACCTTATCGTGCCAAATATATTCCTGATTTTAGTAAAGCCAGCTGGCATGGCTATACACATCATATTAATGCAGAAAAAATTCCAGAATTGCTTGAAGAGCTACGCACCATTACGGCGCAAACTTGGCCCTGCCGCGTACGTTTCCACCCCGATTTATCGTTTGAAGAAGTTACGGGGTTTGTCAAAGGTGAAACGTTAGCTGCAGAGGGTAAAACGCGCTGTACCGCTATCAACCATCGCCTTGATGTGTTGCCGGGTGGTTCAGTATCTAGTTGTAAGTTTTTTCCAGAACTTGAGGTCGGTAATCTGCAAGCATTGCCGCTGAAAGATATTTGGCATGGCCAAGCTTTTAATGCCTTTAGAAGCAAAGTGCAATGTGGATTAATGCCGGTGTGTTCGAAATGCACCTTGTTATACAGTACAGGTTGAGCGCCATGACCAATATTTTGCAAAGCCAATTGCCTTTATGGGTAACTTTACAACTCACTGATGCGTGCAACTTACGTTGTAAAATGTGTTACGAATGGGGTGAAAACGGCGCTTATCACGGAAAAGTGTTGGAACGCTTAGACAAAGAAACCGTGTTTAAAGTCATCGATGAATGTTTGCCCGTGAAGCCTTATTTTGCGCTGTTTGGTGGCGAGCCTATGATGTACCCTTGGTTTGATGAGGTGGTACAACGTATTCGCGATGGCGGGGCGCGGGTCGATATTCCTACCAATGGCATGTTTCTGAGTCGAAAAGCAGAAAAGCTACTAGCATCACCGCCGAATCGGATCTGGGTGTCATTGGATGGGCCAAAACATATCAATGATGAACAGCGTGGTAATGGTGTGTTTGACGCGGTACAAGAGGGCGTGCGTACACTGTTTGAGTTGCGCACCAGTCGAGGGCTGAGTGAACCTAAGATAGGTTATACCTTTATCGTTACGCCTTTAACTCATCTATACGTCAAAGGCTTTGTGGAGCAGTGTCTAGATTTAGACATGGTTGATCACTTAAGCATTGAATTTCAAACTTTCGCCACTGAGGATGAGCATCAGCAGCATTTACAGTTGTTTAAGCGTCTCTTTGATGTACCAGAAACACCTTGTGCAGCGGGCATGGTTGCGCCTAAACATCGCTTTGAAATGATGGACTTTGAAGAGCTTGCTAAACAAATTAGTTGGGTAGAGCAACAATGCCGCCAACGAGGCATCTACTTTGTCAGTTACCCAAAAACCATTTCAGCCGAAAATTACCGTGCGTATTTTTATAAGGACTATAAAAATCTGCTAGATAGTCGGACACGATGTCATTTTCCTTGGATCTATATGGAAGTTGCCGCCAATGGCGATGTGACGCCATGCCACACTTTTTATGACTATGCGGTGGGGAATGTGAACCACCAGTCGGTGAGTGAAATTTGGCGTGGGCCAAAAATGGAGCGCTTGCGTGGCGGTCTAAGGCAGGCGGGGGGATTGTTCCCTATTTGTGGCTCTTGTGCTCGTTATTATGCCGATCCGAGTAAACGTTAGGATAATGCGATGAAGGTAATTGAAGTCGAAAACTTGCAAAAAACCTATCGCTACTACCGCAAGTCTTCCGGCTTAATGGCCTCAATCTGCAATCTTTGGCAGCGACAGTGGGAGTACAAAACGATTGTAAATGATATTTCATTTTCAGTGGCACGGGGTGAAGCAGTGGCATTTCTCGGCCCAAATGGTGCTGGAAAGACCACTACCATGAAAATGTTATCCGGAATATTGCACCCAAGCGCTGGTGAAGCCACAGTGCTAGGCCATACCCCATGGCTGCGCGAGAAAGCATTTAAACAACGATTCGCGATTTTGATGGGGCAAAAACAACAATTATGGCCAGACTTGCCGGCAGGTGATAGTTTTGAATTGTGCCGTCATATTTACGAAATCCCACAACAGATTTACCGCCAACGTGTCGCCGAATTATCAGAGTTGTTGGCAATCTCGCATCTGTTAGATATCCAAGTACGACGTTTGTCGCTGGGTGAGCGGATGAAGATGGAGCTTATTGCCGCTTTGCTACATGGGCCTGAGTTGCTTTTTTTAGATGAGCCGACAATTGGGCTCGATTTTGAGGCGCAGCGTGCAATTAATAGCTTCTTAAAAAAGCAAGTTGCAGAGCAACAGCTCACCGTTATTCTGACCAGCCATAATATGGCTGACATTACCTCCTTATGCGAACGGGTTATCGTGATCCAAAACGGAGGATTGATCTTTGATGATGCCATCTCAAACTTACAGCCGCAATTGGGTGCGTGCCGACGGATCCAGATCGAAAGTGAACAGCCGATGCAGCGTGATGTTCTTAGTCAGTTGGGTCAGGTACTGGCGTTTCAAACTTACTGTGCAGAAATCGAAGTAATGGAGTACGAGGTCAACTCAGTTTTGCAACGCTTGTTGCGGTATGTAGATGTAAAAGATATCAAAGTGATGGCTCAGCCATTGGAATTGAGCTTACAACAGCTGTATCTCAACGCTCGGAAGATAGCATGACAAAGTATGCCAAAGTATGTGCAATGGGCATGCAAAATTCGTTGGCATATCGCAGCAACTATGTCGTTGGCTTAGTGGCCGCTTGTTTCCCAATGTTACTACAGTGGATGTTGTGGCAAGCGATTTTTAACTATACCCAAGCAGCGACTTTGTATGGTTTAAGCTATCCGCAAATGATGAGTTATGTAGTGCTGGCGGCACTAATGACACAAGCGCTGCGCAGCGGTTTTGAATATGAGATTGCTGAGGACATTAAATCAGGCGGCTTGAACCGTTTTTTAGTGCAGCCAATATCCTATTTAGGCTACCGCTTTTGCGCATTTATAGGCACCCACAGTGGCTTTTTTGTGATAACTGTTGTTTTGATGTTTGTTGCATATGGTATCGCCACACATTATTGGCAATTAGACTCAGATTGGCGTAGTTCGATGCTTTTTATACCCGCTGTGCTCAATGCCTTCCTACTGCAATTTATGTTGTTTTATTTGCTTAGTTTAGTGGCTTTTTGGTTGCAGGAAGTATGGGGAATATTTGAAGCTGTTCGAGTGATAAGTTTAGTGTTATCCGGTGCCGTTGTACCGCTCACTGTATTTCCGCAGCCACTGCAATGGTGGTTATCGTTGTTGCCTTTTCAATATATCGTTTATTTCCCGCTACAAGTGCTCAATGGTTTGTTATCGGCACCAGAGATTTTATCTGGACTGGCGATGCAAAGTTTTTGGTTAGTGGTGTTTTATCTTATTAGCTGCAAAGTATGGCGCATGGGATGTCGTGATTATGTCGCGTTGGGGAGCTAAATAATGTGGCAGGAGCTGCGCAAACATCTCAAGCTTTACCTCTTTTTACTTAAACTGAATGCGGCACGGCAACTGGAATATCGTACCAATCTGCTGCTGGGTTTATTGGTAGAAAGTGGTTATCTAGTCGTTAAGTTGATTTACGCTTATGTAGTACATGACACGGGAGTCCATATTGCAGGCTTTGCACCGCAAACGCTGTATCTGTTCATCGGCACGTTTATTCTGATGACGGCATTTTTTGTCAGTATGCTGCAATTCAATATCATGGCTTTTGACCGTTTGATCACTGAGGGTGATTTCGACCTCATGTTGACTAAGCCGGTATCAACGCAGTTTCTGGCTACGCTGCGTTATGCTGAAACTTGGATGGTGTTGCCGAATGTGTTGGTGGGAGCAGGT
Source organism: Pseudoalteromonas fenneropenaei (assembly GCF_042643375.1). NCBI lineage: Bacteria > Pseudomonadati > Pseudomonadota > Gammaproteobacteria > Alteromonadales > Pseudoalteromonadaceae > Pseudoalteromonas > Pseudoalteromonas fenneropenaei. The sequence goes on from NZ_JBHRSD010000017.1 coordinate 23,246, forward strand.
CTTATTGCCTACGGCTGGTCAGCATCGGGTATCGCGCTATCGCTTGGCAATTTGGGGTTGTATCTGCTGTATATGGTGATGGGTGTCATCACTATGTATGGGATCTTTACCTTACCAATGTTATTGGCATTCAAATTCAAGCATATTTCCTCGTTTCATGCTTTGGTGTGGGGATTATGGGATTTCAATAATTTACCACATCGAATTTTTCCCTCTTCTTTGCAAATGTTGGGTACTTTTTTGCTGCCGATTTTTTTGATCACTAACTATTCGCCGTTGGCCATCTTGTCACAACTGACAACCACAGAAATGGTATGGGGAATAATCGCACCAATATTGATTTTTACTGCCAATCTATTTGGTTGGAAATTAGTCGCAAAGCACTATGAAAGTGCGGGTGGTTGAAATTATTTCATGTTTATGTGGTGATATTTTTTCAATAAAGGAATGGGGGTAAATGTGGTTGGTATAGATAATGTTCAGCATGAAAGTGATTTAGAATTTGGTGTTACCGTCATTATTCCAACTTATAACCGTAAGGTGCTGTTGGAAAAATCTTTAAACTCGCTATTAACTCAAGACCTATCCAAACAGCTTTATGAAGTGATAGTCGTTGATGATGGGTCGAGTGATGGTACTGAACATTTGGTTCGAGACTTTCAACATCAATTAAATGTGCGCTATTTCTATCAAGAGGATTTAGGTTTTCGTGTTGCGAAGGCGAGGAATATCGGTATCGCCAATGCGCATTTTGCGGTGGTGATGTTTTTGGACTGCGGTATGCTTGCTCATCCGAAATTACTGAGCCGTCATTTGCAGCGCCATCGTGCTAAGCAGCACTTAGTTTGTATCGGACTATCCTATGGGTTGGAGGCGGTTGAACTCAGTGATTGTGAGTTGATCCAACGTTTGCTGGAAACCCATACTTTACCTGATGCCATCACACAGTGTGCAAATATTCCCCACCTTCAAGATTGCCGCACTGCATTACTGCAAAAGTATCGCTATGACATAACCGCATTCAAAGCCCCTTGGGTGTTATTTTGGACCAGTTGCATTTCAGTACAATTGTTTGATTTAAAAAGGATAGGAGGCTTTGATGAATGGTTTAATCATTGGGGCGGTGAGGATGTGGATGTTGGATTTCGTTTATACCAATTAGGTTGCCAATTTGAAGTGATGCAAGCAAGTTTATCAATTCATTATCCCCATCCTAAAAATATTGCTGAACGAGAGCGTGACGCGAAGGCCAATGTTAATTACTTAATAAATAAGCATAACAATATTTGGATGGATAAATTAGATTCACTAAGTTGGTATGACTTGTGTGAAATGTCGAGTAATGAAAACTGATGTGGTTGTTGTAATAAATTCACTTTTAAATTTTAACGTCGTATTCTGGTCTTGAATTTTTTTGCATTGAAAATGAAGGTGTGAATATTTAAATTAAAATTGATGGGTCGACTTTTTTGTTAAGTGTGGTTTGATAAATAGTGTAACAGGAATGTTTTATGTCTCTAATTAAAAATATAAAGAAAGGGCGACTGCGCACTTTAGTGGTGCCAGTGTTATTTGTTTCGCAAACAACCTTAGCGATTGAGTCAAATCAGCAAAATATTCAGCAGCCTCAATTGAATCAGCTTGCCGATATATTAGATGTTAAGTATCGCTTATTGAGTAATTTACCAGCTGAATGCCCAGGCTCTGAAGCTGAGTTTTGTTATCATGCTCAACTTGAGTTAACCAGCCCGCTGGATATGAAAGTCAAAGGTTGGAAAATTCTCTATAGCCAAGTTTATCCTCCAACAGAAACCAAAAGTCAGCAACTTAAAATGACTCACCTAAATGGTGACTTGAATGTGATTGAGCCTAATCCGCAGTTTTCTGGATTTCTCGCTGGGCAAAGCAAAACCCTAGAAATGTGGGTGCCTAGCTCATTGCTCAATGAAGGTGAATTATTACCGAATTATATTTTAATGGCCGACGGTCTAGCGCCTAAAGTAATTAAGAGCACGCAAACTTTTATTGATCCAATCACCAAACTTGAGGTTAAACCTTACGCAGCTCTCTCTGCTGAGAGTAACGTAATGAACTCTCATCGTGACGATCATTACGCGCAACACACGCCAGAGGCTTTGTATGAACAATACCTTGTTGAGCAAGTGGCGCAAACTAAAATTGCAGCGGGCATCATCCCAACACCGCAGCAATTACAAACATTGCCAGGTCAGTCACCAATCAGCTTAGCTGCTGGGATTAAACTTGAGTTGCACGGGCTTGATTATGACCAAATATCCGCCTCACTTGCGCGTCTTGATACTTTAGGAGTATCGCAGCAAGCACAGGGTGTACCAGTAAAAGTTGAAGTTAAAAAGGCAGGCTCAGCTCAAGCGGGGCACTATCAACTGACAGCGAACAACGGCAAAGTGAATATTCTAGCCGATGATGCCAGTGGTGCTTTCTACGCGTTACAATCTTTAGCGGCGTTATTGTCTTTAGATACCATGAGCATTCCTGCCGTTAAGATAGACGACCAACCGAGATATGACTACCGTGGCTTGCATGTTGATGTTGCAAGAAATTTTCATTCTAAGGAGTTTATCCTGAGATTATTGCCGACCATGGCTGCGTACAAGCTAAACAAGCTCCATCTACATCTTGCCGACGATGAAGGTTGGCGGTTGGAGATCCCAGGGCTACCGGAGTTAACCGAGCTTGGGGCGAATCGTTGTTTAGATTTACAAGATGCGCGTTGCTTACAACCGCAGTTGGGTGCCGCGATTGATAATGCGCGCGATGGCTATTATAGCTTAGCGGATTACCACGAAATTTTATTGGCTGCGAAAGCCAATCATATTGATGTGATCCCTTCACTAGATATGCCAGGGCATTCTCGCGCTGCGGTTAAGGCCATGGAAAGTCGCTACAATAATTTTATGGCGCAAAATGACAGCGCTGCCGCCAAGCAATATTTGCTTAGCGACTTAGCTGACAAGACTCAATACAGCTCGATTCAGCACTATAAAGACAACACTTTGAATGTGTGTATGGAATCGACCTATGCTTTTGTGGATAAAGTCATTACCGAGATCGTTGCTATGCATAAAGCAGCTGGCACGCCATTAAATATTTACCACATAGGTGCAGATGAAACTGCGGGAGCTTGGGTTAATTCTCCGTTATGTCAGTCTTTCTTGGCGGACAAGCGCAATGATGTGCATGCAGTTTCTGAATTGACGGGTTATTTTATCGAGCGTGTTGCCAAAATTGTTGCTAGCAAGGGCGTAGAAGTTGCTGGTTGGAACGACGGTTTGTCTGAAACTCGCGTTGATAAAATGCCAAAGAAAGTTGCGTCGTATGTATGGGCGACTTTGCCACAAGGTGCACATAAGGTGGTCAGTGCGCATGCAAGAAGAGGTTGGGATGTTATTCTATCTACCCCAGATGTAACTTATCTTGATTTCCCTTATGAACTTGACCCTAAAGAAAGTGGTTACAAGTGGGGTTCACGTCGCACCAATAGCCAGACAATTTTCCAATTCATGCCTGACAACTTGCCTGCCAATGCGGAAATTCGCGGTGATGTGATAGGCCGTCCTTATAGCGCTGATGATACTCCGCAGTATGATGAAAGTGGTAAATTAGTGCATCAGCCGTTACCGCAAGGTTTTCGTGTTACTGGTATTCAAGGTCACCTTTGGTCTGAAGTGGTACGCCATGATCATCTTGCCGAATATATGTTGTTTCCACGTCTTTTAGCCTTAGCGGAAAAAGCATGGCATACCGCAAGTTGGGAAGTGCCATATAACTATGCAGGCCAAAAGTATGACCAAACTACGCAGTTTTTAACCGTGGCGAAGCGTACTGAGAGAGACAGTCAATGGCAGGAGTTTGTGCAAATCGTTGGCAATAAAGAGCTCGAAAAACTTGACCGTACAGGCGTGTTTTATCGTGTGCCTAATGTGGTCAGTAAACAGCAAAATGGCTACTTGCATGCCACAACAATAATCCCAGGATTAGCAATCCAATATCGTCAAGGTGATGAACCTTGGCAATACTATCAAGCCCCACTGAAGCTGAACGCAGACACCCAACTTGAATTGCGGGCTTTGTCAGCCGATGGTCGCCGTCCAGGCAGAAGTGTGCAAGTGGCAACAAGTACCGTGCTTGAAGCGACAAATACCGCCAATGGTGCAAAGCAACTCAGATAGTTAGCGCCAATAAACGAGGGCTTTGCCCTCGTATCATTATGGGGCAGATTCTGTCCCGAATAGCCAATTTGCAAGGAGCATTGCTGATGAATCACGGCCATCAGGAGCAGAATATTGCGTTAGCTGAACCCTATGCGCAGGTTCCTCAAGTTCCTTCTATTCTGCCCGATTGTCTGTTTATGGCGTTGGAATACGCCGCACAACGAGAGTTGGGTATTCCTGACTTTTCACGTTTGTATGGTGAACATTCGTTTCTTTTTGATGCCAAACAAGGGTTGGGTCTTGATATTGTGCTCGGACGCTATGAAGCGCAGCATTACTTTGCAATTGAAGATGGTCATATTCAAGGCTACATCGCGGATAAGTTATTCCGCTTATATGGGTTAGTCGTCAAAGTTAGGCGTTTTGAGCATGTTGCAGAGCTGAGTGCTTACCTCGATAGCGCTTTAGCAAACAACAACCCTGTTATTTGTGAGTTTAGCGTTAAACATGTGCCTTATCGCCTTAGCGATTATCATAAATATTATGGCTATCATATCGTCTCATTTAAACAACGACTTCCCGCGCAGCAGGGTTATGTTGTTGATGACGCGGCAAAGCAAAATATCGTGATAGCCCAACAGGATTATGTGGATTCTTTTGCGGATGTGCTTAAGCATGAGGGCGGAGTTCAAGTATTTACCTTAGAGCGTCAGCAGGTTACTCAACCTCGTTTGTCGGTTGCGATAGCGCGGGTGGAAGTCGAGCAAAACTTGTGTGGATTGTTTAGTGAAGATGACCGGATTGGCGTCAAGGGACTCACTAGTTTTTCTGATTACATCAGTGTCATTAATGAGTTAGATGGACCATTTGTTATTCCTGGAATTTGGGTATTCGCATTACAACGGGCGAGTACAAGGCTGTGGCTGAAATGGCTGCAGTTGGATTTACCTCAATTGCAACTGGCCGATATTTGTTTACCCATGCAGCTACAGCTACTTGCATTAGAAAAGCAGTGGAAGGAAATCGAGTATCTTAGCCAATTGTCGACTCGGATTTCACACCTTAAGGGAGCGACAATTTACCAACGTTTACAAGCCGTGATTGAGTTGGAAAAACAAAGTATATGGTTTTGGCCGCAGTTGCAGGAGCGACTGCGATGACAAGCAAAGCTGCTGAAACCACCTCTCCCCATGTGCTAGTAAGTTGTGTGATGCCGACTTGTAGACGAGCTCATTACCTTGAACAAAGTTTGCGGTATTTTTTAAGGCAAGATTACCCACATAAAGAGCTTATTCTTGTCTATGAATCTGAAAGTGATTTGCCAGCACACTTTCAACCTCCCGTTACTGTACGTCTATGCAAGGTGCCTCCACAAACCAGTATTGGCCTCAAACGAAGCATAGGTACGGCGATGGCAAACGGTCACATTATTGCACAGTGGGATGATGACGATTGGTACTCAAATCAGCGCCTAAGTATACAAGTTGAGCCTATCTTAAATGGCTTGGCTGACATTACCGGTTTAGCCAATCATGGTTTTTATGATGTGTGGCGCGATCAATTTTGGCGCGTCGAGCCAGAGTTATATGCCACCATGTTTCGCCGCAGTATGGCGGGTGGCACATTAGTTTTCACCAAGCGTTTTTGGCGGCAATTTAGTTTGGATTATTGTGATTCATCATTAAGGGAAGATGCAGATTTTATGGACGAAATGATAGGTGCGGGAGCACGGTTACAAGTACTCGATGGTGAACAGCATTTTGTTTATTTGCGACACTTACAAAATACTTGGAGTTTTATTAGTGGCAAACTTATTCGTGCCAGCGCTTGGCTTAAGGACACCAAGCCAACTTGGTTTGTTGCAGACAATGCGTTTTATCAGCAGCTAAGGAATGAGCATTTTGCCTCTTTTCTTGATAGTCAGTTACCCTGCCAAGTCGTTTCAGCTCAGGTTACTTGTATAGCGTTGGTTGAGCAGCAATCACATGTCCAGCATTTATTTCAGCAGCTGCAGAAGCAAACGCAACTGCCAAATCAACTCATTGTTGTACATTTGGCAGGGATAAATATCGCGCCATTATGCGCCTTGCCTTTTGAAGTGGTGAATTTGGAAGTGAACACTTTACCTGAAAGTATGTTCGCACCGAATTTACTAGAGCTTGTGGCCTGCCCCTACGTAATGTGTTGGCCAACCCGCCAAGCTTGGGTTTCTGAGCATTGGTTGCGATTGCAAATGGAATTTTTGTTTAGGCACAATTTAGATGCTACGGGTATCTCCCAACCCTTCTTGTTTTTCCCTAAAAAAAGAGAGTTTTGGCAGTATATTGCTTCAGATAGCCAGTTACATGCTTGGTTTCATCCTGAATCGGTCTGCTGCACAGTGCAATATTGGCGTGAGCGATGCATCCAGCAACCACAGCAAAGTCGTGCTGTACCGCATCATCATCTAGAGCACTTTCTGGCATTCGCGGCTGCTGATACCAATAGTCCAAGTACAGAACAAGACCCTAAGTGGTTCCCTTATCAACCTAATGCCGTGAAAGAAATGTATAAAACTTTAAACCTCTCAAGTATTTTGCAGCTGAGTGCATCGCTCAGTAGCGTATTGCTGTGTTTTGCGTTAATGCTAAATAGTCCGATGAGTTATGCGCAGGAGAAGGCTGCAGAGCTTGAAGAACAAGCGTATAGCCAAGCATTTTTTCAGCAGTTTAATCCTCAGCACGCGCTCGATATGATTTACCGCATTCCGGGTTTTAGTTTTGAGGATAGCGAATCGGCGCGTGGTTTTGGCGGCAATGTAGGGAATGTGTTGGTGAATTCAGCTCGCCCAGTGGCTAAGTCGGAAGATTTAAGCACGTTGTTGGCGCGGATCTCGGTGAGTCAAATCAAGGAGATTAAGATCTATCGCGGCAGTAAAATTCCGTTGGAGGCGGCGGGGAAAGAGGTTGTTGCCGATATCATTCTGCTGGCCGAGCAACAAGCTGGGACAATTTTAAGTGAACTAAAACGATTTCATGACGCAAGCGTACGGCCAAAACTTGAAGTTCAGTTCACCACGCAATTGGCAGAGTGGCAAACAAGTACCAATCTAGATGTAGGCGCAAGCCCAGGTTACCGTACGGCGCAGATCAGCCATTTTGATCAAGCGGCTGAATTGAGCTCGGAAGTGAATGAAGTCTTAGATGAAGACAATCGTTGGCTGTACTTTTCGGGGCAGTTTGAGAAAAAATCGTCCCACCAGAGTCTTGCACTGCGCGCTCGGGTTGGTGGTGAAAAATACTCAGGTGACACTAATCGTCATCTAGCAAGGCAAGTAAAATCTTCAGAAAGTGATTTTTTGGCTCGAAATTTAGAGGTGGTGAATCGTTCAAAAACAGCTGAACTGGGGGTTGATTGGTCGCAGCAATTTGATTCGTTTACTTGGCAAAATTTGGCTATTTTTGTGGTGACTGATAAAAGCTATCACAATGATGATAGCGAGCATCGAGTTACGGCTTCACAACCCTTAACCTCACTGTGGCAGCAAGACGAACTTAAAACGGAAAGTATCGTGCGCAGCACTTTAGAATTTCGGCATTCCCCAAAACTGACGCAAAAGGTTGGTATCGAGGTTGCGCAAAATCGCATGTTGTCGGATTTGAACCTAACGTATCAAGATATTACAGCGACTCCTGAGCATGTTGAGGTCAGTGAAATTAGAACTGAGCTATTCAGCAATTTTGCCTATCAATATAGCCAAGATGTCACATTTGAGGGGGGATTAACCGCTGAATATTCCACTTTGAGCGTAGCTGGCGAGCAAGATAATGAGGAAACGTTATTTTTCATCAAACCGCGGCTTGCGGGTAATTGGAGTTTAGCTGAGCACAAGAGCGTCAATTTGGCGCTGACACATCATGTTGGGCAGCTTGATTTTTCCGACTTTGCTCGCTCTGCTCGACCTGAAGATGGAAGCAGTAATGTTGGTAATTCTAAGCTTCAGCCTGAGCAAACTACAGAGCTAGTTGCAACCTATAACTGGCAATTTGCTGAGCGGAGTAATTTTAAGCTAAAACTGTTCCATGAATGGCGCCAAGATGTTTTAGAGCAAGTGGCTTTTTCTGCTCGTGAAAGTGGTTTAGCAAATGCGGGGGACGCGCGGTTTTTTGGTTTTAGCACGGAATTAAAAGTAGCGCTGGAGCCGTTGCTGGCGAATGCGGTGTTTGAGATCTCGTACGACTATAAAGACTCGCAATTTGACAACCCCAATCAACGTACTGAACACTTGAGTAGTTACATTCCTAATTGGGTATGGATGAATTTCCGTCATGATTTTCCACAGTACCGCTCTTCTTGGGGAGTGGAATATTGGGGGGATTACCGTGAACCTCAATATTTTGCGCATGAAACTTTAACGGTTGAAGCGAATAAACGACTCAAAGCATTTATTGAAACATCATTGTTTTGGGACGTTAAAATACAATTTGAAGTTACGCATTTAAACACGGCGCGATTTATTCGCAGCCGCGATTTTTATTACGATGAACAATTTCAAGGCTCTGAAATATCAAGGCAAATAAGTAAGCCTGAGTTTAAGTTAGCGCTTTGGAAGACGTTTTAATTCAGCATAAGGCCATACAAATGGCAAGCATTGGGAGTAAATGAGGAATGAGGAAGTTAGTGAGTTCAGGATCACCTTTGGAAGCACCAATCGGTTTTTCACGGGCGTGTCGAGTAGGCAACCATATTGCGATTGCGGGCACCGCGCCAATTAAAGATGGCCAAACTGCGTATCCTGGCGATGTGTATTTGCAAACTCGTCATTGTTTAGAGATCTCAATGAAAGCTTTGGCAGATGCAGGTGGCCAAGCCAAAGATGTAGTACGTACTCGCATTATGCTGACCGACATCAAACGCTGGGAAGAAGCTGCCAAAGCGCACGGAGAGTTTTTTGCTGATATTCGTCCTGTCTGTACTTTTGTTGAGGTTAGCGGTTTTATCAATCCCGAGTGGCTGGTTGAAACGGAAGTGGATGCCATTGCCACAGAATAGTTGGCTGCAAGATATATGTGCAGATCATTAAACTAAAACAGTGTAGTGACCAAAGCTGTCACTACACTTCACACTCTTTTACTCCTTTCGTATCTTCTTCTTCAACTTTTGCGCTTATTACTTAGAGCGTATGTGTAATGCAGTTCGCACTTAGCGTTTACATCCTAGGTTCAGCTCAATCGCGCTACAGTGCGGTGTTTGTCGTGGTTTTATAAGCCAATTTTTGGCATAGTGAGAAGATTGCCAGTAGCGTTTTATTTTGGAGTAATAAGCTGATGCATGTTCATATTCTCGGAATTTGTGGCACTTTTATGGGTGGCATTGCGGCTATTGCCAAAGCCTTGGGCCACAAAGTGACTGGCTCTGATCTTAATGTTTATCCGCCCATGAGCACCCAATTAGAAGCACTTGGGATTGAATTAATTGCGGGTTATGACCCAGCTCAGCTCACGCCTCGGCCAGACATTGTGGTGATAGGTAATGCTATGAGCCGTGGCAATCCCTGTGTGGAATATGTGCTAGAGCAACGCATTCCTTATACCTCAGGGCCGGAATGGTTGAAGCAACATGTGTTGCAAGATGCTTGGGTGCTGGCGGTCGCTGGCACGCATGGGAAAACCACCACCGCAAGTATGTTGGCATGGATTTTAGAATACGCAGGTTTAAAACCCGGGTTTTTAATTGGTGGTGTGGTACAAAACTTTGGTTTATCCGCACGCATTACCGACACGCCATTTTTTGTGATTGAGGCGGATGAGTACGACACTGCGTTTTTTGATAAACGCTCTAAGTTTGTGCACTATTTGCCACGTACTGTGATCCTCAATAATCTTGAATACGACCACGCTGATATTTTTCCTGATTTGGCTGCCATTGAAACCCAGTTCCATCATTTACTGCGCACTGTGCCGGGTCAAGGTAAAGTGCTTTACCCAATGCAAGATGAAGCGCTGCAACGGGTGATAAAACGCGGTTGTTGGAGTGAAACAGAAAGTTTAGGCACTGATTGGTCGTATCAATTACTCGCGGCTGATGGTTCAAGTTTTACTGTGTTATTGCAAGGTGAGCCGCAAGGTGTAGTCACATGGCAAGCCATCGGTGAGCATAACGTCAGCAATGCCATTATGGCGATTGCCGCAGCTAGGCATGTCGGCGTGCCGGTGGCTGCAAGTATTGCCGCGCTTGGCGAATTTGTTTCGCCCAAACGGCGTATGGAGTTAAAAGGCGAAGTCGCCGGAATTAAGGTCTATGACGATTTTGCTCACCATCCTACCGCCATTAAAACGACGCTAGCGGGCTTGCGCGCCAAAGTGGCAGATGAAGAAATTATTGCGATACTGGAGCCTCGTTCTAACACCATGAAATTAGGGGTACATCAACATACGCTGATGGCTTCTTTGGATGCCGCAGATGCGGCATTGGTTTATGAACCAGAAGGCTTGAAATGGTCGCTGGCCGAAGCGGCAACTCAAGCTGGGCAGCATTGTTTCAGCCAAGTCGATACCTTAATACAGCATGTAGTGCAACATGCCAAACCTCAGCAACATATATTGATCATGAGCAATGGTGGCTTTGATGGTATTCATGACAAGTTGCTGGCCGCACTACGCGCTAAATTTGGAGAGCAGTCATGAGTGAATTTAAAGCGCCTATTACCTTGGCGCTGAGCGGCGCATCAGGTGCGCCTTATGGTTTACGTTTACTGGAAGTATTGGTAGCGCTGAATTTTCAGGTCTATGTATTGATCTCAAGTGCTGCGCGGGTGGTATTAGATACCGAATCCAATGTGAAGTTGTCGGGTAATGAAGATAAAGCTACTGAGCAACTGAGTACCTTGGTCAATGCAAAACTAGGTCAAGTACAAGTATTTGGTAAGGATAATTGGTTTAGCCCAGTCGCTTCTGGTTCTGCGGCACCTAAACGTATGGTGGTTTGTCCATGCAGCGCGGGCACGGTTTCCGCGATTGCAGCGGGTGCCTCGGACAACTTGTTAGAGCGTGCGGCTGATGTGGTGATTAAAGAGCGTGGCCAGCTGATTTTAGTGCCGCGTGAAACGCCATTTAGTGCTATTCATCTTGAAAATATGCTTAAGTTGAGTCGTTTAGGTGTCACCATTATGCCAGCGGCGCCCGGCTTTTATCATGCCCCTAAATGTATTGAGGACTTGATAGATTTTATGGTCGCCCGCATCTTAGATCATCTGGGGATTGAACATCAATTAAGCAAGCGTTGGGGCTATGGGGACGCAGATTCATGACAGTAGCTTTAGAAATTAAAGGGTTAAAAAAAACCTATAAAAATGGCGTCGAAGCCGTTAAAGGTATAGATCTTGAGGTTAAGCAGGGGGATTTCTTTGCCTTGCTCGGTCCAAATGGTGCCGGTAAATCCACCACTATAGGTATTATTGCCTCACTGGTGAATAAAAGTTCTGGAGAGGTGCGGGTATTTGGCCACAGTATTGACACTGCCTTGGAAGATGCCAAAGCGCAGTTAGGCTTAGTGCCGCAAGAGTTTAACTTCAGCCAATTTGAAACGCTGGAGCAAATCTTAGTTACGCAAGCCGGTTACTATGGCGTGCCGCGCAGCGTGGCGCTGGAGCGAGCGGAAAAATACCTTAAACAGCTCGGTTTATTTGAGAAAAAGGACAAACAAGCACGTACTTTGTCTGGTGGTATGAAACGTCGCCTGATGATAGCCAGAGCGCTGATGCATGAGCCTAAATTGCTTATTTTGGACGAGCCTACCGCTGGCGTCGATATTGAACTGCGCCGCTCCATGTGGGATTTCCTGCGCGAGATTAATCAGCAAGGCGTCACTATCATCCTCACCACCCATTATCTTGAAGAAGCTGAATTACTGTGTCGCAATATCGCCATCATAGATAAGGGCGTGATAGTCGAGCACACCACCATCAAAGCGTTACTGGCAAAATTAGACAAGGAAACCTTTGTTCTGGATATCGCTGCGGATAAACCTCAGCTAGAGCTGGAGGGCTACCGTTATCAAATGCCAGACGACCATACTTTAGAAGTTGAAGTGGCGAAGCAGCAAGGTTTGAATGCGGTGTTTAACCAGCTTTCTGCGCAAGGTGTGCAGGTGCTTAGTATGCGTAACAAAGCCAATCGCTTGGAAGAGTTATTTGTTGGATTATTAGAGCAGGGGCGTGGGCAATGAGTGTAATTAAGTATCGCGTCGCGTTACAAAGTATCTGGATCAAAGAATGTGTGCGCTTTTTGCGAATTTGGGTGCAAACGTTAGTACCGCCAGCCATCACTATGACCTTATACTTTTTGATCTTCGGGAGTTTAATCGGTTCACGGATTGGCGAAATGGGTGGCTTTTCCTATATGGAATTTATCGTCCCCGGCCTCATTATGATGTCAGTGATCACCAACTCTTATGCTAACGTGGCATCGAGTTTTTATTCCACTAAATTCCAAAAAAGCATCGAAGAACTGCTTGTGGCGCCTGTGCCCAATTACATTATTGTGCTGGGTTATATGGGTGGTGGTATGGCGCGCGGCATTTTAGTGGGTTTAATCGTTACTTTGATCAGTCTTTTGTTTGTTGATATTCAAATTCACCATATTGGCATTATTGTCGCGACAGTAGTGATGACCTCAGCGGTGTTTTCGTTGGGGGGATTGATCAATGCAGTTTACGCTAACAGCTTCGATGATATCAGCATTATCCCAACCTTTGTACTCACACCCCTTACCTATTTAGGCGGGGTATTTTACTCCATTAGTTTGCTGCCAGGGGTTTGGCAGTATGTTTCGCAAGCAAATCCAATTGTATATATGGTTAATGCCTTCCGATATGGCTTTTTAGGGGTATCGGATGTCAACATTATGCTGTCATTTGCGGTATTATGCGCACTTATTGTTGGATTATTTGCTGTGGCGCTACAATTGATCAGCCGCGGCACGGGAATACGTCATTAATGGTAGATAAATCAGCAGCTAACTCGCGTAGTGTGACCAGTAACCAAGCTGGTCTGCACGAAAAACTTGATGAAATCGTGCGTACACATTTGCAGTCAGCATTTTTAAAACCGATAGCGCAGCACACTCAGGCTGCTTTTGATGAAGTGAATCAACGGGTGCAGGCGTTTGCTGGCCCAATTATTCTTGATTCTTGCTGTGGTGTAGGTGAGAGTACAGCGAATTTGGCCAAGTTGCATCCTGATGCGCTGGTGATTGGCATTGATAAATCGGCTCATCGCTTAGACAAACATGATGTCGAATATCAGCAGCAGGAGCATGGTCAATATCTGTTAGTGCGTGCCGACCTCAATGATTTTTGGCGTCTAGCGGTAGCGGCTGGCTGGCAGCCAACCCATCATTATTTGTTGTACCCTAATCCTTGGCCAAAGGCGAAGCATGTACGCCGTCGTTGGCATGGCGGAGCGGTCTTCCCCTATATCGTAAAACTTGGCGGACGTCTTGAAGTGCGTAGCAACTGGTCAACTTATGTTGAAGAGTTTGCCCACGCGCTGACCTTGGCGGGTCAACCGGCTCAGGCAGAGCCTTATCACAGTGATACCGCTATCACGCCTTTTGAACGTAAATATTGGGCGAGCGGACAATCCAGTACGCGCCTTGTGGTGACGCTGAGTTAGGTGGAGTGCAGTGAATAAACCAAGCATGGCGAGCCAATTGTTAGAGCCATGCTTGGTTGCATACAGAGCGCTATCAGGTTTTGTAAGCGCAAGTATTCGGTATGCGGACAATTATGCCCGCGCCTCGTAGTGCTGCTCAGCTAAATTAATGGGCAGATGTGGGCTGGTGGCGCCCACGTATGGTCCTTGTACCCATTTAACCCCAGCTTGAGTTAAAAGATTGAATTGAATGTCGTTACGGACATTGGTTGCAACTAATATGATCCCCGCTTTGTTGCATTGAATCGCCATATGTTGGACAAATTCGAGCACCGCAGAGTTATCTGCGATGTTGTCGGTGATCTGAGGGGCAAGGCTAATTGCATCAATCTTAAGACGACTGACGCGTGTCACAGCCATTAGACCACTGCTGACATTGCAGATCATGACTTTCACGCCTTTACTTTTGAGCTGGCTGATAAAGCTTGCTAGCGCACTAAAATGACTAAGTAAATCTTGTTCTTGCAACTCTATCTGAATGCGCTGTGGTACTGGGTAACGGCGTAGCTCAGCATGCATAAGTTCGATAAAATGCGGATCTAGCACGGCGTTCAGGCTAATCGCCATACTCCAATCAAGATTCAATTTGCGAAAGCGCTCCATACACAAACGCAACAACAATTGATCTAGCTGGCTAATGAGCCCAGAATTATTCAATATCGGATCTAGGTTTTTAGCGACTAATAACTGCCCAAACTCATTGAAAATACGTGCATTACAGGCAATTTGTTGAACTTGTTGCTTTTCGCTATCACAGCGAGGCTCGAAGAATGGTTGGACGTGTTGGCTTTCGATGGCGCGATGCAAGCTGTTGGTCAAAATCAAATGATTTTTATGGTCAAGTCGAGTTGCCATACTGTCTTCACAATAGACTCTTAAAAACTCCCCTTGTTGCTTGGCCTGACGGCAAGCAATGTAAGCATTTTCCAATACCATATTAGCATTGCCTGTAGCGACACCTATATGCAGCCGCACGCAAACATGTGGGTTGCTGATAATTGGACTGTAAGCCGGGAATTGGCGCAAGATTTCGAGCAAGTTTGCTTCATGCTGCTGCGCCACCAAAATGGCGCATTTACCAGTTGCAAGACGAAATACGCTATTTGGCTCAGCACGGGTGGCAAAATGATCCATCAATTTCAGCATGACCTGTTCAGCCACGGACAGGCCATAAAAACCAATAATATCTTCTAGGTCTTTAACCCACACCACCGCGACTGTGACATGTTGGAATTGCCGCTGCTGTAAAGCGCGCATTAACGCGGTGCGATTTGGGTAACCACTACTTGGGTCGTATTGTAGGGTGCGACGATAGGTCACAAAATATAAAAAACCGACTAAGGCGGCGATAAAAAAGAAAAAGCTTGCAGTAAAGCCAGCCTGACGAGCGCTCTGAGCGAGTTTTTGTTCAAGATCTGCAATCGTGATATCCGCACCAGTAATATAAATTTGCCCTTTAGGGGAAATATGCGGCACAAACACAGATTTAAATTTGCCCCATTGATCCTCTGATATTTCAAAAATAGGGGTGGTCGAGGAAAATGCTTTCACGTTAGCAGTGGTCGCTTCTTGGTAGATATCTTTAAAGCGGCTAATTCGACCAGTTTTGTGGTCATATTCAGTAAAGCTGGAGGCACTAAAGTGCACATTCGGCGCTTCGTAATACATTGCATACAAGTATTCGACTTCTAAAGTCTTAGCGAGCGTAGACAGCTTGTTGCTGGCTTGTTCGTAATCCGTGCTATCTAGTACCGCGAGTTGGTCGTGATAACCCTCGCCCAATAACAGTGTGACACTTTTTGCTGCATGGAGCAGGCGCGTGTCTATCTCGCGCATAATGTCTTGGCGAGTATGTTGATATGACCAGTAAACATAGCTGGCAAGGCTGGAGACAAACACCAGTGCGCCTATAAGTAACCAGAAACTGGGCATGTTTTTCAGTCGAAAGGGAGTCATTAGCAGCATCCTTTTGCTAGTGTGTTCCTGTTAATTATCCAAACTTTAGCGTGTCAAGCAAGCAAGCTGCGACAAGCATCAGTTATTTGCGTGCTGAAGGTTTGCAAACCTGTTAGGGTTGATTCAAAGAAGCACGCTGTTGGGGTTTAACTTTAGTTGGTATTTCTTTGTTTGTCTTGGGAAATTCACAGAAAAATCATCTCGTATAGAGTTTTCCACGCCAAGTAGAAGACTTTCTTTGTGGATTCCAGTAAAGTGAGCCATTTCTTTGTAACAATGAAGTAGGTCGTTAAACGCGTGAACGTGTCGCGATCTGCGGTTTATTGGGTTAGGTAACGGGTAGGTTATGGACCAAAAGCGTTGTGCTGTCGCTTCTGATGAAAGTCTTATGCGCATATTCACAGTGCCTGAAGCACCAGGTTCGACTCTCAGCAGAATTGAGCTGGAAATATCGAGCAATCTGGCAGGGTTTTTAAAAGAAAACATTGCAGCGATTGAAAAGCCTTTGCATGAAATTGAAAAAGACTTTCAATCCGCTTGTATTCCTGAAGAGCCAATGTTCGTTTCGGATTACGCTCAGGAAATCATGGAGCAACTGGTGGCGCATTCAGTGCACACGGCTGCGCCGAGTTTTATTGGTCACATGACTTCCGCTTTGCCACACTTTGTGCTGCCGTTGTCCAAGCTTATGGTTGGCCTTAATCAAAACTTGGTTAAGATTGAAACCTCTAAAGCGTTTACACCGCTTGAGCGTCAAGTGCTCGGTATGATGCACCATCTGGCGTTTGGTGAATCTAAAGCGTTTTATGACAAATGGATGCACAGCGCCAATACCGCATTAGGCGCTTTTTGCTCTGGCGGCACCATTGCCAACGTGTCGGCGCTGTGGATAGCGCGCAACCGTTTGCTGAAGGCGGATGGTGATTTTACCGGCATAGCTGCGCAAGGTATGGTGGCCGGTCTGCTGCATTACGGCTATCGCGGTTTGGCGGTGTTGGTATCAGAACGTGGTCACTATTCACTGGGTAAAGCCGCTGACGTGCTAGGGATTGGTCGCGATAACTTTGTCGCTATCCCGACTGATGCTAACAACCGAGTTAACGTGACTTTAATGCGTGAGAAAGCCAAAGAGCTGGAAAGTAAAGGTATTAAAGTAATGGCGCTGGTTGGCGTAGCGGGTACTACTGAGACTGGTAATATCGACCCGTTACATGCGATGGCTGATCTTGCTGCAGAATTGAAGTGTCATTTCCATGTAGATGCAGCTTGGGGTGGGGCGACTTTATTATCTGCTAACAATCGTCATTTATTAGCAGGTATTGAACGGGCGGATTCGATTACAATAGATGCCCATAAACAAATGTATGTGCCAATGGGGGCTGGATTGGTGTTGTTTAAAGACCCAACCGCAACCGATGCCATTGAACATCACGCTGAATATATTTTACGTAAAGGATCGAAGGATTTAGGCAGTCATACCCTTGAAGGTAGCCGCCCAGGTATGGCGATGTTAGTACATGCTTGCTTACGCGTTATCGGCCGTAAAGGCTATGAAATGCTAATTGATAAAAGTATCAGCAAAGCTAAATTCTTTGCGGAATTGATTAAAGCCGATGACGATTTTGAGCTTATTTCTGAGCCTGAGCTGTGCTTATTGACCTATCGATTAGTGCCTACAGCGATTAAAAAGGCTATTGCCAATGCCGATAGCGACGAAAAATTAGAGATTTATGCAGCGCTCAATCGTTTTACTGCGAGCATGCAAAAACGCCAACGTGAGTCTGGGCGTTCATTTGTCTCAAGAACGCGCTTAACGCCAGCGCAATATCAACATCAACCGACTGTGGTATTTCGTGTGGTGTTGGCGAACCCCTTAACGTCAGAAGCGATTTTGCGCGATATTTTGGCAGAGCAAAAGCAATTGTTACTTAGCGATCCGGTGTTTAAGAAATATTTGGCTAAATATTGCTAAACTCAACTCGGCGCCAGTGCTAAATAGGACATTTTAGTCTGGCGCTTGACGATTTGTCGTTTTCGTGGTTTGCTCTATGTATGTATTATGCAAACGACCCGTTTGCATTCCTGTCATGAACGCAAAAGCATGTATAATCACAGTCACCTTACTCAGCGTCTTCGCCGTATCAGCTCTGAAGAAGTGGATGTGTCTGGCCCCTATGCAAGTTTCCTTTCCGATATTATCCATGAAGGTTGTAGTACCCTAAAAGTCACCCGCGTATCGGTTTGGTTGTTTGATAACATAACCTCACCTACCCAATTGGTTAATGTTGCTAACACGGACTGGCCGCCTGGCAGCTGCCCTGGTTGTGCGCAATGTGATGATATTAAGCTTCGCGATTGCCTTCATTTAAGTCATTTTCCAAGCCTCAATTATTCAGACTTTCCAAAATATTTTCAGGCAATTAGTTCCGGTACTTCGATTGCTGCAGAGTGTGCGGCAAGCGATCCCCGGACATTTGAGTTTAATCACAGTTATTTACAACCTCATGGCATTACTACCATGTTGGATGCGGTAATTTTCAAAAATGGTATTCCACATGGGGTAGTGTGCTGTGAAGGAAAAACGGGAGTCAGGCAGTGGAGTGGGGCAGAAATCAGCTACGCAGAACTTATTGCCGATTGCTGTAGCCGCCGTTTACTGGTCAAAGAGCTATGGTTATTACAGCAGCAACTGCGCGAGCTGGCGTTTAAGGATGCATTAACTGGGCTTAGAAATCGTCGCTACTTAATGGATTTTGCCCGTCGTGAGATAAGCCGTCATTTGCGCGCGCAATTCCCTTTATGCGTGATGATGATAGACATAGATCATTTTAAGCAAGTCAACGACTTATACGGCCACGATGTCGGCGATGTGGTACTTAAAAACTTTGCCGAGCGCTGTGAAAAGGCACTGCGTTTAGAGGATTGTTTGTGCCGTCTTGGTGGAGAGGAATTTATTGCGCTGTTACCACAAACGCCCCTGCAGGATGCCTTACTTGTCGCGGAGCGCTTAAGAGCCAAGATTGCCGAAAGTGCGGTGTATCATGGGGCGTTGAAAATAACCTTAACCGCGAGTTTCGGTGTACATGAAGTGAATCTGCATGCGCCATTTAGTACCGCGTTAAAACTGGCCGATGATGCGGTTTATCAAGCCAAAGCGGATGGCCGTAATCGGGTGGTTGTAGGTTGAACATCACATTATGCTAAATCGTTTGCCACGCTGGATTGAAGCGGGTGCATTTGTGCTGGCGGCCATTGCTGGGCTTGTCAACGCAGTTGGCTTACTTGGTGTTGCTCATCAAGCAGTATCGCATCTTTCTGGTACGGCAACTTTATTTGCTATTGCTGCGACAGAATTGCAAAGCAAACCTCAGCTGGTGTTTCATTTACTTATTATCTTGCTCAGTTTTGTCCTTGGCGCAGCCATAAGTGGCGTGCTGCTGCACGGTCAAACCCTCAAATTAGGACGCCATTATGACACTTTGCTGTGGGTCGAAGCACTGCTGTTAGCTGCAGCGGCTTGGTTGCTCACAGCTGACTTACAAGCCGGCCTATATTGTGCATCCATGGCATGTGGAATGCAAAATGCGCTTGTCACCAATTACAGCGGCGCGATTATTCGCACCACGCATCTTACTGGTATTTTTACCGATTTGGGTTTGATGTTGGGCGCGTGGTGTCGCGGTGAGAGATTAGACAAGCGCAAAGTGGGGCTGTTTTTATTGATCATCTGTGGTTTTATTGGCGGAGGGAGTGTGGGCGCTTTGCTCTGGCCGCTATTGTCGTTCCAAGTTTTATATCTTGCGGCAATTGCTTGCGGTGTGTTGGCACTGATTTACTTGCGGCTACGGCACCAAAGTGCGTAACTCCAGTTGATTATCAATGGTAACCATGCGAGGCAATAAAAAGGGAAGTACGTCAGCAAGCTGAGTACTTCCCTTGCAGGCTTTGTCTATCTAGGGCCTGAATTCATAGCGGGTGTCTGCCAAGGGCTTTGCCACACATAATTACCATGCACATAATAAAGCATGGTGCTGTTTAATACTGCTCGGTCACGACTGGCATCAACAAAGTCAGGTGCGGGCAAGGGCGCATAATGCACCTCGCTACTGCCGTTATAAGTGAGCTGAGGTGAAGTGCCTTTACTGACATTGAAAGCCAGCATTTGATTTTGCCGTTGCCAAATCTCATTGCTATCGGTGAGCCAACGCTCTACGGGCAATGCGAGTCGATATTGATCTGGCATTGCCAGCCAAGATAGCGCGTGGTAATCAAACTCCACAGGGCTGTAAGCACCTGCAATGACCTCAGCGGCAATTAACTGCGGGTTGTTGAGATCCGCGACATTAAACAAACTGACTTTAGTACCTGTACTGACTATCCGCGGGTTACCTTGAGGGTCTTGCTGAATGTCGGTTTGCTGACCTATCCCAAGCAATAAATGGTTATCTAAAGGTTGTAAATACGCTGAATAACCTGACACCTCAAGGCTGCCAACTAAATTAGGCGCCGTACTTGAGCTTAAGTCTAGCACATAGAGCGGATCGACGCGCTCAAAGGTCACAATGTACGCGCGTTCATCAACATAGCGTACCGCGTAAATGTCTTCGCTGACTTGACCTGAATCATCGGTTTTGCCAATTGGGGTGTCTTGCGCTGTATTTGGATATTGCCCTATCACCGCCAAGTTATTACCTTGCTGCTCAGTAACATAGAGCGTGTGGCGGTAATGTCCAGCGCTGAGGTCTTCACTCATCACAATGCGTAGTTGGCCGCCTTTGGCACTAAAACGTAAGTTAGGATAATAGCTTTGCAAGCGGCCATTAAATACTCCTGTGGCAGCATAATTTATATCCTCATCGGTGAGCGCAAATTTATGTACCGCAGTTTTAACTTGGCTGTCATAACGAGTGCTAAAGGCGTAGAGGTGCGATTCATTAACGTATATGCCATCAAGTGCACTGTTAATACATAAGGTGGTACGATTATCGCTGTCGCTTAAGGCAATCCGAGTAATAGTGGTAATGCCATCATAGCCATCAAGCGTGGTGGCGTCTTTGGGGACTAAGCAACTATCACCTTGAATGAGCGGTTGTGAGGTGGCGTGCCGAGTGTCATTGATTTTGGGCAGCAACTCGGTCAATTTAGTGTTGACTATGGTGGTGTAGTTAGCGAGCCGAGCTGCGTCATCGTCGCCGTTGTTGAGATTTTGTACTTGGGGATAATAGTGGCTGACTAGATACAGTTGGTCGCCAATCACGCGACTGTCGATAAGGTTACCATCAATGTGCAACGTATTGATTTTGCTGGTTTGAGCCGGAACAGATACGTCTAGTAGATCCACCGTAAAATGGTCGCTGCCGGCAAAGCGTGCAAACGCAAAAGGCAAAATAGAAAACTGCTGACTTTGGCTAATCGCGACCAAGGTTTGTTGGTGGTGGTAAAGCGAAGTTAAAGGTTGTTCGGCGTCACCAAGCGGGAGTTGCTTTACTTCGGTGAGTAGGCCGTCCGCATCTGCAGTTAAGACCCTAAGGTAGTTGGTTTGCGTGCTGGATTGGTGTGCTTCGAGATCATGCCAAGGTGAAGCTGCAACGTAGAGATATTGGCCATCGTACTGCACGCGATTAGCCTCTGCCACCGTTTGCTCTTGGCTGGTGGTACGTGAATACTGCATATCAGGGCTGATGCCATTTAGCAGCGTTTGCATGGCGGCTTCATTCCAGCCACCCTGAGCGCGTTGATAAATGCCGTTTTTTAAATAGATTGAAAATTGCGTGGTATTGGCGGCGCTTAATGGGCTGAGCGCTGGCTGCATGGTATTAAGCGGTGGAACTTGCAAACTCTGTTCGCGGTCACTGTTACAAGCGGCCAGTAACGCTACACTCATTAATCCCAGTAAAAATCGGTAACTCATCGTGATCTCCTTGCTTGCCATAAAGGTTAAGGGCAAATTTACTTTGGCATGAGGATTGAAAAACGTCTGTTGTTGGTGTGCTATCGATTGTTATTAAATGTTGTTTAGGCTGGCGTGGTAGATCGCGAACGGATAGAGTGCGAGAAGTGGCAAAGTGGAGAAAAAATGTGAACCGTGTTGCAATGCTTATCGCCGCAGTGATGTTGCAAGCCCAAGTTATGGCTGCTGCCCCTCCAACTTGTGAGCAAAACTCGCCGAGTTGCCAAGCTGTTGGTAGCTGGCGATTTGCAGTGGCTGTTGGCGCTGGGGTGATAGATAACCCGCTTTATGGGGGAGATGACATTCCGCTGTTGGTTGTACCGAGCATCAGCTATTACGGTGAGCGCTTTTTTATCGAAAATCTCAGTGCTGGTTACACATTCGTTGATGACGCCGCGCTGGATATTAGCTTTGTGAGCGAATTTAACGATGAGGCGACGTATTTCTACCGCTATCACCCACGTAATATTTTCTTCAACGGTCAAGCGGAAGCGCTGAGCGCGGTTAAAGATGATGCCGTTAGGTTGTCGATAAATCAGATAGCAGACCGAGATTGGGCACTGGATGCAGGAGTGCGATTACATTGGTATTGGCGCGCCAATACTAAGCTCACTGCGCAGTGGTTGCATGATATTTCAGGAGTTTATCAAGGTTATCATGCGACATTAGCCTTGAATCAGCGGTTTGATGCACTGTTTAGTCATGATGACAGCCTAACAATTGGCGCTGGGCTGACATATAAAGACAGTGCTTTAACGGATTATTACTATGGTGTTGGTTACCGGGATAAAGTCGATCGCTGGTATCAGTACCAAGCTGGTAGTGGCGTTTCGCCGTTTATGAATCTCAGTTACAGTAAGCCCATTAATGCCAGTTGGCGTTTCTTGCTCAGAGCAAAATACAGCCGCTTAGGCTCACACATCAGCGCAAGTCCGCTGGTTGCCAAGGATGACAGCTATGCCGTATTTGTTGCGGGGAGTTATGCTTTCTAGGCGCTACTGGCTGCTGCTTAGCTTAATTTGTCACTTGCCGCTGAGCGCGCAACAGCTCGGCAAAGACACGCCAACACTAGGCATTAAACCTTCGGTGTGTATCAGTGCGGATGATAGTAGCGAGTGTACGCTGACAATTAAATTGCAAGGCAGCCAAGTGTTAACAGAAGCATTGTGTTTGTATCAAGATGAGCGGGCAGTTCAATGTTGGCAGGCAGGACAAACGATAAATCTTGAATTGGAATTACAAGTAGAACAGCAAACGCGGCTTAGTTTGCGCCGTACTGATCAAACTGAAGTTGCTGCGCAGCAACTCACTAGTATGCAAGCTCAAACTTCAAGGTTACGGCGGCGGTTAAAGAACGACTGGAGCTTTTTCTAATGGCTAAATTAATCTTAGTAGAAGATGACGAACGCTTGGCGGCTTTGACGGCGGCGTTTTTGCGGCAGAATGGCCATCAGGTTGATGTACTGCATGATGGTGAAAGTGCTATTCCGGCCATTATTCGCAAACAACCTAATTTGGTGATTTTAGATGTAATGCTACCCAATTGGGATGGCTATACCGTGTGTCGCCAAGTGCGCAACAGCTATGCCGGGCCTATTTTGTTTTTAACTGCCAAAGACAGCGATTTTGACCAAGTAAAAGGCTTTGAACTTGGTGGTGATGACTATGTTATCAAACCCGCAGAGCCTTATGTTCTGCTGGCACGCGTCAATGCGCTGCTGCGCCGCGCTAATAGCCGAATATTGCAACAGGAAACCGTTAAGATTGGTAGCCTTGCAATTGAACCTGCTGCGCGTCAGGTTTCTTTAATGGGAGAGCGGGTCGAGCTCACCACGCAGGAATATGACTTGTTGTGGTTTTTAGCCAGCCAAGCTGGGCAAATTCACAGCCGTGATGAGATATATCAGCAGGTGCTTGGGCGTCAATATGATGGTCTAGACCGTAGTGTGGATATTCGTATTTGTAAGCTGCGTAAAAAACTCGGCGACAATTTGGATAATCCTGAGCGCCTAGTGACGGTATGGGGTAAAGGTTATATGTGTGCTTTGCATGCTTGGTAAAGTTTACGCTGTATGTTGAGACTGGCCGTTAGTTTAATCTTGCTGGTACTTTGCAGTATTTTTGCCATTAATTTGCTGAGTGAATTGCTGTGGCAAAGCGTGCAAGGCGAGCAAGAAGAATTAGCGGTTGCACAGCAATTGGCTACCCAGCAGCAACAGTTTATCCTGCAACAACCTCAGCTGGCGGCGCAGCGCGACTCACTGACGTTAGCGCAATTTGCATGGTTGCCCGAGCAGTTAGCTAAGTTACAAGCTGGCGAGTTGGTGATGCTGTACCCAGATGACAGCTCAGTCAGTTTTTATTTCTTAATGCCAGATCAAGCGCATTTACAGCAATTGGGTCCTTATCGTTTACCGCCTTCTGAGCAGTATTTAAAGTGGGCTATTCGCCTTGCGTCTTATGCTTTGTTGGCTTTGCTATTGTGGCTATGGTTACGGCCATTGTGGCGAGATCTTAACCAGTTAAAGTTACTTACTGAGCAACTCGCGCGTGGTGAGCTTGAGCTACAACTCGCTCCTGTGCATTTCTCTGCTATTGCTAAACATACCGCACAAATTCAAGGTCTCACCAAGCGTATTGCGCGGCTGATGGATAATCAAAAACACTTAGTCAGTGCCGTGTCGCATGAGTTGCGTACGCCATTAGCACGGTTAAAATTTGCTTTGGCGATGTTGAGCTCGGTGGACCCAGAGCAGCGGCGTGGTATTCAGCAAGATATTCAAGACATGGAAAAGTTGATTGAAGAAATGTTGAGCTATGCACGCCTTGAATTCGCTAATCAAGCTTTAAGCAAAGCACCACTCGACTTTAGCAAGTTAGTGCATAGCAGTGTCAGCGCGCTTGGTGAGCACAAAGAGCGAAAGCTACAACTAGAGCTAATTGCAGAGTGTAAGGTGTTAGGTAACGCGCACTATCTTGAGCGTGCAGTGGTTAATCTAGTGGGGAATGCAGTTAAATACAGCCATTCCCAAGTACAAGTATCATTGGTTTTTCATGCTGGGCGCTATGCGCTTATCATTGAAGATGATGGCCCTGGGATAGCGGAAGCGGATCATGAGCGGATCTTTATGCCATTTCAACGATTGGCAGGTGAAGGTAAGCAGGCCAAAAGTGGCTTTGGCCTTGGTCTGGCGATAGTGAAACGGATCCTCGATTGGCATCAAATTGAGTGTCAAATTAGTCGCTCACCACTCGGTGGCGCGAAATTTACCTTGTTACTCCCTAGGTTTCGCTAGAATTTCAGCTGTTTATCGTACTTTTCA
Organism: Pseudoalteromonas fenneropenaei; assembly: GCF_042643375.1. Classification (NCBI taxonomy): domain Bacteria; kingdom Pseudomonadati; phylum Pseudomonadota; class Gammaproteobacteria; order Alteromonadales; family Pseudoalteromonadaceae; genus Pseudoalteromonas; species Pseudoalteromonas fenneropenaei. Next base: position 48,359 of record NZ_JBHRSD010000017.1, read on the forward strand.
GTGCTGTCATAGAAAAATAATCTTGCATAAACTTTCATCCATTCCCGTAATAAGGGATAATACGCGACCTTTTATAACCGTATTGGGCATCTCGGCGCGCAATTTTGCGCGGATCGACTAGGATCAACGAGATTAAAACTTCTCTGAGTAAGAATATGAGCATCGAAAAGTTAAGAAATATCGCGATTATCGCACACGTTGACCACGGTAAAACAACGCTGGTTGATAAGCTTCTTGAGCAATCAGGCACGTTACAAAAACGTGGTGGAAACGACGAGCGTGTAATGGACTCTAACGATCTTGAAAGAGAGCGTGGTATCACCATTTTAGCTAAAAACACGGCGATCAAATGGAACGATTACCGCATCAACATCGTAGACACCCCTGGACACGCCGACTTCGGTGGTGAAGTAGAGCGCGTACTGTCGATGGCAGACTCTGTATTGCTACTCGTTGATGCTCAAGAAGGTCCAATGCCGCAAACGCGTTTCGTAACGCAAAAAGCATTCGCGCAAGGTCTTAAGCCAATCGTGGTAATCAACAAAGTTGATAAGCCAGGCGCACGTCCTGATTGGGTAATGGATCAAGTATTCGATCTATTCGACAACCTTGGCGCAACTGACGAACAGTTAGATTTCAAAGTGATCTACGCTTCAGCTATCAATGGCTGGGCAACGTTAGATTTAGACACGCCGTCTGACAACATGGAACCTATGTTCCAAACTATCGTTGACTGCGTTGCACCACCAGCAGCTGATCCTGATGGCGCATTCCAAATGCAGATCTCTCAGCTAGATTACAACTCATACGTAGGTGTTATCGGTGTTGGTCGTATCAAGCGTGGTTCAGTAAAAGTAAACCAACAAGTAACAGTAGTTGGCGCTGATGGTACTAAACGTAATGGCAAAGTAGGCCAAGTACTTGGTTACTTAGGTCTTGAGCGTCACGAAGTTGAAGTTGCGACTGCGGGTGATATCGTGGCCGTAACAGGCCTTGGTGAATTAAAAATCTCTGACACCATTTGTTGTCCAAACAACGTTGAAGCGTTACCTCCATTGTCTGTAGACGAGCCAACGGTAACTATGACGTTCTCTGTTAACACGTCTCCATTCTCTGGCCGCGAAGGTAAATTCGTAACGTCACGTAACATCCGTGAGCGTTTAACGGCTGAGCTAGTTCACAACGTAGCACTACGTGTTGAAGACACTGACAACCCAGATAGCTTCCGTGTATCAGGTCGTGGTGAGCTTCACTTAGGTATCCTTATCGAAAACATGCGTCGTGAAGGCTACGAGCTTGCAGTATCTCGTCCAGAAGTAATCTTACGTACTGTCGATGGCGTACTTGAAGAGCCGTACGAAACAGTAACAGTTGACCTTGAAGAAGAAAACCAAGGTTCTGTGATGGAGCAACTCGGTCTTCGTAAAGCAGAAATGACGGATATGTGTCCGGATGGTAAAGGTCGTGTACGTTTAGACTTCATCATGCCAAGCCGTGGTTTGATCGGTTTCCAAACTGAATTCATGACATTAACGTCTGGTTCTGGTTTGCTTTACCACACATTCTCACATTACGGCCCGCACAAAGGCGGTAACATCGGTCAACGTAAGAACGGTGTACTTATCGCAAACGCGGCTGGTAAAGCACTAACAAACGCGCTTTACAACCTACAAGATCGTGGTCGTCTATTTATCGGCCACGGTGTTGAAGTGTACGAAGGTATGGTTATCGGTATCCACAGCCGTGACAACGACCTAACCGTTAACGCGCTTAAAGCTAAGCAGTTAACTAACGTGCGTGCTGCAGGTACTGACGAAGCACAAAACTTAGTGCCACCAATTATCATGTCACTTGAGCAAGCGCTTGAGTTTATCGATGACGACGAGCTAGTAGAAGTCACGCCGAAGAGCATTCGTATTCGTAAGAAACTACTTACTGAAAACGAGCGTAAACGTGCGTCTCGTGGTCCGAAGGATTAATCCTTAGGGATTGAGTTCGATGCTCAGTAATTAAAAAACCGCCGAAAGGCGGTTTTTTGTTTTTAAGCGAGCCGCTATTCCTGATTCATTTGCGCAATAAAGCGGTTTGAATCGGCAATAGAGCGATCCATCTCGGTGATCAGCCGCTCAATATCACGTTTTAGGTTACTGAATTCACCACGAATGGCGGCAATTGCTTGGGCATTGAGGTTGTGTTTTAAGTACAGCACGTTATCTTTTAGTGCGGATAGCACAGGCGTCATTTTGGTTTCACTGGCGCGCATGGAGCGCAGCAGCTTATCAAACTGGCGTTTGGTTTGGTCGAGTTTTTTGGCGCTTTCTCTTTTCATACTGGCGTTGTTGTATTGCTCTAATTCATCTTGCCATTCATTAAATAAAGCTTCGGCAACATCTTCGACCTTATTAATATTATTACTTACGTCCTCTGCCGCTTTCTTGCTGGCTTCGTAATCACTGTTAAGCTGATCATAGGCAGCTTGCAGTTCTTTGCCATCAAAGTTGATAAGAGTGGTTAAGCGTTCTAACGCAGATTGAAATTCTTGTTGTGATTGCTGCTGGGCCTCTTTGGTGTCTTCAACGCGGTCAACAAGGATATCGCGCTTATGGATCCCGACTTTTTCCATGGCAGAATAGTAAGCGCTTTGACAGCCGCTTAAGGTTGTCATTAGGGCAAAGGTAAGCAGTAGTTTTTTCATCTTGATACTCATGATTCCGTTTGTTGCTGTTAATTATGTGATTGATTGTTATGATGTGCAAAAGCAATTTCCAATTTAGATGAGGAAAATACGGTGGATCTGGCAAATATGGGACGTGCGGCGCTGGCAACAGTGCAACAGTTTATTCGTCATCAGCCAAGTTGGTGGCAGCGTTATTTCAAGCGTTGTTTGGAAGATCAGATCACCGTCAATGCGGGTTACTTAGCTTATGTAACACTTCTTTCGTTAGTGCCGTTAATCGCGGTCGGGGTTGCGATATTTTCCGCGTTTCCAGGTTTTGAAACGACCCGCACTGCTATTGAAAGCTTTATTTTTAATAACTTTGTGCCTACGTCGTCGGATGTGATCCGCGAGCACATAACTGCTTTTACGGGTAATGCCAATCGTATGACCGCGGTGGGGATTGGCTTTTTGGCAGGGGTTGCATTGCTGCTTATTCGTAATGTGGATGTCACCCTCAACCGAATTTGGCGCGTACAAAACAAGCGGCCATTTATTATTTCTTTTGCAATCTATTGGATGGTGCTGACCTTAGGGCCGGTGTTTCTTGGCGCCAGTATCGGAGTGACTTCTTATATCGTGTCTTTGGTGACCTTTGCTGATCAAGGTATTCCGGGCTTTAGTGGTTTCTTATTGAAACTTTTACCCTACGGAATTTCCATGCTCGGCTTTATCATGCTCTATACTTTAGTACCGAACACCCGTGTTCCGCTGCGGGCTGCTATACCCGGAGCGTTATTTGCAGCTATGTTGTTCGAGCTGTGTAAAAAAGGTTTTGCGCTGTATATCAGTCACTTTCCGTCGTATGAAGTGATCTATGGGGCGCTTGCGACCATCCCGATTTTGTTCGTCTGGGTTTATGTTTCATGGATTGTGGTGTTGCTTGGCGCAGAAGTGACCGTATGTGTCCAAGGTAGCAGACGACCTACACCGTTAGTAGAAGAGTAGCCCTAGTGCGGCTACCTCAAGCTAGGAGCCGTATGATGACACAACTTTATCAGATCAGTGACGCGACTCGGCAGTTTCACTTGGCTGTCGGGGATGGCCACCAGCTTGAAGTTGAAGAGTACGGTTGCGCTGCGGGCGTGCCCGTCATTATTTGCCATGGCGGGCCGGGAACCGGAATCTGCCATTATCCGCTACATTATTTTAATCCAGAACGTTATCGCATTATTCTCTATAGCCAACGTGGCTGTGGCGGTTCTACTCCGCATAGCACAGCGCACAATACTACCGCGCATTTATTACAGGATTTAACCACTTTACTTGACCACCTCGATATCACTAAAACTGTGCTAGCAGGTGGGTCGTGGGGCGCCACCTTAGCGCTCTTATATGCCTTAGCTGAGCCAAAACGGGTGCGGGGGTTGGTATTATGGTCGAGTTTTTTAAGTAGTTCTGCTGACTTTGCTTGGATGTACTCTCCTGAAGGTGCGGGGGCGCAGTTTTACCCTGAGCAATACCAACAATTTAACTCGCAGAATTTGTCATGGCAGGCGCTATTAGCGCAATATCATCAGCGTCTCAATGGCAAGGATGAGTTGCTGGGCTTTCAAGCTGCGCAGCACTGGTGTCAGTGGGAGCGTTTGTTGATAGCGGGTGAGTCGAATCCAAGATACCTACTCGCCGAACGCCAACATCAGCTTTTGCAAGCTCGTTTAATGGTGCACTTTTTTACCGCTGGGGGCTTTGTCCCTGATGGCTTTATTTTGCAACATGCGACGCAATTACAAAGCATACCCAGTTGGTTTATTCATGGTCGCCATGATTTAATTTGCCGCTTTGCTGGGGTGCAAGCTTTAGCCACCACAATGCATGCTAAGCTTTTGATCTTAGATGGTATTGGGCATTGTGTGCGAAATAGCGTATATTCGGAGGCCATACGGCGGGCAGCAGATCTGTTGCTTATCAAGTTAGATCATTAAAGAGTGTGCATGTGATTGGATTAATTCAGCGGGTGAGCCATGCGCAAGTTGTAGTGGCAGGCGAAACTGTTGGTGCTATTAAGCAAGGCATCTTATTGTTGCTTGGCGTTGAGCAGCAAGATAACGAGCAAAGTGTTGAAAAATTACTACATAAAGTCAGCAACTACCGGATATTTACCGATGAAAACGGCAAGATGAATTTAAGTTTGCGTGATATCCAAGGTGAACTTTTGGTGGTGTCGCAGTTCACTTTAGCTGCTGACACTAAAAAGGGCATGCGACCGAGTTTTTCAAGTGCAGCAACACCAGCGCAGGCCGAAGCGCTCTATGAAGCGTTTGTGGCGCAAGCTAAAGCATCAGGGCTAAATGTGGCAACTGGGCGCTTTGGTGCGGATATGCAAGTGAGTTTATGTAACGATGGGCCGGTGACGTTTCAGCTGCAAGTTTAAGCTGGGTGTTATTTTGTTACAGAAATGATGTGATTGGCGTAGTTCGGTACTTCGGCAACAAAAGGCTTTTTGCCGAAATTAGCGATAAGCAAATGGGTTAATTGTTTGAGTTGCGAATCGTGTTCGGCTAGAAAGTTAATATACAACACGCCGCCTGAGTTCAATGCTGCACGTAGTAAATGATAAAATTTGTGCTGAAACAAAAACACTGGGGCATCCATATCGCTGAACAGATCTAAAATGATCCAATCATAGCTCTTGGGTTGCTCGAGCACTTGCATCACGTCACCACAAGTTAATGAGCAGAGCGGATCACCACCAAAATAGCGTTTATAGCAATGAATGATATCTGGGTTATTGTCTACTGAACTGACTTTGCAGTCGGGATAAATCGCTTTGAGATAGTCGCGGATAGCGCCAGCGCCCAAACCTAGCTCTAACACATCTTGCGGTGGCGGCTTGAGCTGCCAAAGCCGCGCCAATAGCTGTAAATGCGGAAATAACAGATGTTCAGGGTGGTTTAACTCGATAACCGATTGCAGCGTATCATTGATAAGTAACCAGCGTAAGGTCTTTTCTTGGCGTACTTGAACGCTAATTTTACCTTGTTTATGCCAATACAATAGGTGCCCGAGCTTGTGGCTTTGGCGAACGAATTCGTTGGCAATAATCCCCTCAGGGGTAAGAAACGCTTGCATAGTGTCATCAGCATAGCTAACAAATTGATTTTCGCCAAATCTTGCCAAACTGAATGAAAAATTTCCCCGCTCTTACGCCTTGGTATTATTTCTTCGTGGTAGAAATTCTAGTAAGGTGATTGCACAACAAGACGAATAGCCCCACAGCAAGATGGCGGGTAAAAATCAGCAACAGGAGTCGACATGTTTCAAGTGACTACCCCACAAAGTAGTGAAGATTGGCAAGCCTATTATCAATTACGTTGGCAGGTATTGCGCGCGCCTTGGGGTCAACCACGCGGCAGTGAGCAGGATGATTTAGAGCAAGACGCAGAGCACCGCTTTATTCGCAATAATAAGGGCGATGTATTAGGTGTTGCTCGCTTACATTTTAACAATCAAAAACAAGCCCAAGTGCGTTATATGGCGGTAGCCGAAGGCCACCGTGGTCAGCATTTAGGCAGTCGGTTATTGCATGAGCTAGAAGTCGTTGCTTGGACGCAAAATGCCGAAGAGTTGGTACTTGATGCGCGAGAGCGCGCGCTCAGCTTTTACGAGCGGCATGGCTATGAAGTGGTTGGCAAAGGGCATTTAGCGTTTGGTGAAGTGCAACATTGGAAAATGGTGAAGCGTAAGCCTTCTGAGCCGGGCTGGTTCCGTCGTCCTGATTGGACCAAAGTATTGCAAGATACTTGGCGCGAATCTATACCTATCAGCGATGCGATGGGTATAAAGGTAGAGAGCTATACCGATTGGCAATTTTCTACTCGAGCTGACCTCAAAGCTAACCTCAACTTACATAACTCGATGTTCGCAGGTTCTATTTATAGTATGGCGACGTTAACGGGATGGGGCGCTACTTATTTAGCGCTAAAAGAGCAGGAGTTGGATGGCAATATTGTGCTGGCGGACGCCAATATTAAATATTTAAAACCACTGACTACAGCACCAAGTGCAACCGTAACTTTGGCCGATTGTCAGGGTGAACTCAGCGCCTTGAATGAAGAGGGAAAAGCCAAATATCTAGTGCCAGTCAATGTCTATGATGGCGACGTGCTGGTGGCAAAGTTTGAAGGCACTTTTGTGGTGGTGCGATAAAAGTTTTGCGTGAGGCTAAGTGTTATTAAACAAGATAACACTTAGCCTGATAGGCTGTTTTGATCCAAATATGCTCGCCTACTCCGTGTTATATCCTTTCCTCTGCTGAGTGTCTTCACAAGCTAAACAAATTCATTGTATGTCCTTTTTTGTCGAAAAAATGCAGTAAATGACACGCGGCGGTTTGTTATAGTGATTTGGTGAGGGAGAGGAAGCTATGACAAAGAAACTACTATTTTTTATTGCGGATGGTTTTCAGGCGCTGGATCTGTTTGGGCCATTAGACGCATTTATGGAAACCAATGATATTGTCCCACAAGCGTATTACAGCCAACTCATGAGTCTATCTGCAGGTGCGGTAAAAACCGCCTATGGACAGAGTGTGAATGTTGAGCTGGGGCTAGCGGATGTTATCGAATTCGATGATTTGATTATTTGTGGTGGCACGGGAATGCGCCAGTTACGCTTATCTGCTCAGCAAGGTGCGCAGCTCAAACAGCTCGCTGACCGTGCCCAGCGGGTGATCAGTATTTGTACCGGCGCCTTTATTTTGCCGCAAATTTATCCACAGCAAGCACTTACGCTCACCACCCATTGGCGTCATTGTCAGCAACTGGCGCAGCAAGCTGGGCATTGTCAGGTTAAGCTCGATCCGCTTTTTATTAACGACGGTAAGGTATGGTCGTCGGCAGGCGTGCTATCCGGCGTTGATTTAGCGTTAGCGCTAATTGGCGCTGATTATGGCAACGCAATTGCGGCTAAGGTGGCCAAAGAGCTGGTGGTGTATCTCCAACGTGGTGGGCAACAAACCCAATATTCCGATTTGCTGGCGTTACAAAATGGCGAAAGTTTACGTTTGTCGGCGTTACTGGAATGGTTACCAAGCCAGTTACAACAAGCTATTACCGTCGAGCAGATGGCAGACAAAGCCTGTGTTAGTACGAGGCAATTAACGCGCTTGTTTAAATTACATCTAGGCAGTACACCCAGCCTTTATGTGCGCAAATTACGTTTAGAACGTGCTCGAGATCTGTTGTCACAAGCGCAAGCGGATTTAGCCAATGTCGCCAGTCAAGTGGGGTTTACTCATTACGACAGTTTTCGTCGTGCGTTTAACTCTTACTTTGGTGTTTCGCCCCTAATTTTTATGCAGCATCAAGCAAGGAGTTAACGAGATGAAAGGGTTAATCTGTGGTATTTTCCTCGCTATAACTTGCCAAGTTCAAGCGCTCACTGTGCAAGCGCAAGCAAAATGGCAGGAGGATATTCGCTATCTGCAGCAACAAGTCAAAGAAACGCATGTAAATCCATTTCATGCCACCAGTGAGCAGGAATTTGATGCAGCGATTGAACAGCTTTCAGCGCAATTGCCTGATTTAGATGAACCTCAAGTCGAAGTCGTCTTGATGAAAATAATGGCGAGTCTCAAAGATGGCCATAGTAATTACTATCCCATGTCAGGCCCACACCAACATTTTCCGTTTAAACTGATGTGGATAGATAATACCTTAAGGGTCGTCGGGACAACGGCGCAATATAGCGACCTTGTTGGTAGTGAACTAGTGGCGATTAACGGCGTACTACGCACGCAAATTGAGCAGCAACTCGCACCGTACTTATATGGTGTGGATAACACGTACAGTGCGCAAGTCCGCTTTGCCTTTCAAATCATACTCGCCAAATTGCTGTATGGTGTTGGAATTATTGATAATTTAAGCCAAGCAGAATTTACCTTTAGAACCAAACAAACATTGCAAACGCACACCATTGCGGCAGTGGACATGAGGAAGTTTGGTGCCATCAATGTCAGCAGTAACTTGCCTGAGGCAACTAAATTAAACGACATCGGCTTACCTGGCATCCGGCTCGGCTTTATTGCCGCGAGTAAAACAGCTTATTTTGATTTTGATAGTTATCCCAAATTTAATGAAGTAATGACACAGTGCAAGTTAGTGGTAAAGCAGCTGAATGCTCATGCCAGTCAACATGTGATTATTGATTTACGCGATAACGAAGGTGGGAGTTTTTATACGGGACTTGCATTTGCTGCTTGTTTGTCAGAGGTCGCAACATTGGATTGGCAACGTGGTGTTGTCACCTTAATCAATGCGGGGACATTTTCGGCGGCGATGAGTAATGCGGCCCAATATAAACAACTCTTGAATGCCAAGCTAATAGGCACGCCCACAGGAGGTGACCCTAATCAATATGGCGAATTGCACGTTTTTACTTTGCCGAACTCAAAAAGGCAGGTAAGCGTTTCTGAGCGTTATTACGCCTTTGTAGCAACACCAACAGATGCCCTCTATCCAGATATCGTCGTAACCCCAACCTGGCTTGATTATCTCGAACAACGTGATGTTGTATTTGATGCGGCACTGGCCTATTTTAGCCAAGCTTCAGCCCAATAAAACGACTGCCGACAAGGAAATGTCGGCAGGAATAAGCGCTGTTAAAGCAGATCCGTCAATAAGATCCCAACCCCAAAGCGTTCAATATCAGCGTTGTAGTCAATCATACTCTCACCGTAGCCATTGAAGTATTGCGCATAGCCACGTAATTTGCCCCAAATTGGGAAAGACCAATCCAGCTGAATGGCGCCGCGGTTATCGCTATTTAAATTGTTGCGCCACATAAAGCTAAATTCATGTTCCTCCACGCGGTAAGCACCTGAAAACTCAAAATAACCCATATACTTATGGATATCAGGGTTATCGTCGCCTTTGGCTTCGAGAGGGTCTAACTTGCGGTCTTCAGGGAGGCGATACCAAGGTTTAAAGCTAAACACAAAACCACGGTTTTCCCATAAGAAATTGGCGTAAATGCGGTTCCAAGAGCGGGAATTAGGTTGGCTGCGGCCATTGGATTGGTGGGAAATACCCAATACAAAAGCCATTTCATCACCCCATAAGACGTTTTCGTCATCGAGGAAGTTTATCCAAAACAGCTCAGGTTCGTAGTTGGTTTCACGGAACGGTGAGGAAATATCTTTATTATAAAACTGCCAGAATGATTGCAGTGTAAAGCCCATATAAACCGCTTGGTCTTTGTCTGAAAAACCAGTATAAAGCGGCACTTTCAACGACAATTGATATTTTACTTCGAAGTTATCTAGTGGCTCACCGGCATTAGCATCATTTTGTAGCCCGTCAAATGGCCGACTATTGGGATGAGATACATAAGATACAGGCAAAATATAATTGCGCTGATGTGGCGTCAGCACATTACGGTTGTGTTCACCAACCCGCTCACGTGCCATACGTTTGTCGAGTTGGCTGAGGTTTTTAGCCGCATCCATTTGTGCACAATAGGTTTTTAACTCCGCAATAGTACGGTTTTGGTCGCCGCCAATGACTTCATTTAAGATACATTGTTTGATGAGATCAATTTCATCGGGAGCGGCCGTTTCAGCGGCACTCAAGGTAGCCGTGAACGAACTTGTCAGTAGTGAAAGCCATGTCAGGGTGAAGCGAGAGCGCATAAGTTATCCGTAATTTGCGGCGATTATCGCTATTATACTTACATAAAGTGACATTTGCCTGAATTTGGCTGGAATTAAATTGACTTGTTTGGGTTTTGGTACATAGAAAAGGCTGGCGGCTTGCGCCGCCGACACCTTAGTAGGTCAGGTCAAGCCTACCTACTCTCACGCAATAAAACGGTTACAGCTCAAAATAGTGAGTAAAGAACTTATAAAGTTCTGTGCCTTGATTCACACTGGCGGAGGCAAAGTGCAAAATCGGGATGGCAGGCGTATCTATTTTGATGCTGTGTAAAGGTTGTTCACTTAAATACTGCTCCATACGCAAAATATGGGCGATGGTGGTTCCTGCCGGAATAGGTTCGCCAAGTGGCGCGGTGTATTCCACCATGCCGCCCATAGGCGAATAAAAGGCAAGGTAATCTTTGAGATAGCAGCCATAACGAGTCATTGTAGCGGGCTGATAATTGCCAGCGACAATGGCTTCTTTGTAATTTAGATAGCTGAGAATACTGGCTGCATCGCGTTTTGCTTCGGCTAAATCGATTTTCTCTTGTGAACCGAGTTCCACTGTAAAGGCTTCAACGGCAACTGGAAAAGTTCGGCCTTGTGCTGCTAGTGCAAGACTCAGTTGCCACCAAGGGCTAAAACAGGCTTCGTCCATCGCGCCACCAAACCCTTCTGGGATCAATAACACGTTTTGAATATCGAAGTAGCGCGCGCTGGCTTTGGCATAGAGTGGACAATACAGGTGCTTAGCAGAAATTGGTCCGGTGTGTAAATCCAGTACGATATCAGCCTGATGTGCTAACAGTTGCAAATTAAGCGCGATGCGTTTACCTGTGGTGAGGCTATACGCCGGACCATCAAGTAAATTTTGCGTTTGCTCGATAAGCAAAGCTTTAAACTGCGCTTTCAGCTCTTGCTCATCGGCGTTTTGCTGTGCCTGTAAAAAACACTCAATCAGACCGGTATGGTCGTGATACATCCGGTTCCAATTGGTGCCTGTGATTGGATCAAAACGGCCTAAAGTAAATTCGCCGGACTTTTGGTTGCAGCCAATGGGGTTAGCATAGGGGACTAACGTGATATCACCCAACAGCGGCAATTGCTTTAGTTGTTCAAGTAACTGATAAATAACCGCATTACCTTGAACTTCCGCACCGTGCATATTGGCTTGGATATACACAGACGGCCCATTGCCTTGACCTTTTAACCGGTAAACCGGAATGGTCAGCGGCAAACCATTGGCAATTTCGCCGACCACGATGTTTTCTTGAGTAATGGCATTAACGGCAGTCATCATTTACCTCAAGTAATACGCGGCACTTTGCGCGTCACGTAAGCAAATCACTTGGCCCTGTTGCAATACGTACTCTGCGGCCAGTTCATGGCACAGAAAATACGGCATACTTTCGGTAAAGCCATAAGCGCCACACTGACTGAACACTAACCAATCGTTTTCGTTTATATCGCTTGGCAGACTATGCTGACCTAGGCTATCGAGTGCGGTACACAGCGGGCCATGGAGCAAAAAGTCGCTGGGTGTCGCATTTGAGTCGCGTAGCAATTGACACGGAAAAGCCTGATTGGTGACTGCTGGGCGCAAAATATGATTGATCCCACCCGCTAAGATCAGCTGCTTGGCACCATAATTGGTCTTTTGCTCTACTACCGGATTGACATAGTAACCACATTCCCCCACCGCAAAACGACCTAACTCCATCCAGAGTTCGTCCACGCCAGAGGTCGCTTTAATGGTTGCGAGGGCATCGAGTAGTTTTGGCCATTCAAGGCCTGAAGTGGTAAAGGTATACGGAATACCAAGGCCGCCACCTAAATCTAAAATACGTAACTGCATACCCAGAGACTGCGCTAAGGCTTGCAGCGGTGGCACCATTTGCGACCATAAGGAGGCGAGCTTGTCACTTGACAGCATGTTGCCCCATTGGAAAATATGTAAGCCAGCAAAATCTAGGTTCGGATAGTCACTTAAAGTCAGCGCCTGCCATTCATTCACACCGAGTCCGAATGGCGTGAGGCTATCACCACCGAGCGGGTTTTTTTCACTATCGGGCCAGCGCAGTTGCACCCGTAGTAAAATACGTAAGGTCGTATGATATTCCGCCGCCGCAGCTTGCAGCCAGGCGACTTGATTTGTGCTTTCGGCTACAAATGTGCGTACACCTTGTGCCATAAAGTGGGCGATTTGGCGTTTTGATTTGGCCGGGCCAGTGTTGAGTACGCGCGTTGCAGCAATGCCTTGAGCTAATACTTGATTAAGCTCGCCAGAACTCGCCACATCAAAATCAAAACCAGCACGGTCAAGAGTTTGAATAATGGCAGAAAGCGGATTGGCTTTGACTGCATACCACAACTTGACTACGTCTTGCTGCGTCAGTGCATTAAGGTGTGCGCTGAGCTTGTCGAGGTCATAAACAAAAAATGCCGTGTCCTCGGATTGACTTAATTCAGTCAGCGCGGTGCGTAGCGGCGTACTCAAAAACGTCATTAACGTAATACCTCTTCAAGCAGCAAAGAAGCATTAGATTGCTCGTCACGATATTTAACGATTAAAGCGCACGACATGCTCAGACCTTGGGCCTTTGCCCATTCGCTTGAGGCTGGGCGTGAACCTGGGATCACAATGGCGTTTTCAGGAATAGCTTCGCCTTTGTCGAGCATGCGCTCATTGACACAATCATAGACAGGGATTGCAGCAGAAAGACGTACACCGGGTGCTAATACCGCGTTTTTCTTCACGACTACGCCTTCTACTAAGACGCAGCCGGCACCAATAAAGGCGCCATCTTCAACTACCACAGGGCTTGCGCCGACGGGTTCAAGTACCCCACCGACTTGTACTGCCGCGCTTAAATGCACGTTTTTACCAATTTGTGCACATGAACCAACTAACGCGTGACTATCAACCATAGTACCAGAGTCTACGTAGGCACCAATGTTGATATAGGCCGGTGGCATAATGATAGTGCCTGGTGCAACGTACGCACCACGACGCACACTACTACCACCTGGTACCATACGTACGCCATCTTCAGCGGCAAAGCCGCGCGGCGCTAAATTGTGTTTATCAACAAAGCCACCGGGAAATTCAGTATTGGTGCCGTTGCGAAACGCTTCTAAAATACCTTGTTTCACTGCAACATTGGCATGCCACTGACCGTGCTCATCCTGTGTTGCTGCGCGTACTTTACCTTGTTCTAAATCGTTTAATAAATCTAACCAGCTCATGCTACTACCTTAATTCCAAGCTAAAATGGTGTCGTTCGCAGCACTAAGCGCCGCGGTGTTATCGAGTTCTAAGTGAGTCAGTGGTGGGCGTAGGTGTGGCGTTGCCAGTTTGCCCTGTTGGTGCATCAACACTTTGACAGGAATAGGATTTGCTACAGTGAATAAGCTGTTGACGGCATCCGTCCAAGTGGTGAATAAATTCGGAAAAGTCCCCGCCAAAGAGCGGCGCACAAATTCAGCGGTTTGCTGCGGCCACGCATTGGCAGCCACGCTTACTAAGCCAGAAGCGCCAGCTTGCGCAAAATAAGGCATTAAGCCATCATCGCCGCTAAATACTTTTACCTGAGGCGCTGCTTTACGGAAGGCTTCAAACTTACTGATGTCGCCAGAGGCTTCTTTGAGCGCCCAGAGATTGTTGTGGTGGCTAAGGTTGGTTAATACTTCTGGCGCAATCGCCACCGCACTGCGGCCCGGCACATTGTAAATCATGCAAGGTAGTTCAGTGTGGCTCAGCAGGGCATCAAACCATTGGGTTTGGCCGACCACACCCGGTTTGGCATAGAGCGGTGAGCCAAGTAAATAAGCGTGGATTGGCAAAGTATTGCAAAATGCCAGCCATGCCAATTGAGCATGTAGATTGATACCACCGACAGCTACCATTAACGGCACTTGAGGGTTGAGGTCACACACAAATTGCACAATTTGCTGCTGCTCGGCAAGCGTCAGCGCTAAACCTTCGCCGGTTGAACCCAATAGCAAAATACCGTTGCCAGCCGCGGTTTGCTCAGCAACAAGACGTGTCAGTACGTCGTAATCTACTTGGTCATTGGCGTCAAAAGGCGTGACCAAAGCAGTCCATAACGGATAATCAGATAAGTCGAATGATGTTTTCATCTCTACCGAACTTAAAAGTGTTCGGAGCATGGAGGGATCCAAAGCTTCGAACAGATTAAAATTCGAAGAGCAATGGACTCAAAAAAATAGGCAGCACTGGCCTAATAATTTCAAGACCAGAAGCTCTCCACCAAAACCAGTTCTTGGTGACAGTCGCTGGGATTCAGCCCAGTCGTCCGAAATAAAACCATAGCAAAACAGTTTACTTCTCGGCGTTATCTCCCCTCATTGACCATCGTTGGGGTTTGCTCCCCTCCAGTCAACTACCTGAATAACGCTCCTCTTCCAGCCCAATACTAGGGTATGGAGCCATCCATACCACAGCATAAAAATCGGGTGAGGCGGCATTGAAACATTTTAGACGTCTGGGTGTCAAGCGTTGATTTTTAGTTCAAGTGTTAGCGCTCTGCGTCGGTTAAGGTTGTTTTGCTGGGTCAATTTGATGAAGTTGTAAGACAGCAAGGAAAACGGCTATTTTAGATAAATAGCCGTTAAATTCGTTGAATATGTCGCTAAAATTCCGCTTTTAAGATTTTGTGCGGGTGCGTAATTAATGGCTTAAACGAATATTGCCCACACCTAATTCAACCGCAATGCTATGCTCGCCTTTGCCGCGATATTTTACTTCTGAGCCGACCATGTTGCGCTCTTCATTCATTGCAACAGAAAAACCGTTGATGCTGGTATGGCCGACGCCTGAGTCCAGTTTGACACTTTTGAAGTCGTCTAGTGAGGTGTCGATACGTACTTTGCCCACACCCACTTCGATTGCTGCAGAGTTAGCAAGGTCAACCACTTTCACATTACCAACGCCAAGCTCAAGATCGAGTGCCATAGAGGCTGGCACTTTGACTTGCCATTCTTGCTCAATGTCATCGCTGTCGATAGTCAAAGCCAGTGCTTTACTGCTTTGCTTAGACTCAAGTTCAAATTCGTCGAGATTGATTTTTTTGGCAAACCAGCTGTCGTCGTTTTTATGGCTAAGCACGATAGTGACTTCAATGCTGTCACCGTCGTAAGTATCGATGTCGACACTACCAACAGGAACGTCGATGGCAAGCTCTGCGCTGTCTTTTTTGCTAAATGTTTTTGTGATGGTGCGAGTATCATCGGCGAATGCCACAGATGACAAACCAAGGGTAATAAGTAGGGCAAAGAGTTTAGTTTTCATGGTTAAAAATACCTGTTGCTGTGAATTATCTATTTAGACGACAGCTTCACAGCAAAAGGTTTAAACACATTTAAACTTTTTTAATCTTAAAGCCATTTATTTTTAAAAGTTCAAGCAAACCTTGCTGTTCGGTGAGGTGCAAAGCGCCAACCGCAATAAACAAAGAGTGCTGCTTGAGCTTGGGGACTAGCGTCGTTACCCAAGCGCGGTTGCGTTCAGTGAGCAAAATTTGCTCGCTACGCTTAGTGTATTCATCTTGACCGAAAATGCTGCGGTGGTAGCTGGCTAGTCCGTCATTATCGCCGCGCTGCCAAGCATAAATCAGCGGATGAATATATTTGTTTGCATCATTTAGCTGCGCTAAAGCGTCGTCTATCATCTGTCCTTCAAACTCACCGAGACGACTAAACAAGCCAAATTGCTGTTCAATAGTTTCAAGTTCTAACACGGGTTTTTGCAGCTGCTTTGCAAGTTTTAGTAGCTGCATATCGACCCCGTATTCGGGCATATAACCTGCGCGCATATAGGCCATACGAGCCAATTCAATCATCACCGCCCAAGGTTGTAATCTTTGTACTTGGGTGATATCCATCCCCTGACTTTGCAAATAGTTTGCGAGTTTTTCGTAGTGACTGGGGTCAAGTCTGGACGCTAAGGTTTGCCCTTCAGGTAGTAACATTAATGGGAAAGCTCTGGCTTGTAGCTGTGCTGCGGTGAGCTGGCTTAAATCCACTTCAACGACTAATTGGTCACTACTTTTCAGCGCCTGAGTGACTTTTTCTGGCAGCACTGCCATGCTCTGATCGCCCATGTGTACAGTACCAAACAAATAAGATTGCTGACCATTTTTTTCAATTAAATAGAGCGCTGGATTGAGGCCATTGGCGAGTGCTGTTTGGCAACATAGCAAGAAGTAAAATAGCGCACTGAAAAAGGTGGCGCGAGCTAGGGAAATACGCATGATCGGATCCTAATCTTTGATGTTGCCAAATCATATCCAAAGTTAAAGGTAAATCACAAAAATTTAATGCAACTTTTTAGCATTGCACGGATAGTGCAAGGTTGGTGTTGTGAGGAGGGGTAAAATTTGCTCAAACCTGTAAAGGTGTCAATTCAATTTGAAATCTTGCTTTATTTTGCATAATCAATGCTTTTAAATTGCTTTTGTAGTGAATGATCGCATTGTTTTTATGCTTGACGGCTACTGTTCCTTTATGTACTAATAGAAAAAGCAGAAACGCAGGGCACTTAGGCCTTGCTTACATATTCAATAGAATCGGTTTATACACATGCTTACAGCAACTCTAGTCCTAGTCGTGATTATCAACGTGGTGATTATTATTACCGCGGGGGCTGGCTAGTGCTGTAAGAAAAGTAGCAGCAGATTAGGAAGCCCCCCGCACTGAAAAGTCCGGGGGGCTTCGTCGTTTTAGGGTTAAATTTTTTATTACGTTACAACTGGGGATGAGGAATGACAGGGGCACAATTGGTAGTAGAGATACTTGCTAGGCAAGGCGTTACTGAGGTATTTGGTTACCCAGGCGGGGCCATTATGCCAATTTACGACGCGCTCTACGGTGCGCCCGTGAAGCATTATTTGACCCGCCACGAACAAGGCGCCGGTTTCGCTGCCGTAGGCTATGCACGCAGCACTGGGAAATTGGGTGTGTGTTTGGCAACCTCAGGCCCAGGTGCGACCAACCTTATCACCGCGCTTGCTGATGCAATGATGGACTCAGTGCCTTTACTTGCTATCACAGGCCAAGTGCCTACCGCAGCTATCGGCTCCGATGCTTTTCAAGAAATCGACGTATTAGGCATGTCACTGTCTTGTACTAAACACAGTTACATGGTGGAAAGTGCCGATGAATTGGCAGAAGTGTTACAAGAAGCCATGCATGTTGCTTTAAGCGGTCGTCCTGGTCCGGTATTAGTCGACATCCCCAAAGATATTCAACTAGCGGAAGTGCCATTTCATCCTTGGTTGGCCGAAGCATTTACTGAGCAACCTCAACTGTGTCTTCAGCAGTTAGCCAAAGCCAACGAGTTACTGGCCAATGCGAAACGTCCTGTGGCGTATATTGGTGGTGGGGTGCAAATGGCCGATGCACAAAGCGAGTTAATGCAGTTTTTGTATAAGACTCGTATGCCAGCGGTTTCAACTCTAAAAGCCCTTGGTAGCGTATTACCTGATTATGAATACGACTTAGGAATGCTTGGTATGCACGGTGGTCAAGCGGCCAACATAGCTGTACAACAATGTGATTTATTAGTGTGTATCGGCGCACGTTTTGACGACCGTGTAACGGGTAATTTAGCTAAGTTTGCTGCCAAAGCCAAAGTCATCCACTTAGATATCGACCGTGCTGAAATCGGTAAACGTAAACCTGTAGCGGCAATGCTACACGCTGATTTAAAACAGTCACTGCCGCAACTTGAGTGCGTTGTTACCGACAGTGCGTGGCTTGCTAACATCAGTGACTTACAAGCCACTCATGCTTGGCGCTATGACTTTCCGGGTGAGCAAGTTTTTGCTCCTGCATTGTTAAATCAGCTTAGCCAACAATTACCGCCAAATAGCGTGGTGTGCTGTGATGTGGGCCAACATCAAATGTGGGTGGCGCAGCATATGAAATTTACTCACCCAAGTAACCATTTAAGTAGCGGCGGTGCGGGCACTATGGGCTTTGGTTTACCTGCTGCTATCGGCGCGAAAATCGCAAGGCCACATGATACCGTACTGACGGTATCGGGCGATGGCTCAATCATGATGAATATTCAGGAGCTGGCGACCATTCGTCGTAATAATTTAGCGGTAAAAATACTGATCCTTGATAACCAACGCCTTGGCATGGTTAGGCAATGGCAGCAGCTATTTTTTGAAGGCCGTTATAGCGAAACTAATTTGTCGGACAATCCGGATTTTGTCCAGCTGGCGGCGGTTTTTGGTATTCCGGGACAAACAATC
Organism: Pseudoalteromonas fenneropenaei; assembly: GCF_042643375.1. NCBI lineage: Bacteria > Pseudomonadati > Pseudomonadota > Gammaproteobacteria > Alteromonadales > Pseudoalteromonadaceae > Pseudoalteromonas > Pseudoalteromonas fenneropenaei. Next base: position 66,990 of record NZ_JBHRSD010000017.1, read on the forward strand.
ACCCGTCAAGATGAAGTGGCAAATGCTATCCATGCTTTCGTGACGGCTGAAGGACCTTATTTACTGCATGTTTGCATTGATGACAAAGCAAATGTGTGGCCGCTGGTACCTCCAGGTGCGGCGAATGATGAAATGATGACGGAGACAGCGCAATGAAACACCAATTGACCCTAGCAGTGAAAAAGCAGACTATCGCAATTGAGCGTTTTTTGCGTGTCGCCCGTCATCGCGGGTTTACTCTGACCAATTTAGAGTTGGCCGGACACGATGAGTTATTCCATATCACGATGACAGTAGATAGCGACAAGCCTATCTATTTATTGACAACACAACTAAGTAAGCTGATTGAAGTAAAGGATGTACAGTTACATACCTTGAAACAGCAAGCCGTATAACAGAGATTAAAACAAGGTATTAACGATGACGAAGACATCAGACTTTATTTGGCACAATGGCGAAATGATCCCTTATGAGCAGGCTACCACTCACGTGTTAAGCCACGCCTTGCATTATGGCAGCTCAGTATTTGAAGGGATCCGTGCATATGATACGCCTAAGGGGCCGGCAATTTTTCGTTTGACCGATCATATTCAGCGTTTATATGACTCAGCCAAAATCTACCGCATGGAACTACCTTTCAGCAAAGAAGAAATCATCCAAGCCTGTAAAGACGTAGTACGTGAAAATGGTTTTAAAAATGCCTACCTGCGTCCTTTTGCTTTCTTAGGTCACGTTGGCTTAGGTTTAAACCCAAAATCTCATCGTGCCGATATGACAGTGGCAGCAATGCAATGGGGTGCTTACTTAGGTGAAGATAGCCTAGCGCAAGGCGTGGATGTGTGTGTGTCATCTTGGAATCGTTTAGCACCTAATACTATGCCAACTGCGGCAAAAGCGGGTGGTAACTACTTGTCTTCACAATTAATCTCGGGTGAAGCAAAACGTAACGGCTATGTTGAAGGTATTGCGCTGGATGTCAGTGGTTGTTTAAGTGAAGGTGCGGGTGAAAACCTCTTTGTGATCAAAAAAGGCGTACTCTATACCCCACCATTTACGGCTTGTATTTTACCAGGCTTAACGCGCGACACCATTATTGAATTGGCCCGTGCGCGTGGCTATACCGTGCGCGAAGAATCAATCGCCCGTGAAGCTTTATATTTGGCGGACGAGTTCTTTATGACCGGCACCGCAGCGGAAATCGTACCTGTACGTAGTGTCGATGGTCTGCCGGTGGGCGAGGGCAAACGAGGCCCTATTACTGAAGAATTGCAGCAAGCCTACTTTGATTTGGTAAAAGGCCAGTCTGAAGATCCACACGGCTGGTTAGAATACGTTAACGAGTAATAAATGCGGCAGGGATTTCCTGCCAAACTAATTTTGGGAATGAGGAAAGCCGCTGTGCATAGCTTGTACAGCGCAATTTAAAGGGGCGAACATGGCTAAATTACGTAGTAAAACCACCACAGAAGGCAGGCAACGCGCGGGCGCACGCGCACTTTGGCGCGCAACCGGAATGAGCGAAAGCGATTTTCAAAAACCTATTATTGCGGTGGTGAACTCTTACACACAATTTGTACCGGGCCATGTTCACCTAAATCAATTGAGTGAGATGATGGCGCAAACCATCCGTGATGCGGGTGGTGTGCCAAGAGAATTTAACACCATAGCGATTGATGATGGTATCGCTATGGGTCACGGTGGGATGCTGTATTCGTTACCTTCGCGCGATTTAATTGCCGATTCAGTCGAATATATGGTCAACGCCCACTGTGCCGATGCCATGGTGTGTATTTCTAACTGTGACAAAATCACCCCTGGGATGTTGCTAGCGGCACTGCGCTTAAATATTCCGGTGATCTTCGTTTCCGGCGGGCCAATGGAAGCGGGCAAAACCCGCTTAGCTGACATCGACATCAAATTAGATTTAGTTGATGCCATGGTGAAAGGCGCTGATCCAACGGTGAGTGATGCGGACTCTGAGCAAATTGAGCGCTCAGCTTGCCCAACTTGCGGCTCTTGTTCTGGTATGTTTACTGCTAACTCCATGAACTGTTTGTTAGAAGCTTTAGGTTTAGCCTTACCCGGCAATGGCACCACGCTTGCAACACATGCTGACCGTAAACAGCTCTATGTCGCTGCTGGACAACGTATTATGGCACTGTGTGATGAATATTACGGTAAGGACAATCATGCCGTATTACCACGTAATATTGCCAATCAAGCGGCCTTTATGAATGCTATGACGCTAGATATCGCCATGGGTGGTTCATCGAATACCGTGCTGCACTTATTGGCAGCGGCGCAAGAAGGTGAAGTGGCCTTTGATATGAGCGATATTGACCGCTTATCACGTTCAACACCTTTTCTCTGTAAAGTGGCACCCGCCACTCAGCAGTATCATATTGAAGATGTGCATCGTGCCGGTGGCATCATGGCTATCCTCAAAGAATTAGCGCATGGCGGCAAGCTTGATTTGTCAGTCGGACATGTTGCGGGTGGTAACTTAGGTGAGGTGATCACCCGTTGGGATGCCAGCGATGCACAAAATCAAAAAGCACAGACTTTCTATCGTGCTGGACCTGCGGGGATCCGCACCACAGTGGCAATGAGCCAAGCGTATCGTTGGGATAGTCTAGATTTAGATAGGCAGCATGGCTGTATTCGCAGTATTGAACATGCGTTTCGTCAGGATGGCGGCTTAGCGGTATTGTCGGGCAATCTTGCGGTAGATGGCTGTATCGTGAAAAGCGCTGGGGTGGTCGATGAAATGCTGAATTTCAGCGGCCCTGCCGTTGTCTATGAATCACAAGATGACGCGGTTGCTGGCATTTTGGGCGGTGAAGTGAAAAAAGGTGATGTAGTAGTGATCCGCTACGAAGGGCCAAAAGGTGGTCCAGGTATGCAAGAAATGCTTTACCCAACCAGTTACCTGAAATCTATGGGCCTAGATAAATACTGTGCGCTCTTAACCGATGGTCGCTTCTCGGGCGGTACGTCGGGCTTGTCGGTAGGTCACGTATCACCAGAAGCTGCCAGCGGTGGCGTACTAGCATTAGTGCAAAATGGTGACCTAATCCACTTCGATATTCCTAACCGTGGCATTCACTTGTTAGTGGATGAAACAGAACTTACTAAGCGACGTGAACTACAACAAGCGCGTGGTAAGCAAGCGTACAAGCCACTTGACCGCCAACGTGTAGTGAGCCCAGCGCTTAAAGCCTATGCGCTGTTAGCCACTAGTGCTGACAAAGGAGCGGTGCGCGATTTAGCTAAACTTGAGGAACTCAGTTGATGGTGGCACAAGAACTGGATTACTTCCGGGCCATCATCCAGGCCAATATGGAGCCGCTCGCCCGAGTGACGGAAGTGAGCGAAATGGCGGCGTTATCTGAACAGTTGGGCAATCAGGTGTGGCTCAAGCGTGAAGATCAGCAACCTGTCTATTCGTTCAAATTGCGCGGTGCCTATAACAAGTTGCGACAATTACCAGCAGGAAGTCATGTAGTGACGGCCTCTGCGGGCAATCATGCGCAAGGGGTCGCTTTGTCTGCTGCTCATTTAGGTCATCAAGCAACCATAGTAATGCCAGTGACGACGCCTGAGATCAAAGTCAATGCGGTAAGAAAACTCGGTGGACAAGTGGTATTGCATGGTCACCATTTCGATGCTGCGAATGCGTATGCGCAAACTTTAACTGAGCAGCAAGGCGCAGTGTTTGTGCCGCCATTTGATGATAAAGATGTGATCATCGGGCAAGGCACCATAGCGCGCGAATTAATGCAGCAGCTCGATACCTTAGATGTGGTGTTTATTCCTGTTGGTGGTGGTGGTTTGCTCGCTGGCATGGCGGTGTATATTAAGTCGCTGCGTCCAGATATCCGCATTGTTGGTGTGGAAGCTGAAGACAGCGCCTGTTTAAAAGCGGCCCTAGCAGCAGGTCATCCGGTAGAATTAGAACGGGTCGGGAGTTTTGCCGATGGTGTGGCGGTAAAACTAATTGGTAAAGAAACTTTTCGCTTAGCGCAAAAATATTGTGATGAAGTTGTCACTGTAACGGCGGATGAAATTTGTGCGGCGGTGCAGGATATTTTTGTTGCCACTCGAGCTATTGCGGAGCCATCTGGGGCGCTTGCCACTGCTGGACTTAAAAAATGGTGTCGCACCACTGGCGAGCGCGGTTTGCAATTGGCGGCCGTGTTGTCCGGCGCTAACCTCAATTTTGATAGGCTACGTTATATTGCTGAACGCACGGCTTTGGGTGCCAAGAACGAGGCTTTGTTTGGTGTGACCATAGCCGAGGAAAAGGGCAGCTTTAAAAGGTTTTGCCAATCACTGGGCGGACGTGCCATTACAGAGTTTAATTATCGCTATGCTGGTGGTGACGATGCACAGATTTTTGTTGGTGTGGCACTGCGCAATGGGCAACAAGAATTAGACGAAGTCAAGCAAGGCTTAAGTAAAGACGGCTATCAGTTTGTTGATTTGTCGGATAACGAATTGGCTAAATTGCACATTCGTTATATGGTGGGCGGTAAACCAGCGGTGGCGTTACAAGAGCGTTTATTGCGCTTTGAGTTTCCTGAATACCCCGGAGCGCTCGCACGCTTTTTGGAAATGCTGGGTAATAATTGGAACATTACACTCTTCCATTATCGCAATCATGGTGCTGCACAAGGTAACGTGCTGGCGGCATTTGAGATTGCGGCAAAAGACCAAGATCAGTTTGCTGCACATTTGGAAAAATTGGGTTATCAGTATCAGGACGAAACGGATAATGCGTGTTTTAAACAGTATCTGCAGTTACCTGCAAGTTTGCCAAGAATGGTTGGCTAACTTGCAAAATTGCCTTGTTTCTCTATAGTTATAGCCAAACGACTTGATGTTTCGGGTCGTTTGCGCGCCGGTTTGATTGTTTAGACTCGTTAGGCGATAAATCAGCGGCGTAGATCTTTTACCCAGTTCAATATGATGGGAAAGTCACTATTTGCAAACAAGGAGAGCGGCGCAGGTGAATGCGTTTCGGTGGCAGTATTGGTACAACAGTTTATTGCTCAGTGTGATGTGTTTCCCGTTGCTCGCACACTCCAAAGTATTAGACTCGGTATCGCTACAGTTAAAATGGACTCATCAGTTCCAGTTTGCTGGGTACTATGTTGCCAAGCAAAAAGGCTTTTACGAACAAGCTGGGCTGAACGTTAACATCATTCCTGCTGACCCAAATAATCCAGACACTTTCTTTAATGTCCTCTCTGGTCGTGCCCACTTCGGGATCACTCATTCGGGTGTGCTACAACAACGATTAGCCGGAAAACCTGTGGTGGCAATGGCTGCTATTTTGCAATCATCCCCGTACTGTTGGATGGTTAATGCAGGCAGTGATATTAAAGCGCCAAAAGATTTTGCTGGTAAACGTATTCCACATATCAGCCGCAGCGAAAATGCTGAACTGGTGGCTATGCTCGAACGTTCAGGTGTTAGTATTGATGAAATGAGACTCTATGCTGGGCTACATCCTATGGAGGATTTTCAGCGCGGCCTATTTGATGCACTACAGGTATATATCACCAATGAGCCTTTTGTGATGAAACAGCTGGGTGTTGAGGTACGGTTAATTTGCCCAAAGCGCTATGGTCTCAACGTCTACAGCGATATTTTATATACCAGCGAGCAAATGGTGCGCTATCGACCTGATGTGGTACAGCGCTTTAAAGAGGCCAGTTTACGTGGTTGGCGTTATGCGTTGTTAAATATGGAAGAAGCAATTGCGATTACTCACGAGCACTATGCAACGGCAAAATCAGTTGAACAGTTGGCTTACGAGGCGGAAAAGCTCAAGAGCTATATTTCGGTGCCTGGCGTTTCCTTGGGTAATATGACGCTCAGTAAGTGGGAGTGGATTGCTGACCTATATCAGCTCGACAAGCAGCAGTTTCGAGAGCATAGCAGAGGCTTTTTGTTTTCTGATAGCCAAGCGCAATTACCCAGCTGGTCATGGATGTTGGTCGCGGCATGTATACTGACGTTGCTAGCCATTCCGATGTATTTACACTTAATGTTTTCTAAACGGCGCAAGTTGCAGCTGCAGCGGCGAAATGAGGAGCCGTGATGAGCGTGCGTATACTTTGGAGCACGTTATTATCGCTAAGCTTCGCTTGTATGGCAGCTACAGAGCAAGCTGCACCTTATATTATTAATGTTTCGGAAAGTATCGCCAATCCGGGCAACCAAGCTGCTTTAGAGCGGCTTTATCAGCGTTTATATCAGCCGCTGGGAATTGTTCCGCTGTTAACTTTTCATCCCTCAAAACGAGGGCTTGCATTGCTCGCTGATGGTCAATTGGATGCAGATGCTGCTCGGGTGGCGGAAATAATCGAACGTTACCCTGAGCTGGTTAAAATCGAACCGCCACTGTTTACCTTAGATAATGGTTACTACTGTGCTGAAGCTAAGTATTGTGAACGCATTACTCAAGACACAGTGCTGATAGTACCTAAAGGCACCCCCGCTATTCAGCATTTTTGTGAAGAGCAAAGGTTAAGCTGCCTTTATGTTAACAATGACCAATCGGCGTTTAAGGCGCTTGAATCCGGTGTGGGCGAAGCGCTGCTGTCATTTGATTGGGGGGCGCGCACGGTTATTTGTAGTTCGCGGTTTCGACGCTTATTTTATCGTCCAGAGCCGCGCTTGCGACAAAATGTATACCATTTTGTTAGTAGCAAACATGCCGGATTAGCTGACAAGCTCAGCCAAGTGATCCAGACGATGGCACAAAACGGTGATTTTAATGACTTCTATCAGTTTGGTATGGAGCGTCACCTAAAGTGTGGCGCTCAGCTGTTGCCAGTCACCATCGACGAGGTACATGTTCCAACCCAAATGCAGTAAAATGAGTTTTTTCCTCTAGGAATGGTGTGATGTCCTATCTGCAGCAGTTTCTCATGCTTGATGAGTTGTTACATGCGACGAAACCTTACTGGCATCGTGTGGCATTTAATGAGCCAGATATTCCTTGGGCAGTTTTGCGTGCACCACTGTTGGCGTTAAGTGATGAACAACTCGCAGCGCTGGAGGCTTCACCCTGTGCATTACTGGAGTGGCTAAAACCGCATATTACCGAACTTAACACTTTGTCTCGTTTAACTATTTTACCTCAGCGTCAGCCAAGTGCCGCTGCTTTACCATTTTGGCTTGAAAACGGTATTAAAGGCCGTAAGCTTGCGCAGCTTAAAGCGTTTAGCAGTGCTTTGGGCAAAGTGTCAGGACGTTATTTGGAATGGTGTGCGGGTAAAGGTCATTTAGGGCGAATTTTAGCGTTTCAGGGCGCACAGCAAGTTACCGCCCTAGAGCTACAGCAAAGTTTATGTGACGAGGGAGCCACTGTGGCAACGCGTCAGCAGTTGGCAATGCAATTCCATCGTTGTGATGTGTTACAAGACAATGTCAGTGAGTATTTTCAGGCAACTGATCATGCGGTGGCATTACATGCCTGTGGCCGTTTACACCAAGTATTCTTGCGTGAAGGCGTTGCCGCAGGTTGCCAAAAGCTCAGCCTCTCCCCCTGTTGCTATCATCTTTATACGACAGAGCCGTATGAGGCGCTGAGCGAGCCTGCACAAAGTAGCAAGTTGCGCTTAACCCACCATGATATCAAGTTAGCGTTGCAAGAAACTGTTACAGCGCCCGGACGTTTGGCTGCCGTGCGTTATAAAGAGATCAGTTGGCGGTTGGGATTTGATCAATTGCGCGCTGAACTCAGCGGTGAGCCGCACTACGTCAGTGTACCTTCGGTGGGCAAACAAATTTTCTCAGGCACGTTTAGTGCTTTTTGTCAGTGGGCTGCGGCGCAAAAAGGCCTCAGCTTACCCGCAACACTGGATTACGCTCACTATCAACAGCAAGGCGAGCGCAGGATGAAAATTACCGAACGGATCGAACTGGTGCGTCATGCGTTTCGTCGCGCGCTGGAGATCTGGTTGGTCCTCGATAGGGTTTTATATTTGCAAGCAGCTGGGTATGATGTCGCGATGTTTGAATTTTGTGATAAAGCGCTCACACCGAGAAATATTCTCATTGAAGGGGTGCTAACTAAGAGGTAGAGCGCATGTGTGAATTAGATCATTTGTTGAGTAAGAATAGAGAGTGGGCAGAACGCACCCAAAAGCGCGATCCGCTATTTTTCGATAAGCTGGCAAAACAACAAAAACCAGAATACTTGTGGATTGGCTGTTCGGACTCTCGAGTGCCTGCAAATGAAATTGTTGACCTCATGCCCGGTGAGATGTTTGTGCACCGCAATGTCGCCAACGTGGTGGTACATACCGATCACAATTGCCTGTCAGTAATGCAGTTCGCTATCGAAGTGTTGAAGGTTAAACACATTTTGGTGGTTGGGCATTATGGTTGTGGTGGTGTGCAGGCGGTGCTAGATGACGTGCGCTTTGGTTTAATTGATAACTGGCTGCGCCATGTCGCTGATGTTAAAGAGAAACATCAGCATGTCTTGAATGAACTAGAAACTCAACGGCATATTGATGCGTTATGTGAGCTGAACGTGATTGAGCAAGTGCGCAATGTCTGTTTGACCAATGTGGTGCAGGATGCGTGGCAGCGAGGGCAAAAGCTCAGTGTTCGTGGTTGGGTATATGGCTTAAAAGATGGCTTGTTGCAAGAGATCCATCCTGCAGTAACGGGCAGTGATAATTTGTCGTCAGGTCACCAGCAAGCAGTGCGCAATGTGATAGTGCGGAATCGTTAAAAAAATAATCGGGTTGCAATGGCAACCCGATTTTTTAGTTGATAGTCACGTTCAAGGTAACACTCTGTCCATCGTAACTAAATTGACCTTGGGTTGTGCCTGAGCTACCAGTCTTGGCTTTAATTTCAATGGTGGCTTCATCACTGCCGATATTTTTGCGTGTGAGTTCCAGTTTGCTACTGTCCCAGCTCCAATTTGCCAGTTCACTGACGTTCAATAACGCCGTCAAACCGCTCACTGTGGCATAGACTTTTAAACTAGTACTTTCACCGGCTTTCAGGGTGAGGGTTTGCAGATTATCAGTCAGAGACAGTTTACTGGCATTGCCGCTTCCAGCACCTAATTGATCAACGGTGACACTTGCCTGTAATACGTCACATTGGGTCGTCACTTTGCCGTCGCCAGTTTTAACCGCCCACACCACTTTGCCGGTATTGGTGTCGGTGAGGTGAGTGCGAGTTTGGTCGTCAACACTCCACGGTAAATAATCAGTCAGAGGAAGTTTATCGCCGTTCGCGGCTACTCCATAGGCAACCAAAGTACTGCGCTTACCCAATTGTAGATCTAACTCGCTCAGTTCTTCACCTCGACTATTGGCGATGGCAAGGCGACTTAAAGTGGTATTACTGATAGCGACATTGAGCTGCGCCGCGACTGCGCCATAAGTGGCTTTAATGGTGCCTTGTGTTTGCGATTGCAAACCTGTGATTTTACCAGTGGACGAAGTGGTTAAAATTTCTGGGGTTAAACTTTGCCAGCTAAGCGATGATGTGGTCAATGCACTGACATAGCCGTCGGCATAATGGGCAGTAGCGCTAACTTGGCTTGGAACGCATGCTGCAATATCTGCGTTGGTGGTAGCCAAACTCAATGTTTGTGGGGCAAGATCGCTCACCGACAATTGCACGGTACGCTTGAGGCCAGTCAAAGTGGTGGCTTCAAAGGTGATAAGGCTTTGTACTGCATCACTATTTTTAAGCGCTGTGACTTTTCCTTCGGCATTAATTGACGCGACTTCTGGTGATAACGACAGCCATTTTAACTCTTTGGTAATGTCACGTTGGTTGCCATTTTTATCAACGCCAGTAGCGGTTAATTGCGCTGTTTGACCAGGCTTGATACGAATATCGCCACCAGCGATATTGAACTCAACGACCACCGTACCTTTGTCAATTTGCGATTGTAAATCAAAGGCATCGATGATTTTTTCGGCATTGTCATTACCACCACAACCAGCAACGAGTAAGGCTGAGGTGAATATGGATACACTAAGTAGTGGGCGGAAAATTGTCATGGTTAATCCTTTATGCCGTGGCTTTAGAATTGCACGATAAACCCGGCACTTAAACCGGCAAGTTTAATATCATCCTTACTGTAACGACTTTGGTAGCCGCCAGTAAGTAGGATATAGTCACTTAAGTGATAGTTAAGATTAAGACCCCACGCGAAGCCATTAAATTCTTCTTTACTCTCATAGACTTCAGGGCGGCCTGAAAAAGTCACCGTATTGCGTGCGTAACCCAATAAAATATCTAACGACACACCATCGTACTGCTCGGATGCAAAGCGAAAATAGGCCGCATTGCTATCTCTTACCTCGGTATCCACGCCAAACAGTTGATCTGATTTATCATTGACTGTGGTATGTAGTTCGAAATACAGACGCTCAATGGTTTCTATGCCGAGGCTCACGCCGTAGAGTTTCGGGCTCGCATCATGGCCATCAAAGTCCAGCTTGGGAGCAAAGTATTGGGCGCCAACCGTGATGGTTTGGGCATGTAAAGGGAGCGCAATACAGCTTGCAATTAAGCTTGCTGACGCCAAGATAAATCGCTTCATAAATGTCCATTTTTAGAAATCTGCAGTTCCTAATAATGTAACATTTTGATGCGGGGCAAGGAATCATAAAACGGTTGTTTTTTGTTACCGAAATCAACCTCAGTTCCTAGCTATCTTTATGATTTATCTACTGTTGTATTTTTATCAACACCATTGGAGTGTGTACCCAACAGTGTTGATAGGGGGGTTACTGCTGTGGCGTTTGTAACTTAGCTTCTAGCTCAGCTACCTTGGCTTCTAACTCAAGTAATTTTTCGCGCGTGCGGATTAATACTTTGCTTTGAATATCAAATTCCTCACGGCTGACAAAGTCCATTTCGCTGAGTTTATTTTGCAGCACTTGTTTGGTTTTGGTTTCAAACGATTCAGCGATGTTTTTCAGACCTTGAGGCATGTTGCCAGAAATTTGTTTGGCGATTTCTTCAAGTTTAGCTGGGTTGATCATAGCAGATCCTTGTTTGCAGGTTATTCGCGATGTAACTGAGTTTAACGCATTGCGCCCTGAGCACAAAGAGATGTTGAACAATTCGGCACTCTGGCTAGGCTTAGCGTGATGCTTGGTTTAAAATGTCGAGTCCAACTCAGTAAGGTTTAGTCGCTCATGAAACTCAATCCCCGCCAAGATGAAGCAGTTAAATATATCAGTGGCCCTTGTTTAGTATTAGCGGGTGCAGGCTCAGGTAAAACGCGGGTGATCACCAATAAAATTGCTTATTTAGTGCAGCAGTGTGAGTACCAAGCAAGAAACATTGCGGCGGTGACGTTTACCAATAAAGCCGCACGGGAAATGCGTGAGCGGGTGGCGCAAACTTTAGGTAAGCAAGATGCCAAAGGCTTATGGGTATCCACCTTTCATACTTTGGGCCTGGAGATCATTAAAAAAGAACTCAAAACTTTAGGTTTTAAGCCGGGTTTTTCGTTGTTTGATGACCAAGATACGCAGCAGCTATTAGGGGACTTGACGGAAAAGGAGCTAGATCGGGATAAAGATTTGCTCAATCTGCTTAAAAGCCAAATCGGCAGTTGGAAAAATGAATTGATCTTACCAGAGCGTGCAGTTAGGGAAGCGCGTGAGCCACAAAAAGCACTTTTTGCCCAGCTATACGCACGTTATCAAATCCAACTGCGCGCTTATAATGCGTTGGATTTTGACGACTTGATCATGATCCCAACGCTATTACTCAATCAATCTGTTGAGGTACGCGAGCGCTGGCAACAACGTTTTCGTTATTTGTTGGTCGATGAGTATCAAGATACCAATACCAGCCAATATCAATTGGTAAAGTTGTTAGTAGGCGAGCGCGCCCGTTTTACGGTAGTAGGGGACGACGACCAATCTATTTATTCGTGGCGCGGTGCAAAACCACAAAACTTAGTGCTACTTAAGAAAGACTTTCCAGGTTTACGTTTGATTAAGCTGGAGCAAAATTACCGCAGTAGCGGGCGTATTCTTAAAGCTGCCAATATTCTGATTGCTAATAATCCGCATGAATTTGAAAAACAGCTCTTCAGTGAACTCGGTTATGGTGAACCGCTGCGCGTTATTGCCACTCGTGATGAAGAGCATGAGGCAGAGCGGGTGGTGGCAGAGATCATTTCGCATAAGTTTATGCAGCGCACTAGTTTTCGGGATTACGCTATTTTGTACCGAGGTAATCACCAAGCGCGGGTGTTTGAAAAGGCACTGATGACTAACCGCATTCCATACAAACTCAGTGGTGGTACGTCGTTTTTTGGTCGCAGTGAAATTAAAGACATCATGGCTTATTTACGCTTATTGGTGAATCAAGATGATGATAATGCGTTTATCCGCATCGTGAATACGCCTAAACGCGATATTGGCCCTGTCACCTTAGAAAAGCTTGGCACGTTGGCCAATGAAAAACATATGAGTTTATTTGCCGCGTGTTTTGATCCTGAATTAGTCAACCGTTTAGCGGGACGTGGCTTAAATGCCTTAATGGGTTTTGCCCGCTGGATTGTAGAACTGTCAGATCGCGCAGTACGTGGCGATACTTTAGAAGCGGTAAGGGATATGGTGCGCGAAAGCCATTACGAAGCCTATCTTTACGAATCTTCGCCGTCAGCCAAAGCGGCGGAAATGCGGATGAAAAACGTCTCTGAGCTGTATCGCTGGATAAGCGATATGTTAAGCGGTGATGAAGACAATCCTGCCCTGACCTTACCTGAGGTGGTGAGTAAACTGACCTTACGTGACATGCTAGAGCGCAATGAAGAAGAAGATGACAGCGACGCCGTGCAGCTGTTAACCCTCCATGCCTCAAAAGGCTTAGAGTACCCGCATGTGTTTATGGTGGGGATGGAAGAGGGGTTGTTACCGCATCAAGTCAGTATTGATGAAGAGAACGTTGAGGAAGAACGGCGGTTAGCCTATGTTGGCATCACGCGTGCGCAGCAAACTTTAACTATGACGTACGCTAAAAGCCGGCGTCAATTTGGTGAGACGATCACCCCAGAACTGAGTCGCTTTGTTGAAGAATTACCGCAGGACGACTTGTTGATTGAAGGCCGTCAGCCAGTGAAAACTCAACAAGAAAGGATGCAGTCGGGGCAAGCGCGGGTAGCTGGTTTACGGGCGATGTTAAAACGCGATTAGCGAGTTACTCAGCGAGTAACTCGCTGCTGGCCTGAGTTTCGGCCAAAGTAGCCAAATTGAGCTGTTTACCAAAAAAGCGCTTCAAGCCGTGTTTTTCTAACAAGGTTTGGAAATTCAATATGGCGGGCCCTTTAGCGATGACTTGAATGTTTTTACATTCTGTCACGGCTAAGATCCCTTTCAATTGCACTTCAAAACTAGACTGTTGCAACACTCGCTTACTGAATGTCGAGCTTAATAACACATAAGTGAAGTCGATTTGGCTAAGTAGGGTGAGATCGCAGCGATCTTTAGCAAAATCATTTAGGCCAATAGGAATACCAGTTAACGCCAATTGCTTTAGATTATCCAATTGGCGACTAGAGGCAAACCGGATGTCGTGTTCATTGAACAGTAAACAAAGCCCTTTGCTTTGATTTTGCAGTTGTTTTTGCAATAGTCCAAATGCCTGCTCTTCAAGCAGTAAAGTCGAACAGGCCAGTAGCGTATGGCCAGCAAATTGTGGTGTGGCAACTTGTGCTTCACGTAGTAATTTGAGTTCAAGTTCAAGTTGTTCATCACGTTCAGCGGCGAACTTTTTCAGAATATCGAAGCTAGTGCTACCTAATACAGGATGCTCGCCAAAAGCTTCTAACATGCGTACCGCAGGTACGGTTTGGATAAGTTTTGTAGCTGATGCAGAGTAATCAACCACTTCGGTACTGCGGAAATGGCTTGGTAAATCACACAAATGATGGCATTCCACGGCTTTTGGTAGATGCTTTCCAGCGGTGAGCAAGGGATGATAAAACTCAAACCGACCACGCCCTGCATTTTTCGCGTAATACATTGCCGCATCTGCGTCGCGAATGATCTCATCAATATCGCCATAACGCTTATTGCTATAGGTAATACCAATACTGGCACCACTTTGTACACAAATACCTTTCATACAAAACGGCTTTTGCATCACTCGAATGATCCGCTTGGCGACATCTTCGGCTTGGTTTTTATCGCTAAGGTGATTCAGTAAGATGACAAACTCGTCGCCAGCTAGTCGCGCCAGTAAGTCATGTTCGCGAATGCATTCAGAAAACGCCTCGCTGACATTAATCAGGAATTGATCACCAGCTTGGTGGCCCAATTGATCGTTAATGTCTTTAAATTTATCCAAATCAATAAAGAGCACGGCAAAATGGTGCTCTGGGTGACGTTGATAAATCTGCAGCGTTTTTTCGAGCTGAGTCAGGAATAAACTGCGATTTGGTAATCCGGTTAGCGGGTCGTGATGAGCGTCATGATAGAGCTGTTGCTCAATTTTTTTGCGCTCTTCAATTTGCATTTGTAAATGCAGATTGGTTTGGCGTAATTCTTTGGTTTTTTCTAAAACGCGAATTTCCAGCTCTTGATAACTGGCTTTCAGCGCCTGATTCGCTAAATGGGTTTGTAACACAGTCGCAATCTGATTGGAGACGAAGGAGATCAGCTCCATGTCGTCATGATCAAACTCATAACTGTGATTATAAGCCTGACAGGCTATCAGTCCGATGACACCTTGAGCGGTTTTCAAAGGTGCGCCAAGCCAGCTGGTGGCTGCCCATTTGGGGTCAAAATTAGCGGGGCGCTCAACAATGCCATTTTCAATTAGCAGATTTGCTCTGTGGCCATCAATTAACTGACTGCGTTCGGTGCTTATCACCAACTCACTATAGCCTTTGGCAAACTTTCGCGGCTGCGAACTCGGCGAGACGCTATCAACGCAATAAGGGAAATTTAACCAGCCTGATTCTTTGTCGTACAACGCGATATAGAGATTGTCAGCGAAGGTGATCGAACGAATGATCTGATGAACTTGTTGATAAATTTCATCTATTTGTGAGTTGCAGGTGGCTAATTCGGAGATCTTAAACAGGATCTGCTGACGTTCGAGCGCTTTTTTTCGTTGTTCAATTTCTTTGTTGAGCGCTTCATTGCTTTGCATCAGCGCACGGGTGCGAATCTTAACTTCAGACTCTAGCAGCTCGCGCTTTTTCACTCTTTCTATTGCGGTAGCCAAATACAAAGACATGACTTCAAGCAGCTCGATTTGCTGTTCAGAGTAGCTTTGCTCCGCGTTATAACTTTGCGATACCATCACCCCGATAATGGTTTTATCGCGGTAAACTGGCACGCCCACCCAATATTCGGCGGGACTACCTAAGGCGCGAAAACGCCCTTCAGTAATGGCGGCCTGCATGGTGTCGCGGGTGAAATAAACGGTTTTGCCAAGGCGGAATACGTAACCTGTTACACCTTCTGAAAAATGGTGTGATTCATTGAGCGGAACTGAAATGCCATCACGTTCATCAACAAAATAGGAAAGTTCCAATTGTTGCGAAAATTGGTTTTGCAGTACCACATAAAAACTGCGACTTGGCAGGTATTGTTCAAGAATATGGTGAATGGCAGGATACAACAGCGTTAATTCAGGCACAGTACTAGCCTGCTCTGATAATTGGATCAAAGCATATTGCAAATGATGTGTCTGTTTGTATTTCTTTAGTAAGCTTTCTAAGCGTTTGTTTCGCCTTGATAATTTACTAAGCGCTGAGGCGGTATCTTCCAATGATTGAACCGATTATTATTGTTTATTTATTGGCCACTATACTTCCACTTTTTTAGGTGAAAAGTCAAGTTGAATAGGCCTAAGTTGCTATAATGTGGACATGAGGTTTGTTAGACTAACAAACCTCAATATTGCGAAATAGCTGATTACTTGGCAGCCATAAAATCAATTGCTGCAGCGATTTCTTCGTCGCTACAGTTCATACATGTACCACGTGGTGGCATTGAGTTAAAACCTTCAATCGCATGCTTAAGTAACACGTCTTTGCCTTTGGCCAAGCGCGGTACCCAATCTTCATGTGATTTAGGTGCACCTAAAGCGCCCGTGCCATGACAAGCAAAACAAGATGCTTGATAAACTTGCTCACCTGAACGAGGGCCAGTTGATTCAGCGGCTGCAGTATCAGCAGCACCTGCTAGGTAAACAGAACCAATTGGCGCCAAACGTTGTTTGATGGCTTCTTCTGTTAGCGAATTATCATAAGGCTGTGCAAACACAGCGGTGGATAGCAATAGTAATGCTGCTGAGAGTTTTTTCATTTGCCTTGCTCACTTCGATTTGCACGTGTGTATCACGAGCTGACCCAAATGCGGGTGATTATAACGTCACCAGTCGATTTATAAAACGTAAACTTAGGTAATCTTGGCAAAATTGCACAATTATTTGTGCTAACGCATGATTTATCGAGTAAATCAGTGATTTCGGGTTGCAATAATGGGCTTAAACACGTGTTTAAAACCCATTATTTTTACGCAAATTTTATTTGCAAAGTGTCAGCACTGCGTCAACCAGTTTGGCAATCCCGGTGTCCGCTTCGACTATCGATTGTGCCAACATATAGGCGGGGGTGCTGACCACTTTATGGCGCTTATCGATCACAATGTCATCCACTTTACAGTTAACATGCTCCCCTCCTAGCGCACCGATAGCAGCTGCAGTATCTGCGTCGTTACCTATGGTTAATTGTGGTTGCTGTGCGTAAATCAACGGGATCATAGCGGGTGCAATACAAATATAACCTGCGGGTTTACCCTCGGCCGCGAACGCCTGACAGGCGCGCAGTAGATCTTGCTGTAGGGTCGCAGCTGCGCCTTTAACAGCAAAATCTGAGAGGTTTTTTGCTGCTCCAAATCCACCAGGAAGGATCACCGCATCAAAGTCCGCCGCGTTTAATTCTGACAAGGCTTTAATATCACCGCGTGCAATGCGCGCTGCTTCAACTAAAACATTGCGATTGGGTTGCATTTCTTCACCAGTAATGTGGTTAAGCGTGTGCATTTGCATAATGTCTGGTGCAAAGCACTGATATGTCGCGCCTGAACGGGCAATATGTAGCAGCGTTAACACCGCTTCTTGAATTTCTGCACCATCGAATACACCGCAGCCTGATAAGATCACCGCAACTTTACGCATAGTTTTGCTCCTTTAAAAATGAATCAGCAGTGCGCAGAGTGTAGCACGATAGCAAATGAAGAGCAGGGTGCTGATGGCATTTGTACCGAATGAACTTATACCCTTGCTATTTGGTGTTGCAGCGGTGTTGGTCAGGTTTTACCCCAATCCCATCGGAGATCTATGCCCATGGGAGCTGTTTATTTGCCGCCAACCTGAAACGCTGAGCGATGTGGGTATAGTCATCATTTCAAGGCCAATTTTTCCCGTTAATTTGCGCAAAATGCCTGTCGTGACTGCTTTATGCCGATTGCAAATAAAGCAATGAACAAAAAATTATAAAGGATCTGCTTTGATCTTTGATCCAATGTGTTAGTATACCTGTCCGCTTTTAGAAAAGCAGTTTCAAGACAATGTGAAAACACTCTCGTTAAAATACGTTTTCCACATTCAGCGGAATAATAATAACAATATCAGCCGTAAATTATTCCCTTAATAATCATGTAGTAACAAATATATTAGGAAGCGTTTTAAGCCCATTTCCTTGGTCTTGCTGTGCTTATCTACAAAGTTATCCACAATATATCCAATATGCAACTCTGAGTTGCGGTGGGAGATTTCTCGTTTTCTTCGCTATGCTATGGCATGCTATAGCAAAGAATTTAAACACGCCTTTTAGGATCCTCTTTTTATGTCACAGATCCCAACAAATCCCTTAATTCTAGTAGATGGTTCATCTTATCTATTCCGTGCTTATCATTCGCCTCCGCACTTGACCAATTCTAAAGGCGAAGCCACCGGTGCCATTTACGGGGTCGTCAACATGTTAAAGAGCTTGGTTAAGCAATATCAGCCAAGCCATATGGCGGTGATTTTCGACGCTAAAGGTAAAACTTTCCGTAATGATCTTTATCCCGAATATAAAGCACATCGACCACCGATGCCGGATGATCTGCGCTCACAAATTGCGCCTTTGCACGAGATCATTAAAGCGATGGGGTTTCCGCTGATTAGTATTGAAGGCGTTGAGGCGGATGACGTGATAGGGACTTACGCCCGTATTGCGTCAGAGCAGCAGCGCCATGTGCTGATCTCGACCGGTGACAAAGATATGGCTCAGCTAGTGAATGAGCATGTCACGCTAATCAATACCATGACAGATACGGTGTCAGATCCAGCCATGGTGGTCGAAAAGTTTGGTGTTGCGCCAAATCAAATCATTGATTATCTCGCCTTGATGGGCGACAAAGTCGACAATATTCCAGGTGTTGAGGGCTGTGGCCCCAAAACAGCCGTTAAGTGGCTGGAGCAATATCAGACTTTACAAGGTGTTATCGACAATGCCGATGCGATTAAGGGCAAAATAGGCGATAAACTGCGCGCCGCTATCCCGCAATTACCACTGAGCTATGAATTGGCGACTATCAAACTAGATGTTGCAGTTGATGCCGATTTGGAATCACTCACTATTCATCCTGCTGATCATGACAAATTAATCGCTCTTTATGGTGAATGTGAGTTCAAACGGTGGCTGGCTGAATTACTGAGTAAAGGTGCGACTACCGATATAGTGACAAAAGCGGCGCCAGCCCAAGAGCTTCCAGCCGCTGATAGCCCAATAGACGCGCAGTACGAAACCATTTTGACTGTGGAACAATTACAGCGCTGGGCAGACAAGCTCAAAGCGGCGGAGCTATTTGCTTTTGATACCGAAACTACCAGCCTTGATTATATGCAGGCGAAATTGGTAGGCATGAGTTTCGCTGTGGCACCGGGCGACGCTGCTTACTTGCCGCTGGCCCATGACTACGTCGGTGCACCAGAACAATTGAGCTTGGCTGAAGTATTGGCGGTGCTTGGTGATATTCTCGCGGATGAAAACAAGCCAAAAGTGGGGCAAAACCTCAAATACGACAAGAGTATTTTGGCACAAGCGGGGATCCCCTTTGCCGGCATTAAGTACGACACTATGCTTGAATCTTATGTACTCAATAGTGTCGGTACACGTCACGATATGGACTCTTTGGCGCTCAAATATTTGGGCTATAAAACCGTGAGTTTTGAGGATATTGCGGGTAAGGGCAAAGGCCAGCTGACTTTTAACCAGATTGAACTGGAAAAAGCGGCGCACTACGCTGCTGAAGACGCAGATATCACCTTCCGCTTACACCAAACCTTATGGCCTAAGCTTCAAGCCGAGCCGAGCTTACAAAGAGTGTTTTCGGATATTGAGCTGCCTTTAGTTACGGTACTTTCTGATGTTGAACGTACCGGTGTTAGCATTGATAGCGCGATGCTCGGCAAGCAGAGCCAACATTTGGGAGAGCGTTTGCTAGAGCTCGAACAAGCGGCTTATAGCATTGCTGAAGAAACCTTCAACCTAAGTTCAACGAAGCAATTACAAACGATTTTGTTCGATAAGCTAGGCTTACCTGTTATCAAGAAAACTCCTAAAGGTGCGCCATCTACCGCTGAAGAAGTGTTACAAGAGTTGGCTCATGATTATGAGCTTCCAAAAATCATTATGGAACATCGTGGTTTGTCGAAACTAAAATCGACCTACACGGACAAGTTACCTTTAATGGTGAATAAAGACACCGGCCGTGTTCACACTTCGTATCACCAAGCGGTAACGGCAACGGGACGTCTAAGCTCAACCGATCCAAATTTACAGAATATTCCTATTCGTTCTGAAGAAGGTCGTCATATTCGTGAGGCTTTTGTGGCGGCGCCGGGCTATCAAATTGTGGCCGCAGACTATAGCCAGATTGAACTGCGCATTATGGCACATTTATCTCAAGACAAAGGTTTGTTGAGTGCATTTGCTGCGGGACAAGATGTACACAGTGCCACCGCAGCAGAAGTGTTTGCTGTGGACGTTGCTGACGTCACCAGCGATATGCGACGTAAAGCGAAGGCGGTTAACTTTGGCCTTATCTATGGCATGTCGGCCTTTGGCCTCGCGCGTCAGCTGGATGTGCCACGTGGTGAAGCTCAGCATTATATTGACCGTTACTTTGAGCGTTTTCCAGGCGTATTAACTTACATGGAAAATACCCGTCAGCATGCCTCAGAACAAGGTTTTGTTGAGACGTTATTCGGCCGTCGTCTGTATTTACCAGATATCAATGCCCGCAATGGTGCGGCGAGAAAAGCAGCTGAGCGTGCTGCGATTAACGCGCCAATGCAAGGAACTGCTGCGGATATCATCAAACGTGCGATGATAGCGGTGCATGCTTGGTTGCAAACTTTGCCGGCAGGCGAAGCAAAATTACTGATGCAAGTGCACGACGAATTGGTGTTTGAAATTAAGACCGAATTGGTTGAGGACTACAAAGTTAAGATCTGTGAGTTAATGTCTGCGGCTGCGAAATTGGACGTGCCGCTATTAGTTGAAGCAGATTCAGGTGACAACTGGCAACAGGCACACTAGTAGGATCACGCGCTAATAAATAACGTTACAGATTTTACCAGCCTGTGAAGCTTTCTAACTAGCTGTTGAGAAAACATCAAATCGGGCGGAAATGTGACTGGAATGGTTTATTTCCAGACGGCTATTTGTTAGAGTGCGCGCCGTCCTTATCCTGTAGGACATCCTGTTGATGATGTATCTCTCTTTGGAGGATACAGCGTATTGATAGCTTCTCCCCAGATTGCTATACCGGCTCGCTAATTTAGCGGGCCGTTTTTTTATCCTCTCTTTACTTTGATCTTACTTGAATACCTCGTAAACTGATTGCTCGTTAATGAGGGCGGGATTTGTCATTATGTTGCGTAGTGAGTGAAGCGCACAGTCCCTCAGTTGTTTTTTCAAATTCAAGGAATGCGTCATGCTAAAATCACTATTTCTTGCCAGCAGCTTGGCTGTAACGGCATTTACGCCAGCGGCGTTGGCAAATTGGCAACTGGACAACAGTACCAGTGAGCTGAATTTTATTTCGATAAAAAACAATCAAGTCGCAGAAACACATCATTTTAAGCAGCTTGCCGCAAGATTAAGCGAGCAAGGAACGCTGAGCTTGGAAATTGATCTCAGCTCAATTGAAAGTCTGATCCCTATTCGCAATGAGCGCATGCAAAAAATGCTATTTGACATAGCTGCGTTTCCGAAAGCTGAAGTGAGCGCTTCTTTAGCGCCGCAACTAAAAACCTTACAAGAGGGTGTCAACATTCTAAGTCAGGTGCCTGCAACTTTATCACTGCATGGTAAAACTCAGCCTTTATCACTTGAGCTAACCGTGGTTAAACAGGGTAAAAACTTGCTAGTGAGCAGCCGCAAACCTGTGTTAGTACAAGCCGCTAGTTTTGATTTAGTTGAGGGTATTGATGCGTTACGTGTAATTGCTGGACTTGATACTATTGCGACTGCTGTCCCAGTTAACTTTACTTTGCAGTTTTACCCCGAGTAATTATGCAATCGCTTGCTGATGTGATGTTGGCCTGCGCACCGCCACTTGGGCCAAAAGCTCAGTGGCAGCCTGCCAGTTGTGCTAACTTAACTTTAAGCATCGACAACGAAGGGCAATGGTGGCACGAGGGGCAGCCTGTTGTGCGTACCGAATTGGCCCGTTTATGGGCGAGTGTGCTGCAAGTGAGTTATCGACAGCCTGAGCGCTTAGTTATGTCGCCTGATGCGTCAAACCCTGAGTCGTATCAGGAAGCCCACTACGAGCTAGTGACACCTGTTGAGCGTGTTGCTGTTGCGGTCGCTGACGTGCCGTTTGTGATAGTCAGTTGGCGCTCGTTAACTGTGGTTGAAGGGGAAGTGTTGATAGCATGCGATAATTTAGGTCGAGAATGGCCGTTATGTGCCGAGTATCCCTTATTGCTGCTACCTTACCAGCGTCAGTTATTGCCTTATTTACAGCTAAATCAGGGTTTATTAGCGCGGGTGCAGCGGAATGTGTTTTATCAATGGGCACAGTTAGCGGAATATGAAGCACAGCAATGGTGGATCCGTTCTGCTGGACAGCGCTTTGTCCTCGCTTATGACGAGGACGGTGGGGCGCAATAGTATAAGTTATTCACACTGAGCGTCAGGCGCTTCACTTATGACTGGTTTATACGGTCCTAAAAACCACTCATCTAAAGCCCAAGCTAAATCAGTCAGGCCGATGCCTTTGAGTGATGAAAAAGCGTAAACACGAATGTCGCCGTTGAGTTCAGCCAAAGCTTTTTTCACTTGAAGCACTTCACTTTTGCGTTTGCCTTGTGCATATTTATCGGCTTTGGTCAGCAATGCAACTACTGGTAGCTCACAGCCAACGGCCCATTCAATGAGATCCAAATCAAGATCTTTAAGTGGGTGACGGATGTCCATCAAAATGACCAAGCCTTTTAGACTATCGCGCTTTTGTAAATATTCGCCGAGAGACTTTTGCCATTTGATTTTCATTTCCAACGGAACTTTAGCAAAACCATAGCCCGGTAAGTCAATCAAACGTTGCCCTTCGCTTAATTCAAAGGTGTTGATCAGCTGCGTGCGGCCTGGGGTTTTACTGGTGCGAGCTAACTTTTGCTCAGTCAGCGCATTCAGTGCACTGGATTTACCTGCATTGGAGCGGCCAGCAAAAGCAATTTCAATCCCTGTATCGGCGGGAAGGCGGCTGATATCTGGGGCACTGGTAATAAACTTGGCGGTATTGTATTTAATACGAGACTTAAGCACGCATACTCCTCAGCAGCAGAAAATTGAAATAATCACGATAAAAAGATGTCCAAGAGAGGCATTTTAGCCTAAATTGCCATGTTACAAAAGCGCCATGCAACTAAGTCTACACTACAAGTTTTAATCTAGGTCAAAACCCTATAATTTATAAGACTAATGTGGGCAGAAAACGTGCCACATAAAATATTATCGTGTAGAATGTAGCAATTACAGCTTTTAGATTGTAACCGTATACGTAAAGGGTCGGAAACAGAGAACTCACCATGAAAAAATTAGCACTCACTTTAACCATGTTACTTGGTGCCCTATCAGCCAGTAACGCAGTAGCATTCGACGGAAATGCAGAAGCAGGTAAGGCCAAGTCTGCAACGTGTGCAGCGTGTCATGGCCCTGACGGTAATGCACCAGTTGCCATCTATCCTAAATTGGCAGGTCAGCATGCTGATTACATTTATAAGCAACTACAAGAATTAAAGCTAGGTATGACGTCTGGCGGTAAGCAAGGTCGTATGGACCCAGTTATGAGTGGTATGGCAATGGCGTTGTCAGAGCAAGATATGAAAGATTTAGCTGCTTTCTATGCTACACAAAACATGTCTGCTGGTACTACACCGGAAGAAGTGGTTGCAGCGGGTTCAAAACTATATAAAGCGGGTGATGCAGAGCGCGGTATTCCAGCTTGTGCAGCGTGTCACGGTCCTCGTGGTAACGGTACTTCGTTATCAAAATTCCCGAAAATTTCATTCCAACACCCAGATTATATCAAATCACAACTATTGAAGTTCCGTGATGGCAGTCGCGCGAATGATATGAATGGTATGATGCGAGATATCGCGAAAAAATTAACCGATCAAGACATTGAAGTGTTATCTAAATACTTAGGTGGTTTGCATTAAGATTGATGCGCGGGGTGCATTTTACATCTCAACTGTAGAGTGACTCCACCAAAGTCTAATTGGCGGATGTAAAGATTTTATTTACATTTAGCTTGGGAAAAAGCGGCTAAGCCGCTTTTTTTGTATCTTATTGTGAGATATATCTCACTTTTTGTGTGAGATAAATGCCATGCTAGGTTGTAAGTCATTACTCAAATTTAAGCTTGCGTTCATTTTAGACTATTGTTATTAAACATTTTTTGTAATTGTTAATGAGTTTTTTGAAAGAAATTTATCATTAACCTGTTGTAACAAATCGGTGAGAGAGTAAATTATTCCCTGTCGCAAACAAACAATAATAACACGGAGTAACTCGTAGGAAGCGGGGCGGCAACGACTAGTGTCATGAAGACACACCCAATGGAATCGCTAATAAAGCGTTAGGAAGACCGATAAGAAGAAATAGCACGGAAGTCTCATAATAAAAACAAAATGGAATATCACGGAAGTCTAAAACAAAAACAATACGGATAGACAACAAACAATAAGAACAATAAAAAAGACTTAAAAGTCGAAGGGAGAAGTGTCCGATTCGGAGACGCTCAGATCTACGGGCGATAGAGTTTACTCTATCGCCTTTTTATTTTTCTGCTTTACTGATTTCATCATTTCTTCCTTGCGCTTCTTAAGCATGCGCTGCAACTTCAAGTAAGAAGGCTATAACTACGTCTAGAAGTGGAAATTTCTTGCCACCTTATTGCTCAGCAATGGTACAATACACGGCTAAGATGGTAATTGAATCGCGCGTCTGTGTTTGTACAACCCTGTGGCCTGTGTGGGCATTCTCAACCGCTACTGTTTAGTCAGGATAAAAGGCGTCAGTTTTGGCAGTGTCAGCACTGTCACTTAGTTTATGTGGCACAAGTCCACTATCTCAGTGCGGCGGACGAAAAAGCAATCTATGACCAGCATGAAAACTGCCTTGAAGACGAGGGATATCGCCGCTTCCTAAGCAGAGCTGCGGTACCTGTGCAGGAAAAAGTGAAGCTGCCTGCGACTGGATTGGATTTTGGTTGTGGTCCCGGTCCTTTGCTGGCACGCATGTTGACCGAGTATGGCTATAGTATGCAGTGTTATGATCTATACTATGCCAATAACGTAAGTGTGCTGGATAAGTACTACGATTTTATTACTTGCACTGAAGTGATAGAGCATATTGCAACACCAAACCAGACTTTGGCTCGGTTACTAAGCATGCTAAAACCCGGTGCGCCGCTAGTGTTGATGACCAAACTGGTGCTGGATGCCGAAAGGTTTGCCAATTGGCACTATAAAAACGATTTAACCCATATTTCATTTTTTAGTCGCGCGACATTTGACTATATTGCGCGCCACTATGATGTCGGACTCGAGTTTATCGGGAATGATGTCATTGTCCTAACAAAGTATGCTACGTCGACAGACGTAAGGTGATATACGAAATGACCAGAAAGAAAAAATCGCGCAAAGTCGGTGGTACAGGTGTTCCAAGACTAAGCAAAGAGAAATTGCAGGCGCTACGTGCAGAACGTGAGCAGCGGGTGAAAAAGTCTAAAGGCTTGAAAGCAGGTTCACGTAATAGCCAAGAAGCGAAAAAGCCGCTAGAAAAAGCTAATGGCGGCAAAAATCAAGACGCACGTGTGGGTAGTAAAAAGCCGGTGGCTTTAGTGCCGCAACAAGTTGCGCAAGTAGACGGCCAAGAGGTGCAGTTTAATCGCTCAGCTATGCCACAGGTAACACTACGCAAAGTAGCGCCACCAAGCTTAACGCCTGAGCAAGAATTGGCGCAGTTGGAAAACGATGAGCGTTTAATGGCGCTAATTGATAAGCATGAACGCGGTGAATTATTAACTGGCAAAGATGCTAAGTACTTTAATAAGTCTATTGCACGTCATCAGGAGCTGTGCGAAATCTTAGGCATAGATGACGAAATGGAAGAAGATGAGTTGCTTGAAGACGATCCGCTGGCGCAGTTTATGAGTGATGATTTGGCCCGCGAATGGCTAGATGACGAGGATGACTAATGGCTATTGAGTGGGTAATTGCGCTACTGGTTGGCGCGGTCGTGATTGCAGGACTGGCTTTTTACGCGGGTAGATTACTTTGGCAAGTTAAAGCGCAGCGACTCAGTATTGCTAAGCAACAAGCTGAAGCACAAGCGCGTCTTGAGGAGTCAAAACGGCAGCGTAATAGCAAACTTGCAGACAGTATTCATCTTATCGCACGCGCGATGAAAGAAAAGCAATGCGAGTATTCTGAGGGCTGTTTAAGGGTTTGGGTGTTGATGTCGCAGTATAGTTTTAGCCAACAACGGCAGCTTTCTGATGACTTCGCTGGGATCTTTAAAATGTACGATGCAGTCAAAGAAATGCCCACTCATGACGCTCGCAAGAAATACAGCAAGAAGGAGATCTTTAAGTTAGATTCAGCGCGCTGGCGTGCCGAAGAGCAACTTGAAGCCGAGATCCTCGCTGATTGCGAAAAGCTGCTGGTAGAATTTGCCCCTTTGCCTGGCAGCGAAAATGTCGTGTTCAATTAAACGACATGACTGATAACAACTTAGGTTGATAAAAAAGGGTGACGTAAGTCACCCTTTTTTATAGGCTAAAAGTGATGTAGGACAATCTGCTTGAGCAGTTACAGTGTGTAGGTTGGTATATTTGATGCCGTACTTGGCTAGCTTTGCTTCCTGCAACAGAGCGACTCGATTAAGCAGAGCGGTGTTATAAACTATTTCATAAGCCTCTTTTTAGAGTGATGGAAAAGATGAGTGAATTTTTACATTGGTTTGATTTACTTGGTGTTGCCGTATTTGCCATTTCGGGCACTTTGATAGCGCATAGCAAACATATGGATGGTTTTGGCGTGGTGGTGCTTGCCACTGTCACAGGTATTGGTGGTGGCACGTTAAGGGATGTGATCTTAGATGCGCCGGTGTTTTGGTTGCATGATCCGAGCTATTTTGTCGCCATATTTACCGCCGTAGCTATTGCGATTGTGGTGCTAAACCATAGGCGCAATATCCCCACACAGTGGTTGCAAGTTGCAGATGCCATTGGACTGGCATTCTTCGCGGTAATGGGAGTACAAAAGGCGCTAGGTTTGGGCATGCCAGCCACGACCGCAGTGATCATGGGGGTATTAACGGGGTGTTTTGGTGGTGTGATCCGCGATGTGTTAGCTCGCGAGATCCCATTATTGTTAAAAGGTGAGTTATATGCCATCACCTGTATTGCTGGGGGAGTGGTCTACACCCAAGCGCTTACTTGGCAAATCAGTCCTAATATTGCAGCAGTGGCTGCCATGACGACCACTTTATTGTTGCGCTTAGCGGCTATGCGTTGGCATTGGGTTATTCATGTGTTTGATTATCATGAAGATAACTCATTAGCAAAACCAACAAATAAAGCTAAGCTGTAATTATCTTGGGGCGATTTTACGCCCTTTTTCCGCATTAAATTAAGGACAAGGATATGTCTTTAGCAACTGTGTTAACCCGAGCTCAAGTCGGCGTGCAGGCACCACTGGTGCAAGTGGAAGTGCATCTCAGCAATGGTTTACCGGCATTTCACATTGTTGGGTTACCAGAAACATCGGTAAAAGAAGCCAAAGAGCGGGTGCGCAGCGCCTTGCTCAATTCCTGTTTTCAGTTTCCTGATCAGCGTATCACAGTGAATCTTGCCCCTGCTGATTTACCCAAAGAGGGTGGGCGTTATGACCTCGCTATTGCGATAGGTATTTTGGTGGCGTCAGGGCAATTACCAGCAGCCGCGATTGCCGATAGCGAGTTTTTTGGCGAGCTGGCGCTACGTGGTGAACTTCGAGCTGTCCATGGTATCTTACCGGCTGTGATGGCCGCAGCACAGGCGCAGCGTTGTTGTTATTTACCTTTAGACAATGATGCCATGGCGAGTTTAGTGAAATCGGCGCAGCGATTTGCCGTAAGCTCTTTGCAACAGCTGTGGGCAGCACTGAATCAGCAACTGCAACTACCGTTTAATCAAGATTATGACACCTTACCTGCTCAGCCAATCGATGAAATTGATTTTGCTGAGGTGAAAGGTCAAGCTGGCGCTAAGCGGGTGCTGGAGATTGCCGCGGCGGGGGGTCACAATGTGCTGTTTTTAGGCCCACCAGGTACGGGTAAGTCGATGTTAGCTCAACGTTTTGCGACCATCTTACCACCTTTGACTGATGAAGAGGCGCTGCAAAGTGCAGCACTCTATTCCTTGATTGGCCAACCTATTCACTTAAACAACTGGCGGCGCAGGCCGTTTCGTAGCCCGCACCATACCTGTTCTGCGGTTGCTTTAGTTGGGGGCTCATCTAATCCCAAGCCTGGTGAGATTTCGTTAGCGCACAATGGTGTGTTGTTCCTTGATGAATTGCCAGAATATGAGCGCAAAGTGCTGGATTCGCTCCGTGAACCAATGGAAACTGGGATTGTAACCATTTCACGTGCTGCTCGACAAGTAGATTTCCCCGCGCGCTTTCAGCTGATTGCTGCACTCAACCCAAGCCCTACCGGACATTACAGCGACCGCCGAGCAACCCCGGAACAAGTATTGCGTTATCTTGGAAAAATTTCTGGGCCATTTTTAGACCGTATCGACCTACAAATTGAATTGCCGCGTTTATCCAGAGCGGAATTGCAAAGCGAGCAGCAAGCAGAAAACAGCGCAGCCATTCGCGCTCGAGTACAGCAAGCGGTTGATTTTGCAAGGCAGCGGCAAGGCAAACTCAATGCGATGCTCGGCAATCAAGAGTTAACTCAAGTGTGTGCCTTAGCTCCTACAGACCGAGCTTTTCTTGCGGCGGCGAGTGAGAAACTGGCACTTTCGCCACGTTCTTATCATCGTATATTAAAAGTCGCTCGAACTATTGCTGATCTTAAGCTGCAGCCGACAATTGGTTTGGCAGAGTTGAAAGAGGCACTTAGCTATCGCGCATTTGAGCGCTTATTGACGCAGTTGACGCAATAAACAGATAACCTGAGCTTCGGATAATTAATATCTCTCTAGCAGCCAATTTTAACGCTAACTGCGTTGAATTCACTGTCAATAGC
This sequence comes from Pseudoalteromonas fenneropenaei, assembly GCF_042643375.1. Classification (NCBI taxonomy): domain Bacteria; kingdom Pseudomonadati; phylum Pseudomonadota; class Gammaproteobacteria; order Alteromonadales; family Pseudoalteromonadaceae; genus Pseudoalteromonas; species Pseudoalteromonas fenneropenaei. Next base: position 95,824 of record NZ_JBHRSD010000017.1, read on the forward strand.
TCTCTATTGGTGCGTAAATTCGCCTTGTTATCCTTAAAATTAGCTGGCTAGATGAGGGTAAAGTTAATGCTTCCCTTAAAAACAATGAGTTAATCTATTTCTTATCCAAACCTCAGGTTAGATAGACAGCATGTAACCTTTACCGCGCACGGTAACGATACGTTTCTGATCTTTTTCATCATTGAGTTTTTTGCGTAGGCGGCCGATGAGTACGTCTACAGTACGGTCGTTGGGGCTCCAATCAACTTGACCAATTTCTTCAGAGATTTTTTCCCGTGAGGTGGCCTTTCCGGCGTTGGCAATTAAGCAGATCAATACTTTGTGTTCAGCTTCGGTGAGGCGCGACTCAATCCCTTGTGGGTTAATCAGGGTGCGGTTATCTGGATGCAGTTTAAAGTCGCTGTACTCGATGTACTCTTCTTCTTGCTCGTCATCGACAAAGGTGTGAGCCAAACGTTTATAGAGCGCCCGCATGCGCAGCTCTAGTTCGAGTAAATCTACAGGTTTACAAATATAGTCGTCGGCACCTTGCGCCAAACCTGCAATCCGGTCTGCTTGAGAATCACGGCTAGACAACACAATTACGCCGATATTGGTGAGGGTGTTTAACTCTTTGGCGAGCTGTAAGCCATCACGCACAGGTAAGACGACATCAACAATGGCAAGTCGGACAGGATGATCGCTCTGGGCGCTGTCGTGAACTTGTTGCAATGCTCGCGCGCCTGTATCGTCTACTGAGAAGGTAAACTCAGTATCTTGAAAGTGACTTTGAATGCGTTTAACTAAAATTTCGTCATCTTCGACTAACAGGACGTGAATTGTCATACTCTGCCTATACTTGTAACAATATTCCTATATTAGCATCGTAAAAACGCCAGTGAGAAGGTTTGCTTTATTAAATCTTTGTAAACAATGAGCTTGAATTGCAACGACTTGTTTCTAAAATATGGGCGTAGGGTGAAAAGGGCCAATTAGGCCCTTTTCAATTTACTGTTGTGAATAAATATATTGCCACCATTGCGGCTCATCTTTTAGGTGCATATCGAAATAGGCCAGCATAGTATTCCACCACTTAAAACGACGGTCGCGTGCAAAGATCTGGTGGTCTGCGCCTTTAAACTCCACCAATTCAACGTCTTTACCGAGCACTTTCAACGCTGTATACATAGTTTGGCTTTCACCTGGCGGAACGTTAGTATCAGCGTCGCCATGGATAAGCAGCAAAGGCGAGTTTACTTTGTCAGCATGGAAAACTGGGCTGTGTTGGCTATAAAGCGTTGGGTTATTCCAAGGGAAGCTATTTTTTGAGGCTTCACCTGAATACAAATAACCCCACCAACCTTGACCCCAGTATGACGTAATGTTGGAGATCCCCGCATGAGCAATAGAGGCGCTAAATAAGTCGGTTTTGGTCGCCAGCAACATAGTCATAAAGCCACCATAAGAAGCACCTAAATTACCGACTTTGCGCTTATTAACGAAGCTGTAATGGTTTAAAAACGCTTGAGTACCTTGAATAATATCTTCTGCGGTATGTTCGCCCCATGCGTTGACATGTTGAGCTGAGAATTGTTGACCAAAACCAGTTGCGCCTGTGGGTTGTAGGACGTAAACCACATAACCCTGAGCAGCCCAGTGATTAAACGGATAACGACCACTAAAGCCACGATTAACTGGTGAAGTTCCGCCATAATAGTAGACTAAAGCGGGATACTGTTTGGTGGTGTCTAAATCGGCGGGCAAATAAACGCGGCCTTTAATTTCAACGCCCGCTTTGTTGGTGAAGTTAAATTCTTCCAGTTTGGCTATTTCAGCATCTTGATAAGCAAGTGGCGCAGAATCCCACAAGATGCTGGCTTTATTTTTGCCTACTTCAAGCGATTTTAATTGCTGGGGAGTAGAGGCTGTGCTGCCGCTAACCAACACTTGCGACTTTTTACCTTGGCTGATTGCAAAGCCATCAACGACATCAAAGCCTGTATTAAGCTTTTGGAAGCTCGCTTTGCTGCTGTCGTAGAAGTACAGTGGCTGAGTATCTCGCTCTGTGACTTTGAGGACTAAATCGTCATCCCCACTCAGGGCGATATCTCCGATGGCTGGATCAAAAGTTTTACTTAAGGCTTTGGCTTGTTTGCCATCACGACTAAGCCAATACAACTGGCCGTCATAATTATTGGCAAGCATGTCGTTTGGTAAGTCGCGACCTAAGCCGTTCATAAAATCTGGACCTGCGACAACATAAAATCCATCTTTAGTGTAGAGAGCTTGGTTAAAAGTACGGTATTGGCCTAATAAGGTTTCTTGCTTAGTGCTAAGGTCAATTTCTACTAATTCCGTGAGCATGTGCGGCGGCGCTTGATAATCCGCAGGGGAACGAGTCACTAGGATTTTACCCCGAGCAGTGTCGATATCGGCCAAACTATAGCTCAACTTATTGCTGCTGACGGCTTCAATAAGACCGGAGCGAAGATCTAAAGTATAGAGCTGGCTGTTATTGCGAAAATACGACCAACGGTCTTCTAGGCCGCGGTAGTGTTTAGTAAGCTTGTCTTTGTCATCGGTATTTTTTGACCAACTAAATAACAGTGTATTATCGTCTAAATAACGCCAGTCACTGGCGCCCTCAATACTTGGCGCAATAACACTCAGTTGTTTGCTGGCAAGGTCGAGCTGTTTTAATTGACCTGCTTCATCGAGCAAGACTTTTTTACTATCGGCACGCCATACCAGTTGATTGGCTTTGCTGTGTTCAAAGCGGTAGTGAATATTGCCTTTGCTATCGAGCAGCAAGGTTTCGAATAGCGGCGTGTTACCTTGGCTATCTTGATAATGACGTTGAGTATAAGCGTGCAATTGGCCATTGGGGGCAATGCTCAATGCGCTAATGGTTGGTGCGTCAAACAGCTGTTTGGCACTCAGTGCTTGCTGTGTATCGCCGCTTCTAGTGATTAGCACGTCGTGTTGATTTTTGCCGGTAAAGTCTAAGTCGACTTTCTGCCAATCATCTACTTGCTCAGCAATGATAAGTAACTGATGGTCGCCACGTACCAATGCTAATGACAACTCGTTGGTATCCCCCACGCGTTCGCCATTTAAATACACAGTCGCTTTTTGTAAACCTTGTAGCTTGAGCGTACCTTGGGTAAAGCGTTCGGTACTAAATTCATAGCGCAGTGCCTGCATGCCCGCTAAAGTTAAGCCGGAGACTTTATCAAGGCGCTGCCAGTTGAGGGTTTGTGTACCAAGTTGCAGTGATTGTTTTGATTTGACCAACTGTGGCGCTAAGGTATCAATAATAGTGTTACGAAATGGGGTTTCATGGGCTTTGAGTTTCGCGCCCTCAGCAAAAGGACCTATAAATTCAATAGCTTGTTTTTCTATGCTGGCAGCTTGTAGCGGACTTGCAAGCGCGCAAAGCAACAGCGATAAAGTGGTACGTAGCGTCATTGTTGAGCCTGATGTAGGTAAAATTTACCTGACTATAACATGATTTTTGCCCATGGCACTGGGCATGCGACTAGTGGAGGAGGAACACGTTTAACCAGTAGTGGCAGCTTGTTAAGGTTTGTGGCCCACAAAATTACCATCGGTTGCTAGCGTTTCATTCCTAAGGCAACCGCTACGAACCTTAATTATTAGAATTGATCATCCGCAGCCAAGACAGCGCCCAACGAATAAATTCGCGCTTAGGTTTTGGTCTAGCGATTAAATAGCCTTGCATCATCACGGTGTGCTTGTAGCGCTCAAGATAATTTAGCTCTTCCACTCGTTCTATACCTTCGGCCACCAAGGCAATGCGTTCGTTTTGCGCAATATCGACCAGACCATCAATGATCACTTGAGAGAATCTATCGGTATCAATTTGGCTTATCAAAGAACGGTCGATTTTTATCTCATTGAGCGGTAACGTTTTCAGTTGCTGAACATTGGTAAAGCCAGTGCCGTAGTCATCTAATGAGATATCAAAACCGCGCATCCGCAAACGGTTGAGCGTCTCAAGCTGTAATGGGCGGTTAAGTGGTTGATGCTCGGTAATTTCAAGAATAATGTTCTCAGGTTTTAAGCGATTCAACTCGAGAATTAATGCCAGCTTATCAGGGCAACTGAAATCATCGAGTTGCAGCGGTGAGAGGTTAAACGCCAGTTTGACTTCTCCATTTAAAGCTTGACGGATCTCTTGGAAATCTTCGGTAGCTTTTTCAAATAGCTGAAAAGTAACTAGATTGATCAGATCTAAATCTTCAGCCACACCGATAAAGCGATCTGGCAGTATGGTCTCGGCATTTTCTTTGGTGACAATACGAGCCAGTACTTCAATACTGGTAATGCGTTTGCTACCACGATTAATTTTGGGTTGGTAAAAGGGCGTGATCTCATTGTGGCTGATAGCGTGCAGTAGCATATCTTCGGTGATCGGTGGGTGTACTTGAACATCAGGCTGAATAAAAAAGTTCAGCTTTTTCAATACTCGATCGACTTCTGAGAGCTGCACCGGCTTTGAGATATTACCAAGCAAATGAGCATTACTCATACGCGCTAAGTTCGAGGCGAGCTCCATGATTTTATTGTCCATTTCAGAAATAATCACTATTCCGCCTGGGTATTTCAGCTCGCCTAATTGGCGAATGAATTCCATGCCGTCCATTTCGGGCATATTGAGATCAGTAAAAATCGCATCAAAGTATCGTGGCGATTGTTTGACCTTCATTAGAGCATCTGCGGCACTCAGTTGATAGCTGACTTCTTTTATGCCTAACTCGGCCAATATAGCCTGCATCACCATTAAAATGGCTTGTGAATCGTCTACCACCAAAATTCTTTTTGCTGCGATCTGCATGTTCGCTCCTTCGCTTGATCGAATTAAGCCTTAATAAAAGTGTAGTGCACTTTTGCGCTAAGTCACGCCAGTCAAAGCGATGTCTGTTTTTCAGAAACGCCGCTCCTAGGATTGAGCAAAAATAGCTTAGTTGCGATAATGCACGTTATGTTCAGAAATAAGTAAGCCTTATGAATCGTATTGAATTACAAGTTGGCGATGAGTATTGCCACCTGTTGTATAACCAAACCGAACTGCTGCAGGTATTTTACCAGCAACAAGCCATTGCGCTTGAGTTAGTGTCAGCACATTGTTACCAATGCCAATTAGGCACTCAGTCCGTACAAATCGATACCACAGATTTGGCTGCCGGCAGTATGCAAATCGCAGTTAATGGACAGCCTGCGGTTGCAGTGTCTGTGCCGCATTTTGAGGTGGAAACACGGCAATCAAAATGGGGCTTGCTGGCACTGGGTTTTAAGCTGTTTAAAAGTACCAAAGTGATTAAAGCCGCTTTGGCTGGCGCCTCAGTGGCAGGCTATGCGTGGTTGTTTAGTTGGGAGTTTGCCTTGATGTTGATAGCTTGCTTAGTGGTCCATGAATACGGCCATGTGCGGGCGATGCAATATTTTGGCATCAAGACCAAAGGCATTTACCTCATTCCCTTTGTTGGTGGTTTGGCGGTGTCAGATGACAAGATCATCACCCGTTGGCAAGACGTGGTGATCTCTTTAATGGGGCCCGCATTTGGTTTGATCACATCCGTGGCTGGAGTGCTGCTTTACTACGCCACTGAGCTGGAGATCTTCGCGGGTGTTGCGGTATTAAGCGCCTTGCTCAACTTGTTCAACCTACTACCTATGCTGCCATTAGACGGTGGTCATGTGCTGAAAAGCATCAGCTTTTCGAATCGCTCATGGCTGGGCTTGGCGCTGTGTATGGCGGGGATAGGGCTTGGGCTCTGGATCAGCTATACATTCGGTTTGATGTTATTGGTGTTCTTCTTATTTTTTGGTGCCTTGGAAGTGGTGTTTGAGTGGCGCATGCGCCATGCTTCACATTTAATTCCGCTAGACCGCTATGGACAAATTGTCTCCGCGATAATGTATGTGCTGGTGGTCGCAGGCCATATCGCGGTGATCATGCATTTTGCGGATTCAGAGCATCCTATCCTGAGTTTGCCGATGAAAATACTCGGCAGCTAATGCCAGCGTTAACTTGGGTGGCAGCTATGCAACCCAAGTTAAACAGGCTGCAATCACAATGCCACTGACGCACAGTTGTAAGACACAAAATCCCATAATATCTTTGGCGCGTAGCCCCGCGATTGCCAGCACTGGCAAAGCCCAGAAAGGTTGAATCAGATTGGTCCACGCATCGCCCCACGCAACGGCCATGGCCACACGCGGGAGATCCGCGCCCAATGCTTCTGCGGCGGGTAACACGATAGGGGCTTGCACCGCCCATTGGCCACCGCCAGAGGGCACCATAATATTGATAAGCCCAGCACTGATAAAACTCCAAAACGGTAAACTTTCTGCACTGCTGATAGCGATAAATGCGTTGGCAATATCCGCGGCAAGCCCAGATTTGACCATTACAGCCATGATCCCTGCATAAAATGGGAACTGGATCACAATACCTGAAGCTCCTTGAATCGCAGTTTGTAAACTCGCCAAGAGCCGCGCGGGTGTTTGGTGTAGTGTGATAGCCAAAAATAAAAATAGTGCGATGACAATATTGAGGTTTAAGGCACCTGCAAGGAAGATAAAGTAATAGCCAAGATAGCTAAGCCCCACTAAGCCAATAAGAGTGCCAAGCATGCGGCTATGCTCAAGTTGTTCGGCGGGTGTTGTTGGGGTAGCAGTTGCTAGAGGGGGAGCAGTTAGCTGGCGAGGATCGACGATAACTCGCTGTTGTGGTTTCGGCAGTAGTGCGAGGTTTAAGATGGGCATCACGATGAATAGCGTGACGATAATCGCTAAGTTAAACGGTGCAAATAGGGTGCTACTGGCTTCAATCACCCCCGTCCATTGCTCAGCGAAATGTCCTAGTGTGGCAATCGTTAAAGGCACAGAGCCAGAAAGCCCGCCATGCCAAACGATAAATCCAGAATAACTGCTGGCAACTAGCAAGCGGTAGTCCACAGCAACACGTCGAGCCAGTGCTTTGGCAAACAATACCCCGACCACCAGACCGAATCCCCAATTAATCCAGCTTGCTAACATTGCAACTAGCGTAACCATGACAATGGCAGCCGCTGCGCTCGTGGCTTTACTCGCTAGTTTGTCTAGCAGTTTGCTGCAAAATGGCGTGTTGGCGAGCATGTGGCCGCTAATTAATATCAGTACCATTTGCATCGCAAAGGCCAGTAAGTTCCAAAAACCATCGCCCCAAGCCTGCAAGGCGCTAATTGGGGTCATAGGCGTCCAAAGCACGGCACAGCCTAATACTATTAGGGTGAGTAGTATCACAAACACGAAGGGATCGGGCAGATAGCGCTCAACAACTTTGCTTAGCGGTTGGGCGATTCGATTCAACATAATAAGTAAATCCTGTTTTTTTTGACCAAAAGTTAGCAAAATACACCATATAAAAACGTGTGCTAATTTCAGTTTTTTATAATGTTATTGATTTTAAAAGACTTTACGAATTGGCATAAAACCTGTTAATGATCCAATATAATTGACAGATTTCAATAATAAAGTGAAAAGTGAGGTTTCTATGGCTGGACAAGGTTCTGGTGGTAACGTTATCGCTGCTATTTGTAATGTATTCTTCCCAGGTTTGGGTCAATTAGTGCAAGGTCGGATCTTAGCGGCTTTGATTTTTGCCATCGCGTTTTTTGGTGGTGCTGCACTGTGGTTTTTGGTGCTACCTGGCATCGTTGCGGCGATTGCGTACGTATGGGCTATTATTGATGCGGCCAAATTTAATCCATCAAATTAACCCTTGGCCTAAAGAAAAAACAGCAACAGCCGAACAAGTTGTCGCTGTTTTTTCACGTCTTGATTTATCCTACTTGGGTAAAAAACACCAGCCAAGCTGATAGCGTTAGGCCGCTTAATAAAGTCGACAGCACCACAGTACTGGCAATCGTCGCTTGTTCGCTGTTGAGTTGTCGTGCGACTAAATAAGCGTTAACGCCAAGTGGCGCTGCACTCATTAACGTAACCACAGTAAGTTGCAGCTGCGTGAGGTTAAAAACCCAATGACCTAAGCTGTACACCGAGAAAGGCAAAATGACTAATTTCACAGCGCTGAGCATTAATGCCATGCGCCAAGTGCTGCCTACTTTGTACTGATTTAAACTCGCCCCCAACACAAATAACGCGCCCGGTAAGGCAGGTTGACCAAACAATTGCAAAGTTTTCCCCACTAATTCAGGCAGTGGTGGTAGCAAGACATTGGCCAAAATACCTAAGCTAATGCTTGCAACAATTGGGTTATAGAGCAAATTGTTGACTAACATGCGACGGCTTTGTTGTTGACTTTGGGCAAGAAAAAAGGTCAGTGCAAATAATAGCGCACTATGAAATGTAATGATCATAAACACCATCGCACCGGCATCAGTACCAAAGGCAAATAAAATCACAGGTAGCGCAACGAGCACGGTATTGGAGTATGTGGTGCCAAGGGCAATACTCGCGGCTTGATTGGTGGCACGACCTCGGCGTCGCATATTCAAGTAGCTGAGTAAAAACCAGCCTAACACTGGAAGATAAAACGCTAACATGCTGGGTAAATTAAATTGCGTTGCGAGATCGGCATTTAGCATATTGGCAAACAAGAATACTGGCATTACCAAATTGAAGATAAAGTGTCGCACTCCGTCTAGTTGGGGCTGCGAGATCCAGCTGTAGCGAGCGGCAATATAACCAACCAACACAAGGGCAGCCAAAGGAAATAAGGTAGTGAGAGCTATCATGGCTAGACTAGAAGTGATCTTGAAGTAGTAACGCCAGCAAATTATCGCAACCGTCTTAGCACAAAGCAATGACCACGCTGAAATATACCGCTTGCAAGACATTCGCTACGCTACACTATTTCAGTGTACGACCCAGTAAATAGCGCTTAATTCTCCTGTACTGACAAGCAACTTTCAGTACAATGGCGCGCTGCTAGTCGGAGGTTGTTGTGGAATATCAATTTATAAAAGATCCTTTATTTGGGATCCGGGTCAGAATGAGCGATGAACATAGTTTGATTGGCCGCTGGTTAAGCGACGAGATAGGCAACGCGCGCTTGGCAGAAGTCTTTGCTTGGATTGCCAAAATCAAGCAAGGTCAAGATACTGTGGTGGACGCAGGGCGTGAAGTGCGTTTGACGCTCAATCGCGACGAAGCGTTGTTTGAAGCCCATGCGCTGTTTTTTAATGATGACAGCCAACTTGATGAATATCGCGATGATGCGCTCAACTTTGCTGATGAAGGCCTTCACGCCGCCTGTGGTTTTGAGGACTTTTGTGCCTTACTTGAGGATTTCCAACAGTTTTGCCAAGGCCGCTAACCTAAGCGCTGGCTATTAAAGTTAGGGCGTCGATTTGCGCCCAAGCCCAAGTTGTTATGTGCATGTGGCCTTCTCCTACGGTTGATTGCTGGCAATTCAATCATGGCACATTGATGCCGAGCTGGAAGGAGGCCATCACCTCAGGTTATTTATGCTGACCGTAAATTTGTTCGGCACGATTAAACAACACCCAAGAAGTCAGAATATATTTGTCATTAGACTTGGGAATATTACCACGGTGAGTGTGGGTAAAATACCCCGGAGCAATCACCATAGAGCCTTGTTTTGGCGTAAGCTTACGTTGCTGGTAATAGAATTCAGTCTCGCCACCTTGCGCTACATCATTTAAATAAAACATAAATAATAGCACGCGATGTAAGGCTTCGTTGTGTCCTGCTTGCGGATAAACTTCGCTATGCCAGTATGGGTAGCCGCCTTGATTTACCGTGTATTTTTGCGCTTGAATAGCCCCTAAACGAAACAGTTGTTGCACCAGTACTGGTAACTGTGGTTTGGCGACTTCGGCAAAATTATCAACCGTGACATCCACTGGCTCACCGGTTTTTGGGTGGTAAACTTTTAAGCCAAAAGCACCTATCATCATAAAAAAGTGTTCTTCAATATAATCAAACACATGTTTTGCGGTGACCTGTTGAATATGCTGTAGTTCATTGGCATAGTCGGCATGGTTATTGAGATACAAGTCTTGACTGATTTTTTTGCTGAGATCAACACCGCCTGATGTACGCCCAACATTGACGTGAGGAGATTGTTCAAAGGTAGCGATAAAACGTTGGCAGAATTCAGGTGTAAGCGCGTTTTCATAAACGCGGATAAAATCAGTCATAGCTAAACCTAATTTTTATTGGAATTGTTATGTTTAAATTAGTAGAAACCGTGCAACCACGTTTTAGTGAAACGGATGCACTTGGACATATCAACAATACCGTAGTACCGGTATGGTTTGAAGCCGCACGTACCCCAATCTTTAAAATATTTACCCCAGATCTTGATCCAAAGCAGTGGAAATTGATCATCGCTAAGATTGAAGTGGAGTTTAAAGGCGAGTTGTTTTACGGCGAAAACGTTGAGTTACGTACCGCGATAGAGCGGATCGGCACGAGTTCTTACGTGATTGTGCAACAAGCTTGGCAACATGGCGAATGTTGCGCAGAGGGCAGAACTGTGATGGTACGTTATGATTTTGCAGCCAAATCCTCCGTAGCCCTAAGTGCAGAGGAGCGCGCAGGGCTCGGTGCATATTTGCTGCTAGATTAGCAGTTAATCGAGTTCAGCCTAAGGCTGAACTCGAAATTGATGGCCAAGCGCAGCTGAGATACAAGGTTTTACTTCAAACCTATACCTTGCAGGTTGAGCTGGGTCTTTGCTTATCTCAACGATTTCAAAGTCATTTAGTTCAACGATACGGCTGTCTGGACTATGTTCACAGCGTGAGCGTTCATCTGCTTCTTGGAAGAAAATGAAATTGGCTAGAAACTGTTTTAGGCGAGTGTCGTAAGCCTGCTGATTAAGCTCTTCCTGTTCCCGCGACATTTGTTGTTGTAATTCTAGTAGCTTCACTTCGGATTCTTGTTTGACCGCAGAAAGTGCCGGCTGCGCAGTTAAATCGACATTAGGTGGCGTTTGTTGATCGGCGGAATTGCCTAGCTCTGTATCGCTAGTTGGCGATAGCTCAGTGCTATTTTTATTTCGGTAGGTGAGCTCGAGAGAATTCCTTTGTTCCGCTTTACTCACCCCTTTGTAACTGATCTCAAGACCGTTATCAAAAGAGTTTTGTACGTCTTCTGGTATTAGGCCATTAAAGCCACTGGCGATACCATTTAAAGTCTCATTTACGCCCTTAGACATGCCACTGGATTGCAGAAACATGGTCAATTGCAGTAATAATGCAAGACAAAAACCAAACCGCAAAATAGCCGTTGTAGCAGGAAAACGATAGTGCGGTGGATGCCACAGCGCGTGACTGCCAAAAGGGCGTAATAGTAGCAGTGCCAAAATGTAAAACGGCATGGCTATTTGCGCTAATAACAGCACAATAATCGTGGTCAGGAAGAACCACGAGGGAATAGACAATAACACTGCAATATTGTGGGTATAAGGGAAATGCTCTGCAGCAACGCCGGTAATATCATTTACGAGTCCTGCCGCTTGCACTAGCGCATAATTAGCGACAAAAGCGTAGAAAAACAAAATTATCGCTTTGCCGGGCAAGCTTTCCCAAAAGCGATGGAATTTAGGCCAAAACTCCTGCGCTAAAGCGATTAACGCGATGAACAATCCGAGGTGATAGAACCCTTCGTCATGTTGCTGCATGGCACCGACAATACAGATAAGCGTTGCTGAAACATAGCACCGCTGAGCGAAATTGAGCGACAGCCAAAATGCTCTGATAAAAGCAATTGGCCGCCAACGTGATAATGGGGCGAGTAGGCGCATCACAGTCCCTGTTTATTATTGTTTTAATGCGCCTATCTTAGGGGCTTATAACAATGGCTGCAAGTAGCGTCCAGTATGAGAGCCAGAAAACGCCGCCACTGCTTCTGGGGTGCCTGCGGTTAAGATCTGACCACCACCTGAGCCACCTTCTGGGCCTAAATCCACAATCCAGTCTGCGGTTTTGATCACATCGAGATTATGCTCAATCACCACAACGGTATTGCCATGGTCGCGTAAGCGATGCAGTACCACTAAGAGTTGCGCAATATCGTGGAAATGTAACCCAGTGGTCGGTTCATCTAATATGTACAAGGTTTTACCTGTATCGCGCTTAGATAACTCTCTTGCTAACTTAACCCGCTGTGCTTCACCCCCAGAGAGCGTGGTTGCTGCTTGACCAAGACGAATATACGATAAGCCAACATCCATCAAAGTTTGTAGTTTGCGGTTAATCGCAGGGATTTTATCAAAGTATTGGCAGGCGTCTTCAACCGTCATTTCCAGCACTTCATGGATGTTTTTGCCTTTGTATAATACTTCCAACGTTTCACGATTATAACGTTTGCCGTGACACACATCACAAGGCACATAAACGTCTGGCAGAAAGTGCATTTCTACCTTAAGTACACCGTCACCTTGGCAAGCCTCACAGCGGCCGCCTTTGACGTTAAAGCTGAAACGCCCAACCTTATAACCACGCGAACGGGCTTCTTGAGTACCTGCAAACAGCTCACGAATGGCGGTGAAAATACCGGTATAGGTTGCGGGGTTAGAGCGTGGAGTGCGGCCAATCGGACTTTGATCTATGTCGATAACTTTATCGAAATGCTCTAGACCTCTAATTTCTTTGTACGGCGCTGGCTCTGCGGTGGTGGCGCCGTTTAATGCTGTGTGCGCTAACTGAAACAAGGTATCGTTGATCAAGGTAGATTTCCCTGAGCCTGAGACACCAGTGACACATGTCATTAACCCTACAGGGAGGCGTAAATCAACATTTTTCAGGTTGTTACCACTGGCACCAAACAACTCCAACCATTGCTCACCTGGTTGATGGCGCTCGGCTGGCACTGCGATACGCTTAGTGCCGCACAGATACTGTCCTGTCAGTGAGTTGGGGTTGGCCATAATCGCATCGCGATTACCTTGCGCCACGACATAACCGCCATGGACACCGGCGCCTGGGCCAATATCGATAATGTGATCTGCTGCGCGAATCGCATCTTCATCATGCTCAACCACAATCACTGTGTTACCTAAATCTCGCAGATGGGTAAGGGTGCTCAGTAAACGGTCATTATCACGTTGATGTAGGCCGATAGAGGGTTCGTCGAGCACATACATGACGCCCACTAGGCCAGCCCCAATTTGGCTGGCTAAACGAATACGCTGCGCTTCACCACCAGAGAGTGTTTCTGCACTGCGCTCCAGTGAGAGGTAATTCAGTCCGACGTTGACTAAGAAGGATAAACGGTCGCGAATTTCTTTGAGGATCTTTTCCGCAATTTGCGCTTTTTGCCCGGTCAGGCTTAATTCACCAAAAAACGCCAGCGCATCACCGATACTCATTAGTGTCACTGTGGGTAAATTGGTTTGGCCGATAAACACATGGCGTGCTTCTTCACGTAGTCTTGAGCCATGACAGCTTGGACACGCTTGCGAAGTCTGATATTTAGCAAGATCTTCGCGCACTGAGTTAGATTCGGTTTCATGATAGCGGCGTTGCATGTTGTTGAGGATCCCCTCAAATTCATGTTGCCGAGTTATCACATCACCTCGGTCGTTACGATAATGAAAGGCGATTTTTGTCCGGCCGCTACCTTCTAAAACCACTTTTTGCACGTTCGCGGGCAATGATTGGAACGGCACGTCCAGATCAAAATGATAGTGTTCAGCAACCGATTGCAGCATTTGAAAATAATAAAAACTGCGCTTGTCCCAGCCTTTGATCGCGCCACCAGCAAGGCTTAGCTCAGGGTTTTGCACCACACGCTTCGGATCAAAATACTGCCTCACACCAAGACCATCACAGCTTTGACAAGCACCCGCGGGATTGTTAAAGGAAAACAGCCGAGGTTCCAATTCGGTCATGGCATAGCCACATGTCGGACAGGCAAAATTGGCTGAGAAGATCAACTCTTCACTCAAGCTTTCGTCCATGGCGGCAATTTGTGCAATACCACCTGATAACTCAAGTGCGGTTTCAAATGATTCGGCAAGACGTTGCTGGAGATCCGCTTTAACTTTGAAGCGATCAACCACCACTTCAATCGTATGCTTTTTGTGTAGCTCTAAGGTGGGTGGATCAGAGAGGTCGCAGACCTCACCGTCAATCCGAGCACGAATGTAGCCTTGTGCCGCGAGTTGCTCGAGCAGTTTAACATGCTCCCCTTTACGCTCTTTTACTACTGGTGCGAGCAGCATTAGTTTACTGCCTTCAGGCAAGGCTAAGACGTTGTCGACCATTTGCGAAATGGTCTGGGCAGTTAAAGGTAAATTGTGGGTTGGGCAACGTGGCTCGCCAACGCGGGCAAACAATAATCTTAGATAATCGTAAATTTCAGTGATGGTGCCAACAGTGGAACGCGGGTTATGTGACGTCGATTTTTGCTCGATAGAAATAGCTGGTGAGAGCCCTTCAATGTGGTCGACATCTGGCTTTTCCATCAGTGACAAAAATTGCCGAGCATAGGCAGAGAGTGATTCAACGTAACGGCGTTGGCCTTCTGCGTAAAGTGTATCAAACGCCAGAGACGACTTTCCTGAACCAGATAACCCTGTGATAACAATCAATTTATCGCGAGGAATGGTCAATGAGATGTCTTTCAGATTGTGGGTCCGAGCACCGCGTACTTCAATGTTATCCATACTGATCCTGTGTGATGATATAACTGTGATTTTGTACAGTATCGCATACTTTTTTAATTTAGGGAGACCCTAGTTTAAAAAAAGCGACTAAGCTTTGTTTGTTAGGATTATTTGGGGCAAGTATGACGCGGGGTTGGTTTTTCCTGTGGGTGTTCTTAAGCGGTGCTTGGTCTGCTGCGGTACACGCCGATGCACAATGTGAATTAAAAGTTCGGTTTGAGAATTATGCCGAGTTGGCTCGTCAAGATGAAGAACTGCGCTGGCATGGGTTAGACGTTGATTTTGCTAAAGCGCTGTTAGATAAAGCGGGGTGTCGTTATCGCTTTATTGGTGCGCCGTGGGGGCGCGGCATGAAAATGCTGGAGCTGGGCGAGATTGATTTGGTTTTGA
This sequence comes from Pseudoalteromonas fenneropenaei, assembly GCF_042643375.1. Taxonomy (NCBI): domain Bacteria; kingdom Pseudomonadati; phylum Pseudomonadota; class Gammaproteobacteria; order Alteromonadales; family Pseudoalteromonadaceae; genus Pseudoalteromonas; species Pseudoalteromonas fenneropenaei. Next base: position 110,861 of record NZ_JBHRSD010000017.1, read on the forward strand.
GCGTAAGTAAAAACCCTGAGCGGGAAAAGTTTGCATATTTTATCGGTCCACAACGTCAAGAAACCATAGTATTTGCCATGAATCGGCATAAACCCTATGAGCTTAACTCACTACCAGAACTATTTGCATTAGCGAAGCCAGTGGCGATTGCCCGCGGGGCTTTTTACGGGCGGGAATTTGCTACACGTCTTAACGAAATGGCTGACGCGGAACAACAATTTGTATTTGTACCGGATAACAAGTTGAAAATCGGCATGTTACAAAAGCAGCGTATCGCTGGCTTTTTGGAAGAAAAATACAATCTCATTTACCAACAGCAAAACAACCCTGATTACGCAGATGTGGTGATCAGCGACTTTATTGTCAATCAAGAACCCGTCTATTACGCCTTTAGCAAAGTGTCGGTTGACGAACATTTGTATCGACGCCTGTTAAAAGCGTATCACTCACTGCAAAATAGCGGTGAACTACAAACTATTTTGCACAAGTACAAGCTCAATTAATTGTGATAGACTGAGCGCCGTTTTTTTGATCCAGTTTAAAAGACGGGAATTATGTCTACTGCCGCATTGAATCAATTAGAAAAACGCGCTGCGGTCTCGCTGGCTAGCGTGTTTGCGTTTCGTATGTTGGGCTTATTTATGCTCATGCCGGTGTTGGCGGTTTATGGTCAGCACTATCAGGATGTTTCACCCCTTTGGATCGGTCTTGCGATTGGCGCTTATGGCCTGACGCAGGCATTATTGCAAATCCCGATGGGATGGTTATCAGACAAATTTGGTCGTAAGCCGATTATTATTACTGGTTTACTCATCTTTGCGCTTGGTTCAGTGATTGCTGCGCTGGCAGAGTCTATTTATTGGGTTACGTTTGGCCGTGCATTACAGGGAATGGGGGCGATAGCGAGTGCTTTATTGGCGCTTGCCGCAGATCTCAGTCGTGATGAGCAAAGACCAAAAGTGATGGCCGTGATAGGCATGTGTATTGGGTTGAGTTTCGCCGTGGCGATGCTATTAGGCCCGATGGTGGCAGCTTCGTTTGGCGTTGCGGGCGTGTTTTGGCTTACGGCTGCACTAGCCATTGTGGGTATTGCGGTAATTTTATTGGTGGTGCCAAATGCAGTTAATCGCGCGCCAAAAGGTGACACCTTAGCGACCATACCAGCCATTAAAGCGCTCATCAAAGATAGACAATTGCTGCGTTTAGATTTAGGTGTATTACTGCTACATTTAACCATGACCACCTTGTTTGTCGCTTTACCCGGTCAATTGATCACACAAGGATTGGCGGCAGAAAAACACTGGCAACTGTACATTCCAGTGTTTTTACTGGCTTTTGTGCTAATGGCACCGATGATGATCATCGCCATTCGTAAGCAACAAGAACGTGCGGTATTTTTGAGCTGTATAGGCCTGCTGATTGTCAGTACGGCATTGCTGAGTATGATGGCAACCAATCTTTGGGTGATTGCGACATGTATGTTAGTTTATTTCGTCGCTTTTAATTTCCTTGAAGCCACTATGCCAGCTTTGGTATCTCGTCTTGCGCCAGTGTCGCAAAAGGGGGCTGCCATGGGCGTGTTCTCATCAGGGCAATTTTTTGGTGCTTTTTTAGGTGGCATGTTAGGGGGGGTTATTGCACAATACCTGAGCGCCCCTTTCGTATTTGCCGCAGCAGCATTGGTTGGGGTATTATGGTTGGTTATCGCATGGCAGATGCAAATACCGCCGCGAAGTAAAATGATCAGTTTGGTTGCTAACTTAACTGAGCAGTCCAGCCCAGAGCAAGTGGCGGCGCAGTTGGCAGCCAAATTAGTCGCTTTGCCAGGTGTGTTGGAAGCAACTGTAGTCAGTGAAGAAAATCGCTGCTATTTGAAAATAGATGAAAAACAGTTTGATATTAACGCGGCAAAGCAAGTTGTCGGGTTAGGCGAGTAAGTTGAGGAGACGGTGCCATGGCACGTGGTGTAAATAAAGTTATTTTGGTGGGTAATTTAGGCCAGGATCCAGAAGTGCGTTATATGCCTAATGGCAATGGTGTTGCGACAATTAGCATCGCGACCACAGATAGCTGGAAAGACAAAAATACTGGCCAGCTACAAGAGCGCACAGAATGGCACCGTGTGGTGTTATTCGGTAAATTAGCTGAAGTGGCAGGCGAGTATCTACGTAAAGGCTCACAAGTATATATCGAAGGCCGTTTACAAACCCGTAAATGGACAGATCAAGGTGGTCAAGAACGCTACACTACTGAGATTGTGGTCGATATGGGCGGTCAAATGCAGATGCTTGGTGGCCGTGGAGAAGGTCAAGGTGGTGGCAATTACCAATCAGCGCCTGCACAACACAGCGCGCCACAGCAAGGTGGTTATGCACCACAACAGCCAACGATGCAACAATCTGCACCACAAAGCAACCAATATAATCAAGGCGGTTTCTCACAGCAGCAAAGTGGTGGTTACGGCCAACAGCAGCCACAGCAACAACACCAGCCTTATGGTGGAGGTTTTGCGCCCAAGCCACAACACTCTGGCCCGCAAGGTGGTGCAAGTAATCCAATGGAACCGCCAATTGATTTTGACGACGATATTCCGTTCTAAATTGGTGTAAAAAATTTCTGCTGTCATTGAAAATCTCGGCAGCAGAATAGTCGGCATTAGCGTCGGCTGAGAAAACCCAGCAACTCAACGCTGGGTTTTTTATTGCTATTTATCTGAGACCTAGGTGCCTCAATAGCCTAATCGAGTGACATTCCAACCCCCATCCTTGCAGATTGTGCGCTTTTGAACAACACTTGAAGAAGTCCTTGGTTGTGTTGCCGTCTTATGAATTGGTTTTTGGAAATATCACGCAAATATGGAGTGCTACTGTTAGTTATGGCAGCGCTGACATGTGGCTGGTATTTCGTTAATGTCACGCTTTATCAAGTGGCGCATGAGGCATTACATCAACGTGGTGTGAGTTTGGTGCAACAAATTGCGCAACGCGGGCTGCGTGCCGAGCGCGATGAAGACCAAATTAAAATCAATGTTTTACTAAAAGAGCAAGGATTTAGCCTAGCTTCTCAGGCAAATGAACGTAATCAATGGTTTTTTAGTGAGTTAGAAAGTGAGGTTTTCCAAGCGAAAGAGCTCACACTCAGGCTCGCTCACCCTAGCGTCGGACTATATTATGGGCATTGGTTTGTGGTGTTAAATGGCAGTTTGCTCGTACTGTTGATGCTTGTTGCCACACGTTTACGTCCTCGCGTTACCACGCCACCTTCAGTGAAGGCTCCTGAGTTAAATAACCTTGAAGCGAAGTCGCAAAGTACTCCCCTTGTAACTTTTAAGCCCACCTCATATCCATTGCCAAACTCCACACCACATCATTTTGCGGCTTTTGCCTTAGTGCGCTGGCAATGCGCTTTACCAGCTCAACTTGATACTGCCATGCATTTTAATGTGGTACTTAAGAAACGCTTTGTTAAAAATTTACGCTGCTCGATTAAATATTTACGTTCAGGAGTGTTAGCTGTCACTATTACTGAGCCATCGCAAGCGGAGGTGCAACATGCCGCTTCACATCTTCATGAGTTTATCTATCAGGCGCTACTGGCGTTTCGTGGCGATTTATCACGTAGTGCGGTAAAAGTCGGAGTTTGTATTCACCCGTTATCTGCAGAGTCGGCCAAAGTATGTCAATGTGCGCGCTCGGCACTAGCGATGGCGTCAGACAATCCTTGGCAGCACCAGCATGAAATGGTGTTCAGCCATACCCATAAAGCTTTGCAGGAAAGCGCTAAACAGGTCTTTAACTATATAAAAGAAGGACGTTATGTGCTGTTTTTTCAGCCGTTATTTGGCTTTGAGCAACAAGATATTATTGCCAGTGAGGTGTTGCTGCGGGTACGTCACGCTGAACTAGGGATGCTGGTGGCAAGGCAGTTTATGCCGTATCTGAAAGAGCCTGAGCAATTTATGGAGCTAGATAAACATGTTATTAAACAAACACTCAAGTTATTGGCCAATGAGCGACAACCACAAAAGGTCAGCGTGAATGTACATTGTATAAACTGGTGCAATCGAGGTTTTCGTCGTTGGCTGGTAGAAACGTTGGGGCAAAGTACTCTGGCTGAGCACCTGACTTTTGAAATATCGGCGGCAGATTTTTATCAGTATAACGTGCAGCTCCATAGCTTCTTTTGTATTTTAGCAGATCTCGGCTGTGGTGTGGTGGTTGACCATATTGAACGCGCACTGCAACTTGCTAAGTTCCGTGGTAAAGTCGGTTTACGGGCGTTGAAGCTTGGTGTCAACCTAGTCCAAGAGATTGAGCATGATCAGCACAAACAACGGGTGATCCGCGATATTTTGGCACAAGCGAAAGCGCTTGAACTACCGCTATATGCCGTGGGGGTTGAAACACCAAGTGCACTGCGGTGTTTACAAAAATTAGGACTTAAAGGTGCGCAGGGGCATTACTTCAGTGAAGCGATGCTGCAATTTGCCGCCTCAGACCTTAAATCAGGTCACGATACTTAAGGCCCATCAGCCCTTGCAAACCACCGGTATGGATCATGACGATTTGACTACCACGAGGAAAATAGTCCCGCTCTACTAGCTGCCAAAGCGCATAAAAGTGTTTTCCGCTATAAACAGGTTCAAGTGGGATGGCAAACCGCGCTCTGAATTGTTGGCAAAATTGCCAGAGTTCAGGGCTAAACTTGGCATAGCCACCACCATGAAACTCTTCAAAAATAGTCCAGTTTGCTTGTTTGGCTGCTTCGGGGTTAAGCGCCATAACTTGCTCTTTGAGCGCTGCTGCACCTTTGAGTACCGCTATACCCAATATGTGAGTGTCAGTAGCCACCCCCTGCAGTAGCCCTGCCAATGTGCCACCGCTGCCGACCGGACAACTGATGTAATCAGCTGGCGGTAAAGTCTGAGCAAATTCGGCAACACCTAGCAGGGCAAGCGTGTTGCTGCCACCTTCTGGCACTATATGTAAATCAGGGTGAGAGGCTTGCAATGCTGCTAAGTAGTCTGGATCATGGCGCAGACGATAGCTTTGTCTATCCACTGCCTGTAAAGTCGCACCGCAAGCTTGTGCCACTTTGAGCGTGGGATTGTGCTTATCAATTTGATCGGTTCTTACCATAAGATGGCAACGTAAGCGATGAAGGCGACAGGCCATCGCTGTTGCGTAGAGATGATTTGAAAATGCCCCGCCAAAGCTTAAAATACCTTGAAAGCGCTGTTCTTGTGCATACCGAAGATTATACTTAAGTTTATGCCATTTATTGCCGTTGACGAGCGGATGGCAGAGGTCGTCCCTTACTACTTGGATCTCCAGACCTTTTGCGGTTAGCCAAGGATCTTGCAAAATTTGTCGAGGGGCTGGTGAATAAATCGACATCGGGCTACTTAAAATAGTCATCAAACCTGCCTAGTTTAACAATAGCCTCAGACAAAATGCTAAAAATTCCCAACAAAACTGGTCAGATGTACTCTAATGGTTGTAAACTCAGATATTAATTGCGCAAAGCTTGTGTTTTAGGTGCTAAGTACATAGCATAAAGCCCTAATTATAAAAAATAACAATGACCAAATAATTGCCGCTTTTGGGAATGGAAACTATGCGAATCGCTCCTGTAACTTTTTTTGTGACTGCTGCTTTGCTGGCATCCAGTGCCTTTGCACAGGACACAGCAACAGTAACTGCCATTGAAACTGAATTGTCCAGTAAACAAACCGAACTCGATAATTTCACCCAAATACTTGATAAACATATTGCGGAAGAATCCCGCTTACAAAGCCAGTTGGAATTACTACGCCAGCGTTCAAGCGAGTTAGAAAAAGAAAAGAATCAAGCGCTTGATGCAATGAATGAAATGTATCGACGCCTTATCGACGACCCCAGTCTAGATATCTCTGCGGCACAAGGGAGATATCAACAAGCGGTTGCCACGCATAAACAAAACAAAGACGACATCGCGTTGCAATTAGGAGCAATTGCAGGCCAGCGTAAGGAAATAGAGCAGATCCGCGTCGCCAAACACACTTTGGTCAACACCTTAGAAAGTTTGAAAGATCAATTAAGTACTGCACGAGTTGAACGTTTACGCAACGAGTTTACCCGTGAAGGTACGCTAGAAATAGAGCACACCGTAAACTGTAAGCGCACCGAAACACTAGCAGCGTGTGAGCAGCGCGGTCAGCAATTAGGGCTACAAAAAGCCACAAAACGCTTTATCGACCAAGTTTTTGCAAATTTATCTGAGCAACGTACCGTTGAGCCAAAGCGCAATATTGCAGGCGCTCAGGTACAAGTGATGAGCAGTCATGTAGTGAATAGCTCATTCAGTGGTCAAGGAAACTACAGTGTTAACTTAAGCGTCACGATGCGTGGCGATATCAATGGCAGCCGTTTGTGTAGTTTACTGAATATCGACAATCGCTTCTGTGCTGAATATGGCACGCCACTGGCGATAGGTTACCAGCCTAGCTACCCTAGCACTTTTAGTGACACCCAAATTAATTTCAGCGACGAGCCAGGCACAGCCTCTTTCATCACCCCAGCAAGTAATAATGAGGTCGTGAGCGTGGCAAAACTGAGCACCCCAGCCATAGTGGAAACGGTCGTAAAAAAGACCCAGCCTCTACCGGAAAAAAAAACACTGGTAGAGTTAACTATACGTTCCAACGTACTTGACGATGAAGTGTTTATTAATGGCGTGAGCTTTGGTTCAACTAAACTCGTAACTAGCCTTGCGCCTGGCTTGCATAATATTGAAATCCGTAAACTGGGTTACGAAACTTATTCAGCGCAACTGGATTTAAAAAAAGCGAAAACATTACGCGCTAAATTAGTTAAAAAGCCAGAAGCAATTGCGGCGGCAACGCCAACTGCAAAAACCGCTACCAATGTGGTTGCAACGGATAACAAGCCACAAAACAAAGTAGTGGTAATCCCAGCGGGCCAATTCAAAATGGGTGATTTGACGGGCAATGGTTTAGCGAATGAGCGGCCAGTTGTGGAAAAAGTGCTCAGTCATTCATTTGCGATGCAAAGTACAGAAGTTACAGTGGCGCAATTTCGTCAATTTATCGAACGTACTGGCTTTGTCACCGAGTCTGAAAAAAGTAAGGGCTGCGCCTATTACAAAAATGGTGAGCCAGTATGGGAAATTGATTATAACTGGAAGAATCCAGGTTACACCCAACAAGAAAACTTTCCCGTTGTATGTGTCTCTTATGAAGATGCCAAAGCCTACTCAGAGTGGCTTTCTGGTGAAACGGGGCTACAGTACCGGTTGCCAAATGAAGTGGAGTGGGAATATGCCGCTCGCGCAGGCAAAGATTCTGAATACCCTTGGGGTAACGAAATCGGCCGCAACCTCGCAAACTGCGGGTGGTGTGGCTCTGAGTGGTCAAACAAAAGCCCTGCAGCTGTTGCAGAGTTTGCGCCTAACGGATTTGGGCTTTACGACACCGTGGGTAACGTCTGGGAATGGACACAAAAGCGTGCATCTCAAGAAGATGTCACGGTTCGCGGTGGTGCTTGGAATTTTGCACCTAGCCTAGCGCGTGTTTCTACGCGTTTAACATTAGCGCCAGATTTTCGCGCTAATTACATCGGTTTTAGGTTGATCCGAGAAAGATAATTGAGCTTACAGCAGTGAGCGGGATGGCGGCTGTGGCTGCCAATAGAGTAAAGATTTCAAAGGTTGTTCAGCCTCATGTTTAAAAAATTACGTGGTTTATTTTCAAATGATTTGTCTATCGATTTAGGTACGGCAAATACCCTGATCTATGTTAAAGAAGAAGGTATCGTGCTTAACGAGCCTTCGGTTGTTGCGATTCGTCAAGAACGTGCAGGGGGTCCGAAAACGGTTGCTTCTGTGGGTACTGCGGCGAAGCAAATGTTAGGTCGTACACCGGGTAATATCAAAGCGATTCGGCCGATGAAAGATGGTGTTATTGCCGACTTTTACGTGACTGAAAAAATGCTTCAGCATTTTATCAAACAAGTACATAACAATAACTTTATGCGTCCTAGTCCACGTGTGCTTATCTGTGTGCCATGTGGTGCCACTCAAGTTGAAAAGCGTGCGATTCGCGAGTCAGCCATGGGGGCGGGTGCGCGTGAGGTATATCTGATTGAAGAGCCAATGGCGGCGGCAATTGGCGCTGGCTTACCAGTATCAGAAGCAACCGGTTCAATGGTCGTTGATATTGGTGGTGGTACGACAGAAGTTGCGATTATCTCGTTGAACGGTATTGTGTATTCATCTTCGGTACGAATTGGTGGCGATAAGTTTGATGAAGCGATTATTAACTATGTACGTCGCAACTTTGGTAGCTTAATTGGTGAAGCTACGGCTGAGCATATCAAGCATGAAATTGGTTCAGCGTGGAAGAGTGAAACGCCTGTTGAAATCGAAGTACGTGGTCGTAACTTGGCTGAAGGTGTGCCTCGCTCGTTTATCCTTAACTCCCATGAAATTTTAGAAGCATTACAAGAGCCATTGATGGGCATTGTAAGCGCGGTGCGCGTTGCACTTGAGCAATCGCCTCCAGAGTTGGCGTCTGATATTTCAGCCCACGGTATGGTCCTCACTGGTGGTGGTGCTCTGCTTAAAGACATCGACCGTTTGCTGATGGAAGAAACGGGCATTCCAGTGGTAATAGCGGATGATCCGCTGACTTGTGTTGCTCGTGGCGGTGGTAAGGCACTAGAAATGATTGATATGCACGGTGGTGATGTTTTTAGTTACGACTGATGAATTTACTCTTTGGCCGCACCATATCTTTACAACTGCGACTGACTGTCGCAGTTGTGCTTAGTATTGCCTTGATCGTCGGTGATAAATACACCGTTGGTGGCTCGCTGGTGCGCACAGGGTTGAATACCTTGATTAGTCCAGTGTTGTATCTCGCCAATGTGCCATACGAGATGCTGACTTTTACGGTGCAAGGCTTACAAACTAAAGAGCAACTTCGTGAAGAAAACGAGGCGTTACGCTTTAAGCAGTTGCAACTCAGTGAACAGCTCCAACAACTCGCATTCTTACAAAAAGAAAATGCTGAATTGCGCGCCTTATTAGGTTCATCCGCGCGGCAGGCAAATCGTCGCTTGATAGCGCAAGTGCTTTCTGTGCATTCCAATCCATATAGCCATCAAGTGGTGATTAACCGCGGCACTAATGACGGCGCTTATGAAGGTCAGCCTGTTATTGATGAAATGGGGGTTGTTGGACAAATTCTCCAAGTTGGGACAACTACCTCTCGGGTGATCTTAATGACTGACACCACCCATGCTACCCCAGTGCGGATTTTGCGTAATGATGTTCGTACTGTGGTTGAAGGTATCGGCAAAATAGACAAGTTGCGGCTCTCTCATGTACCGCATAGTTTAGATATTCGCATTGGTGATGTATTGGTGACATCTGGGCTTGGGGGGACTTTTCCGGAAGGCTATCCGGTGGCTGTGGTCACGGAAATAAATCGCGATGAAGGACGACCATTTGCTCAGGTGTATGCCGAACCGGTTGCTCAATTAGACCGTATTCGTTTGCTGGTGATGCTGTGGAAACAAAACAGTGAGGAACCGCAATGAATCGTTCTAGCCATTTGCTAATCGGCTTTTCTGTCTTTTGCGCGCTGGTAATGGCATTGATGCCTCTTCCTTTATCCGTTGAGCCGTTTCGACCAGATTGGGTACTGTTGGTGCTGATGTATTGGTCCTTAGCTGTGCCGCACCGAGTGAATTTGGGTTGGGCGTGGTGTACTGGGCTTATCATGGATTTAGCGATGGGCTCAACCCTTGGCGTGAATTCCTTGACGTACTCTGTTTGTATTTATATCACTGCCAGTAACTATCAGAAAATTCGCAATTTTTCCCTCTGGCAACAAGCGTTTTTAATCGGCTTGTTCCTGACTCTTTATCATTTGCTGCAGTTCTGGCTCAATCACTTCTTGATTGATATCTATTTTAATCCGCAATACCTCTGGCCTGCTGGGGCTGGTATGGTGTGCTGGCCATGGATTTTCTTACTGCTGCGTAAATATCGTCGTCATTTTAGGATCCGTTAATGACAGTGCAAGTTTATCTCGCTTCTGCATCGCCGCGCCGCCGTGAGCTGTTGCAGCAATTAGGTTATGAGTTTCAACAATTCAGTGTGGATGCCGACGAAAGCCAGTTTCCTGATGAGTCGCCAACTGTTTACGTCGAGCGTTTAGCCCGTTTAAAAGCCCAGACTGGCGTGGCTATGGGTTATTGCGACTATCCTGTGCTGGGTAGTGATACCGTAGTGGTCATTGATGGCCAAGCACTTGGTAAGCCAAAAGACTACGCTGATTTTAAGAATATGATGACGCGTTTATCTGGCCGCAGTCATCAAGTCTTAACCGCCATTGCATTTGCTACACCAAGCACTACGGTCAGTCGGGTGGTCAGCACAGAGGTGACTTTTAAAACCCTAAGCGAGGCGGAAATTGCTGCTTATTGGCAATCAGGTGAACCACAAGACAAAGCCGGCGGCTATGGTATTCAAGGGCTTGCAGGACGTTTTGTCACTGAGCTCAAAGGTAGCTATTTTGCAGTGATGGGCTTACCTTTAAATGAAACAGATGAATTATTAAGCCTTTGCCAGCGAGCGTGAGATGAGTAGCGAACTATTAATTAACGTAACGCCCAGCGAATGTCGGGTAGCTTTGATAGAAAATGGCGTGCTACAAGAAATTCAAGTAGAGCGTCAGGGCAATCTAGGTATTGTTGGGAATATTTACTTAGGTAAAGTCAGCCGAGTGTTACCAGGAATGCAAGCTGCGTTTGTCGATATAGGATTAGAAAAAGCTGCGTTTTTACATGCGTCAGATATCGTCAACAGCGCCTCTTTTGAAGAAGGTGTAGAAGAGCAACCAGTCAAAAAGGTTCAAGATATCCGTGAATTGGTAAAACAAGGCCAGTTTATTATGGTGCAAGTGGTAAAAGATCCGCTTGGCACTAAAGGTGCGCGATTAACCACAGATATCACTATTCCATCGCGTTATTTGGTGTTTATGCCAGATGCCACGCATGTCGGGGTCAGTCAGCGGATTGAAACTGAGCAAGAGCGTCAGCGCCTGAAAGTGATAGTACAAGCGTATAATGACGAGCAAGGTGGTTTTATTGTCCGCACTGCCGCAGAAGGCGCGAGTGAATCGGAATTGCAACACGATGCTGAATTCTTAAAGAAGGTTTGGCAGAAAATCATCACCAAACGCCGCAAAACCAGCAAAGCCACTATTCTGCATAAAGATTTAACCCTCGCGTTTCGTACCTTGCGGGATTATGTCGGTGAAGACATGGAACGCATCCGCGTTGACTCTAAACTCAGTTATCAAGAGTTAAAGCAATTTACCGAAGAGTTTGTGCCACAGCTTAGTAATGCGTTGGAATACTATCCGGGCGAGCGGCCAATTTTTGACTTGTTTGACGTCGAAAACGAAATTCAAAAAGCCTTACACCGCAAAGTGGAATTAAAGTCCGGTGGTTATCTTATCATCGACCAAACCGAGGCCATGACCACAGTGGATGTGAATACCGGAGCATTTGTTGGTCATCGCAATCTCGAAGAAACCATTTTCAATACCAATATCGAAGCTACATCGGCGATAGCAAGACAACTAAGGCTAAGAAACCTCGGTGGTATCATCATTATCGATTTTATCGACATGATTTCTGATGAACATAAGCGTCGCGTATTGCACTCTTTGGAAGTTGCCTTGTCTAAAGATAGGGCTAAAGCCAATATTACGGGTTTGTCGGCGTTAGGTTTAGTGGAAATGACCCGCAAACGTACGCGCGAGAGCTTAGAGCATATTTTGTGTGATACTTGCCCAGTGTGTTCTGGCCGCGGCTCATTAAAAACCGTGAAAACCGTGTGTTATGAGATCCTAAGAGAAATCGTGCGCGTTAACCGTGCTTATGCTGCGGATAAATTTATGGTTTATGCATCACCTGCGGTGAGTGAAGCGTTGCTCAACGATGAATATCACAATTTGGCCGAATTGGAGTTATTTATCGCGAAGCAAGTAGTGGTGCAAACTGAGAGTTTGTATAGTCAAGAGCAGTTTGACGTCGTCATGATGTAAAGCTTGGATGTGGTATGCGATTAAAGACCGTCGGATTTTATATGCTTCGCAAAGTGTGGCAGTGTTTTGCTGTCACGCTGGTGCTATTGGCGGTTTTGATCTCGGCGCTCAAATATACATTACCGTACGCGAATGACTACAAACAAAATATAGAAAGCATTTTATATCAACAGTTTGATGTTGATATCGCAATTGGTTCTATTTCTGCCAGTTGGCAGGGCAATGGTCCTGCATTAGTGCTTGAGGACCTCTCCTTTGCTGATAACGCCACTTCACCCATCGCACTCACCATAGCCAATACCAGCCTGCAGCTGAATCTATTGGAATCAATCAAAAACGGCCAACTACGCTCCAGTTACTTTGTCATTGAAGGGCTTGCTGCACAAGTTGATGTAGAGCGTTTAGATGCGGGGAGTAGTGGCGATTTTGAGCAGCAAAGCCTGTTAGAAAGCTTATTTTTAGGTGAAACCGGCCGCTTTGAAGTTAAAGATAGTCGCTTACAGGTGCGACTTCGTGACGGTAAACAACGGGTATTGTTGATTGACAGTTTGCGCTGGCAAAACCAGCCGCAGCAGCACCGTGGTTTTGGCAAAATCGCTTTACCAGGCATCAGTGAAGGTGAGATCAGCGCCAACTTAGCTTTAACTGGGCGTTATCTTAAGGATGTTGCCGGTGATATTTTTATCGCCGCCCAAGGGGTGGATGTCGCCACTTGGTTGGCTCCTTGGCTGGATAAAGAGAAGAAAGCGTTAAATACCGACCTTAATGCTAATTTATGGCTAAGCGTCACTGGCGGCAAAATCAATAGTGCACAGTGGCAATGGCAACCGAGTTTTATTCACTGGCAGCAACAGCAGCGGCCGCAGCAATTGAGCCTAGATAGCGGCATGTTCAGTGCACAACTTACCAACCAACATTGGGATATCCAGTCTACCCCTTGGCAATTTAGTGACGGTGGGAGAGCCTTACCTGAGCTGAAATGGCAGGCCAAACTCGGCCCTGAAAACCATGCGCTATGGTTGGAGGAGCTGAGTATTCCGCTGCTTACACGCCTTGCAGACTTAGCTGCGCAGCCTGAGCTTAAGCAAGTCTTAGCGCTGCAGCCAACGGGGCAAGTGAATGTGGCGCGATTTGAATGGCACAGCAGTGCCGATTGGCGCGTCTATGCTGGTGTCGGTGAGTTTGGCTGGCAACCGCAGGGTGGGATCCCCGGCGCACAAAATTTGCGCTTAGAGGTTTCGGCGCGCCCAGATGCGATGCGAGTCACGTTAGACGGCGAAGCCGATTATTTGTTGACTGGCGAACTCTTTAGTCGAGCACTCGCTTTTGACCAACTTCATGTCAGTGCCGATATTTATACCACAGAGCAAGGCTGGCAAGTCAGTAGCCACGATATTTGGTTTGCCAACCCAGATTTAACTGTAGCCGCAGAGCTTGGTTTAGCGCTCAGCGATACTCCTAGTATGGCGTTGTATGCCGAAGTTAATGGCGGCAATGCCAACATTGCTGAACATTACTTTCCGCTGACAGTGATGGATGCTGATTTGATTGCGTATTTAAAGGGGGCAATCCAAGCAGGGCAACATCGTAAATCACAAGTGTTGTTCAATGGCCCTTTTGCACATTTCCCATTTACGACCGAAAGTGGCCAGTTCGAAGTGCGCTCGCAGCTTGAGGAAGTCAAATTTGCCTTTGCCCCAGGTTGGCCGGCGGTTGAACAAGCCTCGGTAGAGCTTGCTTTTGTCGACCAGCGTATGGATATTTATGCCCATAGTGGCAAGCTTATCAATCAACAAATAGCGACGCCTGTCACAGTCAGTATTGCCGACTTAATGGACGCCAAAACCCTGTTTGTCGATATCAAACATCAAACCGAAGCGGCGAGTTTACAGGCTTTTTTTACCGAAACACCGCTTAAAAAGCCGCTAGCCGAAGTGCTTAATGTTGTCCAGGCAACGGGGCCGGTGAATGGCGATGTGCGGCTTGCTGTAGATTTAGGCAATGGTCACGTAAAAGCCACAGGCGTAGTGGATTTTGTCAATAATGTGGTACATGTCACTAAACCGGGTCTGGTTTTAAAACAAGTCAACGGACAACTTGAATTTGCCGATGAGCAAATCACTTTAAATGCGTTGTATGCCAATTGGCTTGGGCAGCCATTAGAGTTAAAGCTAACAGGACAAAGTGATGCGCAGAAAAATTATCAGTTATTGCTAAGTGCCAATTTACAAGGCGATGCAGAGCGGCTTGCCGATGCAAGCCAAGGCTTAACACGCTCATTTATCGTTGGTAATACCGCAGTGAATACGGCCATTGAGCTTAACTTTACTGCGCAAGGGTTTAACTATCGCGCCACGGCAAGTTCAGATCTTACCGGATTGAGTAGTAGTTTACCGGCACCTTATGGCAAAACCAGTCAAACCAAGTTACCACTCAATATTGAGGTACAAGGTGATGACATTTCCAATCTCATTACGGCCAACATTGATAAAAAACTGTTTTTCAATGGTATTTTGGACAACCACAATGGCGTTTTTGCCAATGCGCAGCTTGTCGTGGGTGAAAAGGACTTGGGTCTGACGAATCAAGGATTCGTGGTCGCAATTGAGCAACCACAATTTGAGCTTGAACCTTGGCTGCCATTTTTAGATAACCTACTGACAGTGACCAGTGGCGTTTCACCTAGTGGTGTGCTGCCGCCACTTAGTTTAGTGAGTGGTCAATTTGCGCGTGTGCAAGCTGGACCTTTGCCGTTTAATGACGTGGAATTTAGTCTAACGCCCAGCACGGATGGCTTTAGCGCAAAAATTATCGGTAAGGAGTTACGTGCGACGGTGGCTATCCCACGGCACGGCTCGTCACGCCCAATCCTGATTAATGCCGACTACCTACGCTTACAACCTGAGGTTGCAACACCTAATTCTAAACCTGCACCGCAACCACAATGGTTAACACGCTTGCCGGCGATTGAAGCGACTTGTCTTGATTGTAAATTAGCGCAATACCAACTGGATAAAGTGAACTTGTCACTATTTGGTGATGGCCAGCAATTACAAGTTACGGAACTGCGAGTTGATAAAGGTGAGCATGTGCTGAGCGCCAATGGTCGCTGGGTCGATGGTCGCAGTGAATTTACTGGTAAGCTGAATAGCAAAAACGTCGGCATGTTACTTGATGAATTTGACATCACCACCAGTATTAAAGATGCCAGTGCTGAAGTGGACTTCACGCTTAATTGGCAAGATGCGCCGTATAGCTTCGCGTTGCCAACACTTGGTGGGGAAATTAACTGGCGTTTGGGTGAAGGGCATTTGAGTGAAATTAGCGATGGCGGGGCTAGGGTGTTTTCTTTGCTGAGTATGGATTCTTTGGTGCGTAAGTTGAAACTGGATTTTCGTGACGTATTCTCCAAGGGGTTTTTCTTCAACCAAATGCAAGGCAATATGCAATTGCAAGCGGGGATAGCTTATACAAAAGATGCCAAGCTTGATGGTGTGCCTGCCGACCTCACTATCAGTGGACATGCTAATTTAGTCAGCAAAGAGATCAATTACGACCTTGCGGTTGCACCGCAAGTGACCTCTAGCTTACCTGTGATAGTGGCATGGATGGTCAACCCCGTGTCTGGACTTGCGGCACTGGCACTGGACAAAGTGATCCATTCCGCACGAGTGATCTCAGAGATTAAATTTAAAGTCACAGGCACTATGGATAACCCCCAAGTGCAGGAAATTGACCGTAAGAGTCGTGAAGTTGAGCTACCGCAAGCCGCGCAAAATCAGCCTTCCGCAGAGCCGCTAGCCGCGGATGTCCCACAGGCACCAGATAATCAAGGACCCGCAACATGAGCGCAACGATTTACCTGATCCAAATGACCACCAGCTGCAATGCGTTAGAGAATGTGGAGTTTGTTGCTGAACAATTGGCAAAACTTCCTGCTGGTGGTGAAAAGTTAGTGTGCTTGCCAGAAGCTTGTTTGGCATTTAACCGCTCAATTGTAGAGAATCAGCAGTTGGCCGAAAACCATTTACACTGGCGCGCAAGGTACGCCGAATTGTGCCAAACTTACGGCGTATGGTTAGCCGTTGGTAGTATGCCGGTGCCCGCTGCGGATGGGCGTTACTATGCAGCCTCGATTTTATTTAATCGTGAAGGCAAGGCTGTGGCTGAATATCACAAGCTTCATTTGTTTGATGCCGATGTCAGTGATGGTACTAAGCGTTATCGTGAGTCGCAAGGTACAGCACCTGGACAACATCTTGAAGTGGTGGATACGCCATTTGGCCGCATCGGCATGGCGATTTGCTACGATATGCGTTTCCCAAGTTTGTTCCAGCAGTTACGCAAGGCAGGTGCTGAGTTGATTTTAGTCCCCAGTGCATTCACCACAGTAACTGGCGCCGCCCATTGGGAAGTGCTACTGCGTTCCCGAGCAATTGAAACCCAATGCTTTGTGATAGCGGCAGCGCAAGTGGGGGTACATCAAAATGGCCGCGAAACCTATGGCCACAGTATGGTGATTTCGCCTTGGGGGACAATCTTGGCTGAAGTACCAAAAGATGTCACAACGCTGGCCGTTGAACTAGACTTTACAGAATTACAGCGGGTAAGGCAGGCAATGCCTTTACCTGAGCATAGCCGATTTGCAGAGCAGTTAATATGAATCAAGTAGAACAGCATTTATTAAGTGACAGCCAGTTATGTCGAGAGCAATTAGCCGCGACCTTGGCCTATATTCACGGCCATAAAGTCGATTATGCCGACTTATACTTTCAATCTAGTTACCACGAGACTTGGGTATTGGAAGATGGCTCGGTTAAAGAGGGGACTTACAATATCGAACGCGGTGTTGGCGTGCGCGCTGTAAGCGGTGAGAAAACCGGGTTTTCTTATTCAGATGCTATCAATATCGAAGCACTCACGAAAGCGGCAGAAGCGGCGCGCAGTATCGCCCAAGCAGGCGAAGAAAAGCGCATTGAAGTATTTAGCGACGTAACCGCGGTGCAACAGTTCGCACCGCGTCAGCCGCTTACCTCGATGAGTGACGCAGAAAAGGTCACTTTGCTGCGCGAGGTAGAAAACGCCATTCGTGAATTAGCCCCCGATGCTGAGCAAGTGGTGAGCTCTTTGTCTGCGGTATATGAAGAAGTGCTAATTGCTGCCAGTGATGGCACCTTTGCCACTGATATTCGCCCGCTGGTGCGGTTAAATTGCTCTGTGCTGCTGAAGCGCGATGGTCGCCGTGAGCGTGGTAGCGCAGGGGGTGGCGCGCGTTTGGATTATCACTACTTCCGCGAATTGGATAATGGCGAACCGCGCTGGTTACAGTATGCAAAAGAAGCCGTGCGCCAAGCGCAGGTGAATCTTGATGCTGTTGATGCCCCAGCAGGTGCGATGCCTGTGGTACTCGGTTCAGGCTGGCCAGGCGTGTTGCTCCATGAAGCGGTTGGTCATGGCCTAGAGGGCGACTTTAACCGTAAAGGCGCTTCTGCGTTTAGTGGCAGGATAGGTGAGCAAGTCGCGTCCAGCCTTTGCACTGTGGTTGATGATGGTACTTTGCCAGATCGCCGTGGTTCGCTGAACGTGGATGATGAAGGTACACCTGCTGCGTACAACGTGTTGATTGAAAAAGGTATTCTCAAAGGCTATATGCAGGATAAACTCAACGCTCGGTTGATGGGGGTTGCGCCAACGGGTAATGCGCGGCGCGAGTCTTACGCCCATTTACCTATGCCACGTATGACTAATACCTATATGTTACCAGGTCAACATAGCCAAGCCGAACTTATCAGCAGTGTCAAAAAAGGGATTTTTGCCAGCAACTTTGGTGGCGGGCAAGTCGACATCACCTCAGGTAAATTTGTGTTTTCTGCTTCTGAAGCTTACCTCATTGAAGATGGCAAAATCACTCGCCCAATTAAAGGTGCAACTTTAATCGGCAATGGCCCAGAGGTCATGCAAAAGATCTCTATGGTGGGTAACGATCTGGCGCTTGATAAAGGTGTTGGGGTGTGTGGTAAAGATGGTCAAAGCGTCCCGGTTGGAGTTGGTCAGCCAAGCCTCAAGATAGACGAAATCACCGTCGGCGGTACTGCCTGATAAACATCGAAAAAGCCCGTCGTGACGGGCTTTTTCGTATTTAGCGTCCAACCACAGGGCTTAAGGTAGAATCGCTTCTTTCAAATATTGGAACAGTTCTTTGTAGCTTTTTGCGGGCTTTTCAGCCTGTACTTCTTTGCTCGCAGCGCGGATCAACTGACGCAATTTTTGGCGCTCAAGTGCTGGATATTGCTCAAGCAACTCGTTGGCTTTGTCATCGCCATTTTTCAACAGTGCGGTGCGGATCTGTTCAATTTTATTGATTAACACATCCGCTTGGTTATTTTTGTTCATCAATACGTCAAGCGCAGCTTGGATCTCAGCCACGTTTTCCGTGGTCCGTAAAGTCTTAGAAATATAATTTAAATGACGGCGATATGCTTCGTGTTTGCCTTGCAGTTTATCTGCCATCGCCATGGCTTCTTGTAACACTGGCGATAACGGCAAACGCTCGCGCTGCTTTTTACCTAATGCCACAAGATCAAGCCCCAATTGATGGAGCTCTTGAGCGTCACGTT
The DNA here is from genome assembly GCF_042643375.1 of Pseudoalteromonas fenneropenaei. Taxonomy (NCBI): domain Bacteria; kingdom Pseudomonadati; phylum Pseudomonadota; class Gammaproteobacteria; order Alteromonadales; family Pseudoalteromonadaceae; genus Pseudoalteromonas; species Pseudoalteromonas fenneropenaei. The sequence goes on from NZ_JBHRSD010000017.1 coordinate 129,596, forward strand.
TTAGCTCGCTTTTGGAGACGTAGATGATCTCTTCATCGTCATGGGGTGGTTGGTTATTTGCCATGGTGGCCATTCCTAATCTAACTTTTAAGTTATTATACCAGAGAGTGCGCTAAGCGCAGCAAGCAAAGTAATTCAATCAGTGGAGATTCGTGTGGTTTTCAAAACGCGAGGGCGTTATCAAGCGTAATAGCGCGGCTTATTGGTGTTGAAACCTATGCCGATGTGGTTTGCCTAAGCGTTGCAACTAAGGGCAAATTTGTATATTTGTGATAGCATTAAGATAACCAACAGCGAAAAGAGTATGACCATGAATGGTGCGACGAGCGATCCCATTTTTCATCGAATAGAAGAAGTTAAACAAGCAGTTGCAGAAGTTTTGGCACATGCCAAAAGCTTAGGTGCAACAGCCGCTGAAGCGGCTATGTCGAGTACTTCTGGATTATCGGTAAGCACTCGCTTAGGCGAAGTAGATACCATAGAGTTTAACCAAGACGGTGGTTTAGGGATTTCCCTTTATGTTGGCAACCACAAAGGCAGTGCTTCAACCGCGGATTTAAGCCCACAGGCATTGCGTTCTGTGGTTGAAAAGGCGATTGAAATTGCTAAATTTACCTCGGATGACCCATGTAATGGTCTAGCTGAAGAAACGTTAATGGCGTTTGATTACCCTGAGCTGGATTTATACCACCCCCATGCAATTAGCCCCGAGCAGGCCATTGAGTTGTGCCAAGCCGCGGAGCAAGCTGCACTCAACTTTGACCCCCGTATCGTCAACTCAGACGGCGCGAGCTTTGCGAGCCATCAAGGATTACGGGTTTACGGTAATAGCTATGGCTTTATCGCCGGCTTCCCGCGTACACGCCACACTTTAAGCACTTCAGTGATAGGCAAAGACGGCGAGCAAATGCAGCGCGATTCGGCATATACCATTTCTCGCCAGTTCAACGCGTTAAAAGCGGCCGAAGCAGTGGGTATTGAAGCTGCGCAAGAAACCTTAGCAAAATTAAATAGTCGCCGCATCGGCACGCAAAAAGTGCCTGTGCTATTTCGTGCAGAAGTGGCGAGCAGTTTATTTGGCCATTTAGTGAGTGCCGTCGGTGGTGGTGCACTGTATCGTAAATCGAGCTTCCTGTTAGATAGTTTAGGCACTCAGGTATTTAATCCGTGTGTGACGATATTAGAACGCCCACACCTCCTTGCAGGATTGGCTTCTAGCCCCTTTGATAGCGAAGGGGTGAAAACCCAAGACCGTGATATTGTGCTTGGCGGTGAACTACAAACCTATTTACTTGCTAGCTATGCTGCGCGACGCCTAGGTATGCAGGCAACGGGTCACGCGGGTGGCATTCACAACTGGTTGGTGCAAGCCACCGAGCCCAATTTAGCCGCGTTATTAACACAAATGGGCACAGGTCTATTAGTGACTGAGCTGATGGGGCAAGGCGTGAATCCCGTAACTGGCGATTATTCTCGCGGAGCGGCGGGTTTTTGGGTGGAAAACGGCGAAATCCAATACCCAGTGAGCGAAGTGACCATTGCAGGTAATTTAAAAGAGATGTTTAACAATATTGTCGCGATAGGTGGCGATATTGAAACCCGTGGCAGCATTCAAACCGGTTCAGTACTGGTGGCACAAATGCAAGTGGCGGGTCACTAATCCGTTAGGCAGGTTCATGATTATGTTCGAGCCTGCCATACTCTACCTTATCTATGCTTATGGGGATTTACTCTTCTGGCGCGTGCCTGCAACTCCTAGTAGTTTGGCACAGTCTTCTAGTTTTATACTAAAAACCAGGTTGCAGTACCAAGGAACGCAAAGATCCCGACAATATCTGTAACTGTCGTCAACACCACACTGCCAGCCAAAGCTGGGTCGATTTTCAGGCGTTTAAGAATAAGCGGCACACTGGCGCCTGCAATACCTGCTGCTAATAAGTTCATAAACATCGCAAAAGCGATAACTGCACCAAGTTTGAAATCCCACTGCCAAATGGCGATGACACCCGCAATTAATACTGACCAAAGTAAACCGTTGAGGGCACCGATAGCCAGTTCTTTTCCGAGAATAAATCTTTGGTTAGCGCTATTAATATGACCAAGCGCAATACCGCGGATCACGAGCGTTAGTGTTTGGCTACCCGCAACGCCACCCATGCTAGGGACGATGCCGTTAAGCACCGCCAAGATAGGTAAAAGGTCGAGCGTGCCTTCAAAGAAGCTGGCGACAAATGCAGCCAATAGCGCAGTCAATAAATTGATCCCAAGCCATATAGAGCGGCGTTGGCTGGACTTCATTACTGGTGCAAAGGTATCTTCTTCATCATCAAGACCCGCCATACTCATCAAACTGTGTTCGGCGTCTTCGCGGATAACGTCAACGATATCGTCGATGGTGATCCGTCCCAGAAGATGCTTGTTGTCATCGACAACAGGGGCAGAGATCCAGTTATGACGTTCGAACAACTGTGCCACGTCACTTTCATCCATGGAAATCGGGATAGCTTCTTTTTCGAGATCCATGAGGTCGCGCACGATTTTATCAGGCGAGTTGGTCAGTAGCGTACTCAGTGGCAATGAACCTAAAAAGCAGTTGTCTTTGTCAACCACATAGAGGTCGTCCGTACCATCGGGTAATTCGCCTTTTAGGCGCAGATAACGGAGCACCACATCTAATGACACATCTGGGCGTATGGTCACGGTATCGCTGTTCATCAACGCACCAGCGGTACGCTCCTGATACGAGAGCGCTTGCGTTGCCCTTTGCCTATCTGTGGTGTCCATAGCGCTCAAAACGTCTTGATAGACAGGCTCGGGCAGGCTACGAAGTACTTCACCAAGGTCGTCATCATCCATGTCTTCGGTGGCGGCGGCGATAAGCTCGGGTTCCATTTGCGCAATAATGCCCAAACGTACGTCTTCTGAAAGCTCTTCGAGGATGTCACCTTGAATATCAGGATCGACCAATTGCCACAATAATGTCCGGATCTTATGTGGTGACGATTCTAAGAGGAGGGCAGTATCGCATGGCGCGGTTTCGGCGAGCATGCGACGGACCTGAACAAACTGTCCACTGTTGAGCGCTTTAGTGACCTGTTTTAGTTGCTGCAGTGTATAGTCTTGTTCGAAGGTCTCTGGCATAGGCATTCCGCAAAATGGGTGATGATTGGCGCGTATAGTATAAGTGTAACCAATTAACCTGCGCTTACCAAGCCAGATTTAAGGCGTAAATCAGCGACTTATTCAGCTTCGTGGAATCGGTCGGCGATTAATTCGCCAATCGCTGCCAAAGCGGGTTTTGCATCTGGGCCTTCGCACACTACGCGCACTTCCTTACCTTGGCTGCTTTCAAGTAACATCAGCGCCAGTACGCTATCCCCTTCGGCCATTTTATCGTCTTGAAAGAGGGTTATTTGCGCATCAAACTGCATCGCTAATTGCGCCAGCACAGTAGCGGCACGGGCGTGTAAACCGAGCTTATTTTTGATTAGAAAAGTGTTTTCAACTTGCATGGACAGGTTGTTCCCGATGACGGATTTTCACATTACTATGGGTACGCTGGAAACTCTCACCGATAGTTTGAGCTAAGTAAACAGAACGGTGCTGCCCACCCGTACAACCAATCGCTATGGTTAAGTAGCTTCGATTATTACGCTCTAAATGCGGTAACCAAGTTTGCACAAAGGTTTGGATCTGCCAAGTAAACTTCTGCACTATGCTATGGCTGGCAAGATAATCCTTAACGGGTTGATCAAGCCCAGTAAGCGGTTTTAGTTCAGGTTCCCAATGCGGGTTAGGTAAAAAACGTGCGTCAAACACATAGTCAGCTTCTTTGGGCAAACCATGTTTAAAACCAAATGACATAAAGGTCACTATAAGTGACTTGTCTTTTTTGCCAAGGATTTTTTCACGTATGGTTTCTGCCAGCTGATGTACGCTCATCCCTGTGGTATCTAAAATCACATCGGCGCGAGTGATAAGTACATCTAGCAGGATTTTTTCTTCGGCGATCGCCAAATCCAGCGGCATATTATTGATAGACAGCGGGTGTAAACGTCTCGTTTCTGAATAACGTTTGATTAAGGTTTGGTCGTCACTGTCGAGATAGAACAAAGTGGGCTTGGCAAACGCGGGCAAATATTCAATGATGTCATTGAATTCTTGCTGCTCTTTGGGCAAATTACGGACGTCGATACTGACCGCAATTTTGTCATAGCTGTCAGCCGCAATACGGACCAAAGACGGCAATAAATTGACGGGAATATTGTCGACACAATAAAAGCCCAAGTCTTCTAAAACCCGAAGTGCGACGGATTTACCCGAACCTGAGCGACCGCTGACAATAATTAGTTCCATCTCTTTACCTTACTTAGCTCGACAATATTTCAAAGAGTTGTTCGTCACTTTGCGCCTGACGCAACATACGACAAAATTCTTTGTCCCTCAGTTTATCAGCGATTGCGGCTAAGGTCTGCAAATGAGTTTGATTATCGCCCTCAGGTACGATGAGTGCCACGAAAATATCGACGGGGCGATTGTCGATGGCATCGTAATCAATGGCTTCTTGATTAACCAAGACCATCACTAGCACTTTATCGACTGCGGCCATACGACCATGTGGCAGTGCAACGCCTTTACCAATGCCAGTACTACCGAGTTTTTCACGGGCTAATAAAGCGTCGAGGATATCATGTTGATCAAGGTCGGGAAGCTGTTGGTGGGCCAGTTCACTGATGTATTCGAGAATGCGTTTTTTGCTACTAAAAAGGACTGCAGCTTTGCTGCAGTCCTTTGAAATTAATGCACTTAGTTTCATTTTAGTGTCGGATCATCTTTTCTTTATGTTTTATGACTTGCCTATCTAACTTATCTAATAACAAATCGATGGCCGCATACATGTCTTGATGCTCTGTCGAAGCAAATAACTCTCCGCCATTCACATGAAGGCTTGCTTCCGCTTTATGGATCAATTTTTCTACATCAAGGATAACATGTACATTGTTGATATGATCGAAATGTCGCTCCAGCTTCGCAAACTTGTTGGTGACATAATCCCTGAGTGAATCGGTAATTTCAACGTGACGACCAGTTAGATTTAGTTGCATAAGCATTCTTCCTTCTTTGTTTTACGTCTCAGATCAGGCTCTTGCGCTGATTTGACGGTGGTATAGCCAGAGACTCACGATATTTTGCAATAGTGCGTCTCGCCACTTGAATTCCTTGTTCCGCTAATATATCCGCGATTTTACTGTCGCTCAATGGCTTAGTAGGTTTTTCCGCGGCGATTAGCTTTTTAATGAGCGCCCGAATTGCTGTTGACGAGCACTCACCTCCGTTTTCAGTACTTACATGGCTTGAGAAGAAATATTTCAGCTCAAAAATGCCACGCGGGGTGTGCATATACTTCTGGGTGGTAACCCGAGAAATGGTAGATTCATGCATTTCCACCATTTCAGCCACATCATTTAGCACCATAGGACGCATTGCCTCTGGGCCATGTTCAAAAAATGCCTGCTGTTGCTTCACAATACAGTTAGCCACTTTTAGCAAGGTTTCGTTGCGGCTTTCCAAACTTTTTATAAACCACTTCGCTTCCTGTAAATGGGAGCGAATAAACTGACTATCGCTTGATGAGCGCACCGAGCGGCTCATCGCGGCATATTGATCGTTAACACGAATTTTCGGCATACAATCTGGATTCAGTTCAACTACCCAACGACCTTTGACTTTTTTGACCGACACATCTGGGATCACGTATTCTGGTTCTTCGTGGATCACGGTTGCAGCTGGTTTTGGGCTTAAACTGTGAATGAGCGTCATGACTTCTTTTAGCTCATCTTCCTTTAGCTTAGTCTTTTTCATCAAAGTGCGATAGTCGCGACTGGCTAAAAGCTCAATATGTTCGTTGAGGATCTGTTTGGTTTCGCTCAGCCAAGGTGTAGTTGGGTCATATTGATTGAGTTGAATGCACAAGCATTCCTGCAAGCTGCGTGCGGCAATTCCAATCGGATCAAAAAGTTGTACACGTTTAAGGACGGCTTCTACCTCGTCCAGCTCAATCGGTTCAGCTTCTTCACTACCCTCATTAAGGCTGTGCATAATGTCTTCAGTGCTAACCGTCAGCATACCTGACTCATCAACGGCTTCGACAATTGCCACGGCAATGGCGCGATCGGTGGGGCTAAACGGCGTGAGCTCCAATTGCCACATCAAGTATTCGTGTAAGGTTTCGGTGGTTTCACCTTGGTAGACGGTGTCTTCGTCACTCATAGCACCAGAGCCACTGCTGGGCGCTGCGCTCATATATTCGTCCCAAGTGACATCCATCGCTAATTCGTCGCTGACAGTATCCTTATTGAGTGCATCACCAGCTTCCATTTCATAATCGCTGACCGATTCTTCAAAGTCATTGCCTGCTTCGAAATCGTTGCCTTCAAATTCATTGTTTTGCTCTTCACCACTGCTACTCGAGACGCTAAAATCAAAGTCGTTGTCAGCTGAACCGGTTTCTGCGTCACTATCTTGCTCATCCACTTCTAAGAGTGGATTGCTGTCGAGCGCCTCTTGGATTTCTTGCTGGAGATCCAACGTACTGAGCTGCAGCAAGCGGATAGCTTGTTGTAACTGTGGCGTCATTGTGAGTTGCTGGCCCATGCGCAGCTGTAATGATTGCCTCATGTATCTCTAACAATCCTTTTTCTAAGTGTTCAATTCAAATAGGCGACTGTACTACAAAAACTATAGCCTGAATTGTTCGCCTAGGTAGACGTCGCGCACAGTTTGATCTGCGAGTACGTGTTCGGGAGTGCCAGCGGCGATTAGTTCACCATGCGAAACAATATATGCCTTCTCACAGACATCAAGGGTTTCGCGCACGTTATGATCTGTGATCAGCACTCCAATACCGCGATTCTTTAAGTGCTCGATTATTTTCTTTATATCTAACACTGAAATCGGATCAACGCCAGCAAAAGGCTCATCTAAGAGAATAAATTTTGGATTTGCGGCTAAAGCGCGAGCAATTTCCACTCGGCGACGCTCACCACCCGATAAAGCCATCCCTAAACTATCTCTAATATGTTGAATATTAAACTCATCTAATAGTTCATCGAGGATCTGTTCGCGTTGATTGCGTTTCAGCGATTTGCGTGTTTCTAAAATCGCCATCAGGTTTTGGTAAACCGTTAACTTCCTAAAAATAGAAGATTCTTGCGGTAGGTAACCAATCCCAAGGCGAGCGCGGCTATGCATTGGCAGCAGCGTGATGTCTTGTTCATCAATATGGATTGAGCCTTTATCGCTTGGCACAAGCCCTACAATCATATAAAAGGTAGTGGTTTTACCCGCGCCATTTGGGCCAAGTAAGCCGACTATGCTGCCCGCTTCAATGCTTAATCCGACGTTTTTAACAACCTCGCGGCCCTTGTAGCTTTTTGCTAAACAATTTGCAGTTAACACACTCACGGTTTACCTTGCTCCTTGTTTTGCTTCTTATCTTTTTGCTCAGGCACTAAAATAGTCTTTACCTGACCTTTGCTATTGCTGCTGCGCTCAGCATTAATCAGTTGCTTAGCCATGTCGTAAACAATCACATCGGCATTGATTTTTTGCCCAGCCTGCATGATTTCTGCATTACCACTGATAGTAAGAGTACGATTGGCAACGTCGTAGCGGACTTCTTGCGCTGAAGCGCTGATCACACTGCCGTCACTTTGCTGTTCTTGAAAACGCGCGGGGTTTCCGGTGGCAACCAACAGCTCAGAATTTTCTCCTAGCTCTTCACGACGGTGAACTTCGAGCCGGTCGGCACTAATTTTACGACTACCATGCACAATCTCGACATTCTCCTCAAAAATACCTATGTTGGATTTAAGTTGAGCTTGTTGCTTGCCCGAAGCGATAAATACAGGCTCTGTGGTGGTTGTATTGGCAATGGCCGCATAACTTAACAGTAGAGCGACGCCGCTGATGAGCAACTTATTGGTCATAATATGTAGTTCGCGTGTGATTATTCAGTTCAATAATATCTGTGTTTAAATCTGCATGTAAGCCTTTACCTGTTATTGTTAGGTTAGGGCCGCTGATCACCACAGGTTGTTCCGAAAGCAACGTCTTGTTGTTGATGTCCACACGGATATGAGCCGCAGTGATTTTCTCAACCATACTGGCTTCTCCTTGATTGGTGGCAACAACATTGCCTTCAAGTATCAGAGTATTATTTTCATATAACGTTGCTTCATTGGCGGTAAGTTGCCAACTTTGCTGCTGGTTATAAATTGTAAAAATGGGATACTGGAAGTGTGAAAACCCCAGCCCTTGGTACATTTCTACTTTTTGCGCTTTTACTGAGTGGCTCAATTTGCCAATTTTATTATAGGCAGATTGCTGCAAATCCATGGCGATGTAGTCAGGCGTAACTAACAATTCGTTTTCTGGTTTGCTGGCCACTATATTGCTGTTGAGGTACGGATACCACAACCAAGCCATGATAGCGATAAAGAAAACCAGTAACAGCGCCCGTGCATGTGTCATGAGCTGCTACCTGTAAACCCTAAGCTGTGACCTTGGGCCAACAGCAATAAATCTGTTAACTCTCGCACTGCGCCAAAACCGCCTGGCAACAAGGTACGATAATGGGCATGACGCAGCACCAGCGGGTGGGCATCGAATGTAGCAACGGCGAAACCCACGCGCATCATTACGGGCAGATCCGGAGCATCATCGCCAATATAGGCAATTTCGTCATCCTCAAGCTGAAGTTGCGTTTTTAACTGCTCATAAGCTTGCAACTTGTCTTCCTGCCCTTGAAAAATATACTTCACCGTTAAACTAGTCATGCGCTGCTGAACAATTTGTGAATGTCGCCCAGTGATCACTGCGACTTCAATTCCTGCATTGATAAGCGCTTTCACGCCAAAACCATCTTTAGTATTAAAGGCTTTTAACTCTTCACCTTGGTTGCCTAGGTAGATACGGCCATCGGAAAATACGCCATCAATATCACAAATAAGTAATTTAATGGCTTTGGCGCGCTGCTCTACGTTGCTAGAAATGGCTTGGTATAAATCTGCAAATTGCATTGCTTACAATACTCCCGCGCGCAGTAAATCTTGAGTGTTTAATGCACCAATCGGCTTATTACTATCATCGACCACAATCAAACCATTGATACGTTTCTTTTCCATGATATTGAGCGCTTCAGCCGCGAGCATATTGGCTTTGGCGGTGGTGCACTTTTGTGTCATAACAGTAGCAATAGACGTGGTGTGAATATCGACTTTCTGCTCAATCACACGACGTAAGTCACCGTCAGTAAAAAGTCCTAGCAAACGGCCAAATTCATCAACAATGGCAGTCATGCCAAGGCCTTTGGCGGAAATTTCAAATAATGCGTCAGTGACAGTGCTGTGCTGGCTAATACAAGGCACGCGCTCTGCTTTATGCATAATATCATCTAACGTTAGCAGCAAACGTTTACCTAAGCTGCCGCCAGGGTGAGAAAGTGCAAAATCATCAGCGGTAAAGCCACGCGCTTCCAGCAGTGCCACTGCTAAGGCGTCGCCAAGTACTAAGGTCGCGGTGGTGCTCGCAGTAGGTGCAAGGCCAAGAGGGCAAGCTTCTTGAGACACCGTAACTTGGAGATGACAGTTGGCCAGTTTCGCCATAGTGGAAGAGGGGTTACCAGTAATGGCGATGGTGTAACAACCGAGGCGTTTAATCACTGGGAAAATATTGACCACTTCAGCGGTTTCGCCAGAATTGGAGATAAGCAATACCACATCTTCTTTGGTGATCATGCCCAAATCGCCATGGCTGGCTTCACCCGGGTGGACAAAAAATGCCGGGGTGCCTGTCGAAGCCAGCGTAGCTGCTATTTTATTGCCGATATGGCCCGATTTCCCCATACCGATAACAATGGTTCTGCCTGAACACTTTAGCATGGCTTCACAGGCGGCAGTGAACTGACCATTGATATACTGACGGATTTCATTGATAGCTTGTAGCTCGATATCAATCACACGTCCTGCACTGGCAACAAAATTAAATTCAGACATCTGCCTTCCTGTTTTAGATGATGAAATACATATAGCCGACAAATGAAGTGACCAACAGCCCGCCTTCTAGACGATTAATGCGGCGCGCGCCACGGAAATTCAAGCTCATCACCACTAATACCAATGCTGCTGCAAGCATAAAGTAAATATCACGGCTCGCAACCGCAGGATCAATAGTTGCGGGATTAATCAGGCCACCCAGTGACAGTACCGCGAGGATGTTGAAGATATTTGAACCTATAATATTGCCAAGCGCTAGGTCATCCTCTTTTTTCAGTGCACCCGCAATGCAGGCTGCCAGCTCTGGCAGACTCGTCCCAACCGCGATAATGGTTAAGCCAATTAAGAGGTCACTCATGCCAAAATATTTTGCGATATCAACGGCGGCATCAATCAAAAGCCCAGAACTTACAGGTAACAACACCATACCAATCACTAGCCATAGCAACGCTTTAGAAGTGGGTACGCCCTGTGGTACTTCTTCCAACGTTTCGCTGACGAGCGGATCATCAAGGTCTTTATTGTTTTTGGTGATGTAAATTAAACCCAACAAAAACAGTACAAAGCCGACCATTAAAGCAGCCCCTTCCGCGAAGCTAAAATGGTTGTCACTGACGATATACCAAGCTGCCAATGAGACTAAAATCAGAATCGGCATTTCCCGCTTAAGAATGCCAGAGCTTACTGCTAACGGTCTAATCAAGGCCGTTACACCCAATACTAACAATACGTTAGCTATATTAGAGCCAACCACGTTACCGACCGCAGTATCGGTTTTATCTGCTAAGGCAGCTTGTGCGGCGACCATCATTTCTGGGGCTGATGAACCCATTGCAACAATGGTAAGACCAATGATCAAAGTCGGGACACCAAAATTACGTGCCAGTGCCGCAGCACCAAATACGAATCGGTCAGCACTCCACACGAGCGCGGCAAAACCAAGAATGAGAACAATAAGTGAAGTCAACATGTCAGTTCAGGGTAATAAAGCCAATGGGTAATGCATTAAATAGTAACAAATTAGCGCATAAAAGTATAAGCAAAAGCGTGTAATCTGCCTGTCATACGGCTAACTCAGGTTTGCAATTCGAGATTAAGGTAGATTATAATTGAACGATTATTCAAGATTACAAAATTTTACGAATTCTGTTTTCCCATGGGATTTGAAAGAACGTATCATGGGCGCCAGTCGAGGAATCAGATATGGAGCGCGAGTTGTCACAAGCAATTGTTGAAATTAAGGATCTGACCTTTTCGCGCGGTGACCGTATTATATACGAAAATATGACCTTTACTGTGCCAAAAGGGAAAATCACCGCCATTATGGGCCCTAGTGGCATTGGTAAGACCACCATGTTGCGTCTGATCGGTGGTCAACTTAAACCAGATAGCGGCGACATTCTTTTTGAAGGCGATAGCATTCCTGCTATGTCTCGTGCCCAGTTGTACCACACGCGTACCAAAATGAGCATGCTGTTCCAAAGTGGCGCTTTATTTACTGACATGTCGGTTTTTGACAATGTGGCTTTCCCACTGAGAGAACACACTAAATTAAGTGAATCCTTAATTCGTTTAATCGTTTTGATGAAGCTCCAAGCGGTAGGCCTACGCGGCGCTCGAGATTTAATGCCTGCGGAGTTGTCTGGTGGTATGGCACGTCGTGCGGCACTGGCACGGGCAATAGCGCTCGACCCAGAACTGATTATGTATGACGAGCCTTTTGCCGGACAAGATCCAATCTCCATGGGGGTGTTGGTGCGTTTGATTAAGTCTTTGAACGAAGTGCTGGGCTTGTCGTCGTTAATTGTGACGCATGATGTCAGCGAAGTCATGAGTATTGCAGATCATGTGGTCATTATTGCCAAGCAAGGGGTGATAGGTGAAGGCACGCCAGCGCAAATGCGCGCGCATAGTTCGCCACTGGTACAGCAGTTTTTACAAGGCCAGTCCGATGGGCCTGTGCCATTTCATTATAGTGCTGCGCCTTATGCCGAAGAATTATTAAGCGGAGGTCAAGCGTGATCTCGTTATTACAAAAGTTAGGCCACAAGACGCTGAGCCGTTTTGCTGCACTTGGTCGTGCTACCCAAGTGTTGGTGGGGGCGCTCTGGAACCTACCGGAACCGCGCAAAGGCGTACCACTTTTAGTGCGCCAGCTGTATATGGTCGGCCACCAGTCACTATTGATCATCATGGTCTCTGGGCTCTTTATCGGTATGGTACTGGCGCTACAAGGCTATACCGTGCTGGTTGATTATGGTGCGGAAGATAGTTTAGGTCCGTTGGTTGCGCTGAGCTTATTGCGTGAGCTTGGGCCTGTAGTTACGGCGCTGCTATTTGCCGGACGTGCTGGAAGTGCGCTCACTGCAGAAATAGGTTTAATGAAAGCCACTGAGCAATTGTCGAGCTTAGAAATGATGGCAGTTGACCCGCTAAAACGTGTGATAGCCCCGCGTTTTTGGGCAGGATTTATTAGTATGCCATTGTTAGCACTGATTTTTTCTGCCATTGCAATTCTTGGTGCGCATTTGGTTGGGGTTGACTGGCTTGGCGTCGATACTGGCAGTTTTTGGTCAATCATGCAGGCACAGGTGTCGTTCGAAAAAGACATTTTGAATGGCCTAATTAAGAGCTTTGTGTTTGCACTCGTGGTGACTTGGATTGCGCTTTATAAAGGGTACGACTGTATTCCGACGTCAGAAGGAATTAGTAAAGCCACCACGGAAACTGTGGTGCATTCGTCACTGGCAGTATTAGGGCTTGATTTTGTTCTAACCGCTGTGATGTTTTCGAATTAATGGGTTGAGATATGAATACACGGAAAATAGAGATTTTAGTCGGCGTGTTTGTTGCCTTGGGGATTGCAGCTTTCACCATGCTGGCACTCAAAGTTGCTAATGCTGGGTTAAGCGGTAGTGGGGAAATATTCCACATCGAGGCTAAATTCGACAATATCGGGTCGTTAAAAACCCGTGCACCGATTAAAGTCGGTGGGGTGGTGATAGGTCGAGTAGAAGGGATTTTTGTCCACCCACGTGAGTTTGTGCCTGTGGTGCAAATGAGTATTGATAAACAGTACGAATGTAAGTTTGCTGACACAACCTCGGTCTCCATCCTAACTTCGGGCATTTTGGGTGAGCAATACCTAGGTATTTCGCCTGTAATTGCATCACACCATGCTGAACAAACCTGTTTGGGTAATACGGTGAGCAAAACGGATGACGGTCTTGACGAATTATTCGGTGTAGAGAGCAAGGCGCTGAAAGAAGGCGATATGTTCAGAGATACTAAGTCAGCTCTGGTATTGGAAGAGTTGATTGGACAGTTTTTATTTAATCAAGGGGGCGAGTAAGTTATGTTCGCACGTATGTTAACAAATTCAATGCGCAGTCTAGTTGCCGCTGCAACATTAGCAGTAACGACAATGGCGCCTGCCTATGCCGCGGTTGATACCGCAGATCCATTTAAAATGGTGCAGCAGGTTGCTGACCAAACTTTTAAGCGCATCACGCAAGATCAACCTGTGATAGCTAAGGACAAAGAACATTTGCGCGTTATCGTCGAGCAAGAGTTACTGCCATATATAGATTATAAGTATGCGGCATACCGTGTACTAGGCAGCTATATTCAAAAAGTGCGTACCATTGAAGACGAAGCGGAAAAGAAACAAGCGGTAGAACATATCAAGCAGTTTATTGACGTGTTTAAAAACTACTTGGTTGCCACTTACGCTGGGGTATTTACTCAGTACACCAATCAGACCGTGGAATTTTCTGCGGATAGAGACTTCGCTGCGGAAGATATCGCCATTGTGCGGACCAAAATTGTCGAAAGTGGCAAACCTGATATCCGCATTGATTTCAAAGTGCGCCGTGACAAAGACAAAGAATGGCGTGCTTACGACATGATGGCAGAGGGTATTAGCTTACTAGATGCGAAGCAAACTGAGCTGCACGGTATTTTACGTCAGCAAGGTATTGAGTATGTTATTGAACTACTCGACAAGAAAAGTAAGCTACCAGTTCAGTTCCGTGGTGGGGACGGTAATGAGTAATGTTGTGCTGAAACAGCTCGACGCGAATACTTGGCAGGTGAGTGGTGAACTCACCCGCAATAGCCTTGGGAATGAACGGCTTCTTAACCAACAGCTAGAAAATACGCAAACAACACTCAAATTAGACCTTTCTGCGGTGTCTAGGGTTGACACCGCGGGCTTAGCTTGGTTAATTCACACATTAGGCGAATTAAAAGTTCGAGGCGTCCGTCTCGAGCTAACCAATCAACCTGATCAACTATGCAAATTAATGGCATTAGGTCAGGTCAGTAACCTTTTTGAGTGAGTACGATGGAAACAACCCAAGTTGAAGCTTTGCTTCGCGAACAATTGACCTTAGATGAAGTCATCGTTAAAGCGAATGGCAACCACTACGAAGTGATTGCTGTTGGTGAGTGCTTCGATGGCTTGAGTCGTGTGAAAAAACAACAGCTGATCTACGGTCCGTTAATGCAAACCATTAAGGAAGGTACGATCCACGCCCTCTCTATTAAAGCGTTTACGCCGACAGAATGGCGCCGTGAGCGCAAATTTATCCTGCCACAATAACTGGAGCCACAATGGATCAATTTGTTATCCAAGGTGGCACGCAGCTAGCCGGAGAAGTTACTATCTCCGGCGCTAAAAATGCCGCCTTACCGATTCTTTTTGCTGCTTTGTTGGCAGATGGTAAAAGTACCTTTCGCAATGTGCCACAACTTCGTGACATTGGCACAACCGAAGCATTATTAAAAACCTTGGGCGCAGAAGTCGCTTGGCAAGGCGATACGTTAGTGGTTGATGGTAGTTGCGTCGACAAAGTGCTTGCGCCGTACGAGCTAGTGAAACAAATGCGCGCCTCAGTGTTGGCACTTGGACCGCTGCTAGCAAGATTTGGCCAAGCACAAGTATCGCTACCTGGTGGTTGTGCTATTGGTGCTCGCCCGGTTGATTTGCACATTCAAGGCCTAGCTCGCATGGGTGCAGACATCAAAGTTGAAAACGGTTACATCCACGCCAAATCGGCAGGTCGACTTAAAGGCGCTGAGATTTTTATGGACATGGTGAGCGTTGGCGCCACTGAAAACTTGCTAATGGCAGCAACGCTAGCGGATGGCCGTACTGTACTTGAAAACGCGGCGCAAGAACCAGAAGTGGTGGATTTAGCCAATTGTTTAATCGCCATGGGCGCTAAGATCTCAGGTGCAGGTAGTAAATGTATCGTGATTGATGGTGTTGAGCGGCTACAGGGTTGTGAGCATGCGATTTTACCAGACAGAATTGAAACCGGTACTTTCTTGGTTGCAGCAGCCATGAGTGGCGGTGAGGTTTTATGTCGTCATGCCGATTATCATAGTTTAGAGCCGGTTATTGAAAAACTGCGCGCAGCCAACGCCTTAATTGAACTCAGAGATGACCAAATCTATCTTGATATGCGTGGTCGTGAGCTAAAAGCAGTGAACATCAAAACCATGCCACATCCGGGTTTTCCAACCGATATGCAGGCGCAATTTACCGCGCTGAATGTGGTGGCGAAGGGGAGTGCAACTATCACAGAAACGATTTTTGAAAATCGCTTCATGCACGTGCCTGAGTTACAGCGGATGGGGGCAAATATCCGCCTTGAAGGTAATACCGCGATTTGTGGTGATACCACGCGCTTAACTGGTGCACAAGTGATGGCAACGGATTTACGTGCCTCAGCGAGTTTGATTTTGACGGGGATTGTGGCTGAAGGTGAAACAGTGGTGGATCGTATCTATCACGTTGACCGTGGTTATCAGCGCATCGAAGACAAGCTCAGTCGCTTGGGTGCTAACATCAAACGTCGTCATAACTAAGCGACGCTTGACCTCCAAACGCGCATTATAGGTAAATGCAAATTATCTAAATGCGCGTTTCTAATTCTGCCACTTCAACTAGCACTTCTTGATATAGGCCATCGCGGAAAATTTCAAATGTCAGTTTAGTGCCAGGGCGGGTATTACCGACCAAATTTAGTGCGCTTTGTGGGTTTGTGACGGCTTGCCCTGCCATTTTAACTATGATGTCACCGTCTTTCATGCCTGCTTGCCACGCTGGGCCGAGTGGATCTAAATCACTGATACGAATACCAAATACTTGCGTATAGCGGTCGGTGATCTCATTGCCATTTTTGTCTACTGGCGCGCCATTAAAGCCGAGATAACCACGCACTACGCGCCCATCTTTAATCAGTTTCGCCATCACATCTTTTGCCAGCGCATAGGGTACTGCAAACGAAATGCCTTGGATATCTATGTTATAGCGTGTGCGAAACTGTGCAGAAGTGATCCCCACCAGTACCCCGTTTGAATTCACCAATGCACCGCCAGAATTACCCACATTGACCGCAGCATCCATTTGCAGCAAGCTGTTATAAGGGCTGTCGGTAAGTGTTTGCTTACCGGTAGCGCTAATAATACCTTGAGTAATGGTTTGACCCAAATTGAGTGGATTGCCGATAGCAAGCACTACATCGCCGACGCGAGGTGCGAAATTGTCATCAATGGGAATAACAGGTAGGTGTTTGGCATCAATTTTTAATAGTGCCAAGTCTGTGATGGTATCAAATCCAATTAACTGTACATCAGAAAAACGTCTACCATCGGTCAGGATGACCATAATGAGATCGGCATTATTCACCACATGGTAGTTAGTCAGGATATAGCCGTCCGAACTCATGATCACGCCAGAGCCTAACTCTTGGACGGTATTTTGCCGTTTATAACGTGGTTGACTAGAGATCCCTTCAGAAAATATTGTAACGACTGCGGGCGCTGCTTTTTCTACCCCTTCAGCAAAACTCATATGATTGCTGCGAATTGGATTGGATACAGGAATATTTGGCAAGATAGCCTGGCGTAGCGATGGCACCGTTAAAGTTACGACAAATGCGACAGCCAGCCCAGCTAGCAATGGCGGTAGGACAAACTTAATGAATTTCAGCACGATGTTCTAATTGTTGTGATCGTAATGGTGCTTATGATGGCACAAAAAAAAACACAGCGGCAAGTGCCGCTGTGTTTATCCGTTATTGAATTAACAAGAATACCGATTCACGGCCACGTTTAATGCCGAGTACCACGTTACCTTTAATGTCATCGATGATCTTACTCATATCACGCACTGTGGTAACGCGTTGGCGGTTGACCTGCATGATCACATCACCTTCTTCCAGCCCAACGCGTGCTGCATTAGAACGGGCTTCTACGGCTGTGACGACGATACCCTCGTTACCATCACGCTCACCACTTTCTAAGGTGGCACCTTGTAAAGCAGGATGTATGCGCTGTGCATCTGCCGTTTTTTCGCTTTGGCCTTTTAAAGTCACTTTAAATTCTTTGGTTTTACCATCGCGATGAATGCCCATCACAACGGTTTTACCTTCACCGAGAGTCGCGACTTTCCCGCGTAGCTCTTCAAAGCTTGCCACTGGGTCATCATTCACGCTGACAATCACATCCCCAGCCTTAATGCCTGCTTCATCGGCTGCACCATCAGCCTCAACTTGCATGACGTAGGCGCCTTGTTTAACTTCAATACCTTGCGCTTTAGCGATACCAGCGTCTAGGGTACGACCTGATAAACCAAGTGCACCGCGTCGGACTTGACCATATTCAACAATCTGATCAACCAAGTTCTTCATCATATTCGAAGGAATAGCGAACCCTATGCCAACGTTGCCGCCTGAGGCACCTAAGATAGCGGTGTTAATACCGATTAATTCTCCGTTGAGATTGACTAGAGCGCCGCCTGAGTTACCTTGGTTGATTGCCGCATCCGTTTGAATAAAGTCTTCATACCCTTCGATATTTAAACCACTGCGGCCAAGCGCACTGATGATCCCCGAGGTCACTGTATGACTTAAACCAAATGGGTTGCCAATGGCGACAGAAAAATCACCCACACGGAGTTTGTCTGAGTTGGCCAATTTTATCGCAGTCAAGTTTTCGGCTTCTACTTCAAGCAGCGCAATATCAGACTCTTTGTCGGTGCCGACCAATTTAGCTTCAAATTCACGGCCATCTTGTAAGGTCACAACAATTTTTTCTGCATCTTCAATAACGTGGTTGTTGGTAACGATGTAACCTTCGTCAGCATCGATGATTACACCAGAGCCTAAGCCACTGAAGGGGCGTTTTTGGCTGCGTGGTTGTGGCTGGCCAAAGAAAAAATCAAATGGGTCGACGCGACGACGCACCTCTTTTGCGCCAGACACTTGGATGCTGACAACGCCCGGCGTTACACGCTCAAGCATAGGGGCTAAAGTCGGCAGGTTTTGCCCATCAACCGCCACAGGTAATTTTGCCTCGGCAGTAACTGGGCCAAGCAGCATAGTAGAGGAAAGAATTGCTGCACAAAGAACGGATAATTTCATTTTCATAGTCTGATTCTGCTCCCGTTAAGAGAATATAAGTTCACTTGGTGCGCTTAGCTCTATGGGTTTTTAACGCAGCTTAACTGATGCGAGGAAATGGCCCTCGGTTTTGCAAAAAGTTAATTTGCTGAATTAAAAAGCGTTATAGAGATAGTGAAGCACCAGTTAAGAAAAGACGTTCACTATCCCTAAAGACTATGGGGTCAAAAAAAAGTTCATCAAGAGGCTTTTATTTGCTCATTTTCTGCACTGTGACCGGAAAATATCCCTGACGTGCCTGCGGCAAAGTCACTAGGTTGGGAGCTGGCAGTAGAGCGGTCACCGCGACGCTCAGGGCGACTTTTCAGTGAAGCTTGCAATTGTTCCGTGGTTTCCTTAGAAAAGAACGGATCGGCAGGATGAACCACTTTTTCAATCACCAGCAATTGGTTGGTTTCTTCAACCTGATTCAGCAGTTGAGTGTAGTTGTCTTGCATTTTATTCACTAACTTACGGGTGTTATCAAGGTGATCTGCAACATCTTGACGAAATTGCGCCAGTGCATGTTTGGCATCTGCCGCTTGTTGTTCCAATTCATCTTGCTTGAATTTCTTCTTGGTAAATAGGGCGCCAAGAAAAAAGGCAGCTACAGCAACTACAACGAGTAAGCCTACCCAAGCGAATGTATTCATATGTTGACTCCTTAAAAGAATGCGCAGCGCTGTCACTTTCAACTTTGAGGCGGGCAGTGTGAGGGGCAGAGCTTGCATTGGCCTCACTGCTAATCTCAGAGAATTAAGATACACAGCAAATATGTAGCGCTAATATACGCTGAGACGGGTTGCGTGTTAAGATAAGTGTTAAATTTCAGTCCTATTGCAAAACACTTAAATTATGACGCCTTGGCAAAAATATCAGCAAGATTTGACTCGTGATGACTTTCAATATGACGCCGCACAAGAAAATGCCGTAAAGCAACTGCAGCGCCTGTATGACGATTTGCAAGCGGCACAACGCCATCAACCGAGCTGGCTTGACCGTCTCTTAGGTAAAGATAGCACGCCAAAGGTAAAAGGGCTGTATTTTTGGGGCGGGGTAGGCCGTGGTAAGACCTATCTGGTTGATACTTTTTACGAAAGCTTGCCGACATCACGGAAAATGCGCGTGCATTTTCACCGCTTTATGCACCGCGTCCACGATGAGCTGAAACTGCTAAAAGACGTCACTAATCCATTGGAGCTAGTAGCAGACAAGTTTAAGGCCGAAACCGACATTATCTGTTTTGATGAGTTTTTTGTGCAAGACATTACTGACGCGATGTTGCTAGGTGGTTTGATGCAAGCCTTATTCAAGCGCGGTATTGTACTGGTTGCGACTTCTAATATTGTGCCAGATGAACTCTATCGCAATGGCTTACAGCGCGCGCGTTTCTTGCCTGCCATTGAACTGGTTAAGGCCAACACTGACGTTGTAAACGTCGATTCAGGCATTGATTATCGCTTACGTACATTAGAACAAGCGGAAATTTATCACAGCCCATTAGATGCTCAGGCTGATGCAAACTTGTTTGAATACTTTGACAAGCTCTCGCCCGAGCCAGGTGTATGTGATTTAGCGATTGAAATAGAAGGCCGGCAAATAAAAACCCGTAAAGTCTCGGATTGTATCGTGATGTTTGATTTCACTGCGATTTGCGAAACTGCTCGCAGCCAAGTGGATTATATGGAGATCAGTCGTTTGTATAACACCGTACTGGTTTCTAACGTCAAACAAATGGGCCAGAATAACGATGATGCCGCTCGGCGTTTTATCGCCTTGGTTGACGAGTTTTATGAACGTCATGTCAAACTGATCATTTCAGCGGCTGTGCCAATTGAACAGCTATATACCCAAGGTACACTGAGTTTTGAGTTTCGCCGTTGTATCAGTCGATTACAGGAAATGCAGTCGCTGGATTATCTTGCGCGTGAGCATTTAGCTTAGGCCTAAGCTAAGCTGATAGAGGTAGGTATAAGGTTCGCAATACCTACCTAAACACCAAATAATTGGCTTGAACAAAATTCCACCCAATTGATGTAAACATCCCCTAGCATTACTAATTTCGAGCTGCTATAATTCGCGGCCTGCCACGTTGCGTTCTATTCCTTTCGTCGGTTTAGCCTCTGGCGTCAGGGTATAAAGTCTTCAACTCGAAGGGGTTAAAGCACCAAGTAGAGCGGCAGTTAATTCTGCCTGTGGTTTTAATTGAAACATTGGATTTTTATAAATGAAAACGTTTGTTGCTAAACCAGAAACTGTAAAACGTGACTGGTACGTAGTTGACGCTGAAGGTAAAACTTTAGGTCGCCTTGCTACTGAAATCGCTCGTCGCCTGCGCGGTAAGCATAAAGCTGAGTACACTCCACACGTAGATACTGGTGATTACATCATCGTTATCAACGCTGAGAAAGTGACTGTAACTGGTAATAAATTCGAAGATAAAATGTACTGGTCTCACACTGGTTACCCAGGTGGCATCAAGTCTATTAACTTCGCTAAGTTACAAGCTAGCAAGCCTGAAATGATCATCGAGAAAGCTGTTAAAGGCATGTTACCTCGTGGTCCTCTAGGTCGTGAGATGTTCCGTAAGCTTAAAGTTTACGCGGGCAACACGCACAACCACGCTGCACAGCAGCCTCAGGTTCTTGACATTTAAGGAGCACTAACATGGCAAATCAATACTACGGTACAGGTCGTCGTAAAAGTTCAAGTGCTCGCGTATTCCTACGCCCAGGCACTGGCAACATCGTAATCAATAAGCGCTCTTTAGAAGAGTACTTCGGTCGTGAAACTGCTCGTATGGTTGTTCGTCAACCACTTGAGCTAGTTGAACTAACTGAAAAGTTTGACCTATACGTCACTGTTGAAGGTGGTGGTATCACTGGTCAAGCTGGCGCAATCCGTCACGGTATCACTCGTGCACTTATGGAGTTTGACGAGTCTCTTCGTTCAACACTTCGTAAAGCTGGCTTTGTTACTCGCGACGCTCGTAAAGTTGAGCGTAAGAAAGTGGGTCTACACAAAGCGCGTAAGCGTCCACAATTCTCTAAGCGTTAATTTATTACGTTTCAAGAATGCGAAAACCCAGCACTTTGCTGGGTTTTTTACTTTCTGTCAGCCTTTACCTGCAAAATCTTCATTTTGGTGATTTTTTACAACAATTAATCTCGAATTCACCACCCAGCCAGATTTTTTTTTGCTACAATTGCGAGGCAAGTAATACGAGTAAGATCAAGGCACCACATCAATGACACAAAGAATCGTGGTTGATCTTGGTCAGTAAATTGTGTGCCAAAAAGTGCTATCATAATTTGTCAGCTAAGCAATGCGCTGATGCAGTGGTGAACACCGCATTTTGTGTGGCTTGGAATGAGGAATAACCTTGTTTTAATAAAGGCTTTTCTTTATGATCGCTTCTATTTTGTAATTTCTTGAAAATTAACCTGCTGTAAATGATGTTCTCAATATAGCAAGTGTTGAGGATCATAGTGGAGATAAGTGGATGAGCAATGCGCCTGTAGACAACAGCCGACGTCGCTTTTTAACCATTGCTACCTCAGTTGTGGGTGGTGTGGGTGCGGTTGGTGCTGCTGTTCCTTTTATTGCGTCTTGGAATCCAAGTGAGCGAGCTAAATCTGCAGGTGCGCCTGTAGAAGTAGATATCAGCAAACTGGAGCCGGGGCAACTAATTCGTGTTGAGTGGCGAGGCAAACCTGTTTGGGTTGTGTATCGTACACCGAAAATGCTTGAGCAAATGAAAGCTCATGAAGATAAACTTCGTGACCCTAATTCTGATGAGCCGCAACAGCTAGATTCAGCAAAGAACGCTTATCGTTCTAAGCGTCCTGAAATATTTGTCGCGGTAGGTATTTGTACTCACTTAGGATGCTCTCCAACGTTCCTGCAAGGTGGTTTTGGTGAGAAGGTAGAAGGTACTCAAGACGGTTTCTTCTGTCCATGTCATGGTTCTAAATTCGACATGGCTGGCCGTGTATTCCAAGCTGTACCTGCACCATTAAACCTAGAAATCCCACCTTACACCTTTATTGATGAAACAACCATTTTGGTTGGTGAAGAAGAGGTTGCATAATGGCTGGCAAACAAGAAAACGCATCTACAGGCGTAGTTGGAAACGTGATCAACTGGATTGATGAACGAATTCCAATGACGCGTGTCTGGAATATGCATATTGCACAATATCCAGCGCCAAAGAACTTTAATTTCTGGTACCTATTTGGTTCGCTTGCCATTTTAGTGTTAGTAAACCAAATTCTAACTGGTATTTGGTTGACCATGAACTTTGTTCCATCAGCGGAAGGCGCTTTTGCCTCGGTTGAATACATCATGCGTGATGTGGAATATGGTTGGTTACTACGTTATTTACACTCAACAGGGGCTTCGGCATTCTTCGTTGTGGTCTACCTACATATGTTCCGTGGTATGATCTACGGCTCTTACCAAAAGCCGCGTGAACTATTGTGGTTGTTCGGTATGTTTATTTTCCTAGCGCTTATGGCAGAAGCCTTCATGGGGTACTTATTACCTTGGGGTCAAATGTCGTTTTGGGGTGCGCAGGTAATTATTTCTCTATTTGGTGCTATTCCGGTAATTGGCGGCGATTTAACGCAGTGGATCCGTGGTGACTATGTTATCTCTGGTGCAACGTTAAACCGTTTCTTCGCTTTACACGTTATTGCTTTACCTTTGGTATTGGTGATTCTGGTGTTCCTCCACATCGTAGCGTTACACGAAGTCGGTTCAAACAACCCAGATGGCGTTGAGATCAAACGTAAGAAAGGCTCAGTTGCTGAAGCTGACAAGCCGAAGTTCCAATTCCATGAATACTATACCAGCAAGAAAGACATCGTGGATGCGATTCCTTTCCATCCTTATTACACAGTTAAAGATATCCTTGGTGTTGTAGGTTTCCTTATTTTCTTCTGTTGGGTGGTTTTCTTCGCGCCAGAAATGGGTGGTTTCTTCCTTGAAGCGCCAAACTTTGAAGCGGCAAACCCACTTAAGACACCTGAGCACATTTTCCCTGTATGGTACTTCACACCGTTCTATGCGATTTTACGTGCTATTCCAGATAAGTTAACGGGCGTTATCGCAATGGGTGCTTCAATTGTGGTGTTGGCGTTACTACCTTGGATTGACAGAGGATCAGTACGTTCAATTCGCTACCGTTGTGGCTGGCACAAACTGAACATTGCTCAATTCGTGGTAACATTCGTTATCTTAGGTTGGGTTGGTGCGACACCACAAACTGATTTCAAAACTTTACTATCGCAAATTACGACAGTGACATACTTCATGTTCTTCGTACTATTGTGGTTCTACAGTAAGAATGAAAAAACTAAGCCATTACCAACGAGGTTGACGAAATGATGAAAAAGCTAATTGTAGGTTTATTCGCATTATTGCCAACTCTTTCTATGGCGGCTGGTCCATCAGTACCTTTGATGGATGCGAATATCGATTTGACAGACAAGGCTTCTTTGCAACGTGGTGCAAAGTTGTTCATGAACTACTGTTTAGGCTGTCACCAAATGCAATATCAACGTTACGAGCGTACGTTTCGTGACATCGGTATTCCAGTTGAGATCGGCAAAGAGCAGTTAATTTTTGATGGTTCTAAAGTGGGTAGCCACATTTTGAACGCAATCGACATTAAAGATGCGGCAAAGTGGTTTGGTGCACCACCACCAGATTTAACTCTGATTGCGCGGGTTAAGTCACCGGACTACATCTACACCTACTTAAAGTCTTTCTATAAAGACGAAACGCGCCCATTTGGTGTGAACAATATTGTGTTCCCATCAGTGGGTATGCCTCACGTACTACAAGAATTACAAGGCCTACCAACGCCGGTAATGCAAGAAGTTGAAGAACACGGCCATAAAGTGACTAAAGTAGTAGGCACTGAAGTGGATGGTTCTGGTGAAATGAGCACGGACGAATACGACCAAGCTGCTCGTGACATCACTAACTTCCTTGAGTATGTAGGTGAGCCGTCTCGCTTAACATCTGAAAGCATTGGTATTAAGGTACTAGGTTTCTTAGTTATCCTATTTATCCTTGCGTTCTTATTGAAGAAAGAATACTGGAGAGATGTTCATTAATATTGAACTCTCTTTGCGGTAAATTGTAATAGGGGCTCTTGCCCCTATTGCTGTTTACAGAATTGCTTATGTAATGATTTGGAGGTAAGCATGGCCATTGCTGCCAATAAGCGCCCTGTTATGACGTTGTTCTCTGGTGCAAACTGCATGTACAGCCATCAAGTACGTATCGTACTTGCAGAAAAAGGCGTCAGTGTTGATATTCATCTGGCTGAGAAGGACAATTTGCCAGAAGCGCTACACGAGATTAACCCTTACGGTACAGTACCTACATTGATTGACCGTGAACTTGGTTTATATCAAGCCAACATCATCAATGAATATCTGGACGAGCGTTTCCCTCATCCTCCGCTAATGCCTGTTTACCCAGTAATGCGTGGCCGTAGCCGTTTGATGATGTACCGTATTGAAAACGATTGGTACAGCCTTGCGGATAAAATCAAAGCAGGTGGTGCAGACGCAGAGCAAGCACGTAAAGAGCTGACTGAGGCGTTACTGGCGATTGCCCCAATTTTCACTGAAGCACCATTCTTTATGAGTGAAGAATTCAGCTTAGTGGATTGTTTCCTTGCTCCATTGTTATGGCGTTTGCCAGAACTTGGTATTTCTTTGAGCGGTGCTGGTAGCAAAGAAATGAAAGAGTATATGGTCCGTCTATTTGAGCGTGAATCGTTTAAAGCGTCATTGACTGATGCAGAGCGCGAGATCCGTTCGTAATGAAGATGACACCAAACCGACCGTATCTGCTGCGCGCTTTTTTGGACTGGATCATTGATAACCAGTGCACTCCACATGTTGTAGTGAATGCGGAATATGCTAGCGTGCAGGTGCCGCGTCAGTTTGTACAAGATGGCCAGATAGTGTTAAACATCAGTCCATCAGCGGTGACACAGTTCAGCATGGACAACCAAGCTTTAAGCTTTAACGCACGTTTTTCAGGGCAACCAATGCAAGTGTATGTGCCTATGGGCGCTATTCTGGCGATTTACGCACGTGAAAACGGTGAAGGTACGGTGTTTACACCGGACACTTATTTTGATGAACAAGATGTCGTTGTAGAAGAATCTGAACCTGTTTCAGCTGCTGAGACAACACAAGAGCCCGATAAGAAAAAGGGCTCTCATCTGCGTATCATCAAGTGATAAGCGAATTAAGCATATAAAAAACCCCAGTTTACTGGGGTTTTTTCTACGCGGTTGCAAAATTTGAATACGTGAGATGATGGTTCCGAGTGGCGTTTAAAGATATTCAAATACCTTGATCACGCGCTCTACCCCATTGATATTACGAGCAATATCAACCGCGAGGTCAGCTTCTTGTTGACTTACTAAACCGAGCAAGAATACCTCCCCATTTTCAGTCACCACTTTAATGTTGTTACCACTTACATGTTTGTCCGCCAGTAAGCGCGTTTTCACTTTAGAAGTAAGCCAAGTATCGTGAGTTTGGGTGCTAAGCGTAATATTACTGCCGATCCGCACTTGATTATGGATCTGGCGAATACCGTTAATGTCCTTCATCGCTGCTTCCGCGGCTTGACGCATTTCTTCATTCGGTACTTGGCCGACCAACAGCACAATGCCATTGAGGCTTATCACGGTAATATTGGTGAACTCCGCAAGCTGAGGCTTGCCTTTAATCGCTAAGGTCGATTTGATCTCAATATTGTTATCATCAATCTGTGCGCCAATGGTTCGACGATCATTCGCTGCGGTAACCGCGCCTGTAGTACCTACTACGACAGCTGCTGCACAGCCTTGCAATAACGCCAATGCACAAAGTAAGGTCGCTAAACGGGTCTTTATCATGCTAAATCCTCCTGCGGGAACAAGGTGGCGTCGATCAGCTGGCCAAGGCAATGCAAATTAAACAAATGGGCTTCAATAATACGAGCAGGGCGTTTACTTGGCACGCGGATCTCGACATCATGAGGGCCAAGCAGGCCAGTTAATTCGCCACCGTCATCGCCAACTAAAGCGATGATTTTCATGTCTTTGGTGAGCGCTGCCTCAACTGCTGACACCACGCTTTTTTCATAACCGTCGATACTGATAGCGAGTAACATATCGCCACTTTGGCCAAATGCACGTACTTGTCTGGCTATAATGTCCAGCTCTTCGCTTGCGCTCGCGTAACTAAGCTGACGCTGCTCATTGCTCAGCGCAATCGCGGGTAAGCAAGGGCGTTCAGTTTCGAAGAAATTCACCAATAAACCAGCGAAATGTTGCGCTAGCATATCGCTACTGGCAGCACCGCAGCACAGCAACTTGTTGCCATTCAATAAAGTTTGCGCAATCGCGAGGGCGCCTGATTCCAGCGCATCTGAGAGTACTTCTGCTGCTGCTATCTGAGCTTGAATACTTTCGGTAAAGATTGTCTTTATAATATCTTGCATAATATTGATGTGTTTACAGTATGTTTTGTAACCAGTGAATGTTATCAGTGCCTTCAATTGCGACGAAATCGACTCGCACTGGCTGATTGCTGGCATGATGTGCTATTAAATAATGTTCAATGCTACGACGCAAGCGCTGCTGTTTGGTAGCCGTTAAGCTGTGTAATGCTCCGCCAAATTGGGCACTTTTGCGGTATTTCACTTCCACAAACACCAACGTTTGCTGATGACGCATGATAAGGTCAATTTCGCCATATCGGCAGGTATAGTTACGCGCCACAAAGTTGAGACCTTGGTTGGTCAAATAGTGCTCGGCTAGCTGTTCAAAATGTCCGCCTTTATCTCGGGTATTTTTAAACCAGCTACCTAATCCCATTAGCGAGTGTTACCCACAAGCGTTACGCTATCTGTTTGTGGTTGCATAAATAACGGAGTAGGTGCTGTTTCTGCTAATTCCACGCGCTCAATACTTTTGCTGTGATAGCGTGCCCAGCTCAAACGGCGCCATACCATATGTTGTTCCTTGACTTTAAGCTTGCCGGTTAAGCCATGAAACTCTTTGCCTGGAATGGCCGCCAGTTGCTTAAGTTCTGGGATTAAGCGTATCGCATCAAATGCCATAGCAAACAGACGTTGTTCGATATCAGCTTGCTCTGGCCACAAATTATCGTAATCGACGCGCAGCTGACGTTGATCGGGTTCAGGTAACATCCAGGGTTGCTCGGTAAAATGCAGCCCTTCGAGGTCGCTTTTATCAGTAGTATCTATACGTTTGCTATAACTGCGAGAAGTTGCGAATAAGGGAATACGTTTCGCAAAGGTACTCACATTGACGTCTAAATAAGGCTTTAATAAACGGGTTTCGACCGTATCACCTAAAATATAAATCACATCTATGTCGGCGCGTGAACGGGTTTCGCTTTCGACTTCAGTGCGAAATAGCGATTTAATATCGCGGATGCGGGCTTTAGAACTATCCACTTCAAGTAACTGTGCAACGATATCAGCCATATTTTTACTGTCGGTGTAAAAGCCTATTTCCGCAGTCGTCGCACTATATTTTTGCCACTCGGTAGTAAACTTTTCGACTAAGCGCTCACCATTGATATTTTGAGGTGCAAGTAACATCGGCTTTTTATAGCCAGCAGTGAGGAAATGTACCAACGCTTGCTCAACTTCATGTTCCGGATTAAGCGCAAAATAGAATTGGTCAGGCTTAACCGTCACTATATCTGGGGTGTTCAACATCAGGGCTGGCGTAGCTGCTAATGCATCGAGCTCAGTCAATTTATTGATATTGGCTTTAAGGAGAGGGCCTATTACAAAATCAATTTGCTTACTCGCGAGTTGCTGTGCAATCTCCGTTGCTGGCAGCATTTCATCAATAAAAAACACTTGCTCGATGGCGTAGCCATCTAATGCCGCGAGTGCTCCATTTTTTAGTGCTGCACCTAAGCGTTCATTGGCGCCAGACTGCGGTAACAAAATTGCTAATCTTTGGCTAGTATAAGGTTCTAACGTTACCGTTTGCTGGACTTGTTCAGGCACTATAGATTGCGCCGGATGGTTGACAAAACGACGTTGCCAGTTATTTAGCGCTTGTTCTAACAAAGATCCTTTACCAACATAAATTTGCTGATACATAGCCAGTTTGACCCAACCTTGCTGCAAGGTTGAGCCGCGGTCAAAGCGCTCTAGTGCATAACTTGAAAGTTGCTGCAGTGCTTGCCAGATCTCATCATTTAAGCCAACAATCGAAAGTTGGTGTTCAGCACATAGATCTGCTGCCGCAAAAAAGTACGGTAGCGCTTTTTTTGGTAAGTCCTGGGAGGCGTAGATACTGCCGCTGAGATATTGGTGCCAGGCTTGATGAGCTGGTGAAGATAGTTGTGACTCAATATCACCTAACATACTCAGCGCGTTACTAAATTGCCCTTGTTGTTGGCGCGCTAAGGCAATATAGAGTTTGTTTTGAATTTGGTCGACTTGCGCAGTGTTGCCTAAATGCTCAGCGACTTGTTCGAGCAAAATCCAGTTGCGTTCTTGCAAAGCAGCATCTCTTGCGGCATACAGCAGCTGAAATTGTTTGGCGCCAGCTGAGGTTTGCGCTTTTTGCCATAAACCTTCGGCATTGAGCGCAGTTATCGCATTGGCGGTCGAGACAGACGCTTGTTGTTGAGGCTGAGTTGATTTTTGGGTTGTACTGCAGGCAGATAACCCTGACAATACCACCACTAGCAGACTTACAAGTTTCAGTCGCACACTGCACCTTTAGTTAATTTAAGCGATTGGTCGAGACCCAAGCTATTTCGTTATACCCGTTAGACGTTTATCCACCCGCTTAGTTTATGGGTGATAAAGGATAATCGCTTGGCATAATAAAAGAGTATGGGTATATCTTACTGACTGACGCGGGAGACCACAATGACAAATACGGACAATGGCAACAAAATTGGCACTCTTTATATCGTTGCCACGCCAATTGGAAACTTAGCCGACATCAGCGAACGTGCCCTCGACACCTTACGCAGTGTTGACTTAATCGCGGCTGAAGATACTCGCCATACAGGCAAGTTGCTGAGTCATTTTGGCATTAAAACCCGTACCTTTGCCCTGCATGATCACAATGAAAAACAAAAGGCGCAGCAACTCTTAGATTGGTTGCAGGAAGGGAAAAACATCGCCTTAGTGTCTGACGCAGGTACACCTTTGATAAGCGACCCTGGCTATGCGGTGGTAAATTTATGTCGTCAGCAAGGCGCGCACGTAACGCCAGTACCCGGTGCTTGCGCAGCGATTGCGGCTTTGTGTTGCTCGGGCTTACCGACCGACCGCTTCCAGTTTATTGGTTTTAGCCCAGCGAAAAGCCAAGCCCGTCAACAGTTTTTTAAAACCGCTTATGAAAGTGGCATCACCAGCATTATGTACGAAAGCACTCATCGCATTATGGCCAGTCTTGAAGATCTGCAAACTGTGCTTGGCGCAGAGCAACAAGTGGTATTTGCCAAAGAGCTGACCAAAACCTACGAAACGTTTTTTAGCGGAAGTGTTGCGGAGCTCATCACATTTTTAACCAATGAACCTGAGCGTCAACGAGGCGAACTGGTACTTATGCTACCAGGAAAACCTGCGCAAACAGAAGAAATTCCAGCTGAAGCAAAACGCATGTTGGAACTCTTAGCTCCGGAAATGCCATTGAAAAAAGCCTGTGGTGTGGTAGCAGATTATTTTGGCCTGAAAAAAAATGCACTGTATAAGGTCATGATTGATGACAAAGACGCATAAAGCACTGTGCATCGCGCTGAGTTACTGTATAATGCGCGGCGAGTCGGCTAGATAATCGCTGCCTGTGACGAAAATGATCAGGGGGAGGAAAGTCCGGGCTCCACAGGGCAGGGTGCCAGCTAACGGCTGGGGGGCGTGAGCCTACGACCAGTGCAACAGAGAGCAAACCGCCGATGGCCTTCGGGCACAGGTAAGGGTGAAAGGGTGCGGTAAGAGCGCACCGCGCGACTGGTAACAGTTCGTGGCACGGTAAACTCCACCCGGAGCAAGACCAAATAGGGTTCCTTAAGGTGTGGCCCACATCGGAACCGGGTAGGTTGCTTGAGCCTAAGAGTGATCTTAGGCCTAGACGAATGATTATCCACGACAGAACCCGGCTTACCGGCTGACTCACTAAATTATAAAAAAGCCTCGCATCTCGCGGGGCTTTTTTATTGGTGGATAAATCCACTTCATACTTGCCAAAATGCGACTTACTGGCGCGCTAAAACTCAATTTTAAGTAAAAAGCGCCTTTATCTGAGTTATGACTTTCAGAGTTGAATTCAGGCTTTAATCTTGCTCCAAACTAGAAATCATCAATATGACTTGAAGCGCACTTGAGAATAGCTTTAGTAATTAAAACTTCTCATCAGCGAGAATAATTTTTGTACCTGTATTGTGTGCGGTTTGTTGTAGTGTTATTTTATCTTTGATGTTGCTGTATTGAATTATTAAGAAGCATTAGTTTTAAAATTAAAGGATTATCTATGATGAGTTTATTGAAATTATCTGCTGCTGCACTTTTTGTTAGTGTATTTAGTCTAAATGCGCAATCGATCAACAAATCAGTTGAAATGGCATCACAAATTAAGCGTAATATTTCTAGTAATAGTCAGCTTTTGGGATTGTCTGAGGAAACATACAAATATGCAAACGATCAGTTCTTGAGATTGCATTTTGGAACGCTGGACCACAATATTCCATTGATTTCAGAAATACCAGAATTTATTTCACCAGAAAATTATTCAGAAAGTGAATTGAATGAAGCCATGAATATTCAGAAAGCAAAGTTTGCAAGCTTGCTAGGTTTACCAGTAGCTAAGTTAGATTCTTTCATAGAGCATATGTCAGTTGTCTATAAGTCTGACCTTTTTAGCCGAAAAGTTGTTACTTCAGATGCTCGTGAGGTAAGTGATATGGAGTCATCACGATAACTTTTAATACGCAATGCTACTTTAGCGAGGACAATGGCGGACTTAGACTTATGTTTCTATTTATCAAACAGCGATGGATGCAGACATTGGTCAATGCGTCGAGTTCAAGGTTCAGTTTGTTGATAAATAAAAAGTGATGGCAGAAGTGTGGAAATATAATAACTTCTCTGAGGCTTGGAAGGTTGCTGAGATTTGCCATAATTGAGAAATGGACTCTCTTTGCTAAATTAGACAAATTACTAAGGGCTCTTTCAATTTTTCAATCTTCTTATTACTCACTAATTGACCTATTAAGATTGCCCTAAGTCGAGCCCCGCATCTAAACGTGCAGGGCGATATTTTTTGAACACTGCTGAAGTCTCACCCAGCCCGCACTTGTCTTAAACCAATTTATTGTTTCCTTGCTTTCTGCATGAGTAAGTTGCGAATTTGAGTGCGAAGATGTATTTGTTAAAATTAAGCAATTTGGCACCTTGCTGTTAACGCGGTCATTAGTCGTATTGATAATGCTTGCTCTTATAGGCGTGAGATACAGTGCCACATACTCCATAATACTTAGTGGTTTATAAATGTGCAGCAACCCCTGTTTATTGTTGAATTTGGGATTTTATTTGCTACTTTATTATGTGTTCGAACTACATGTGCTTTTTAACTTGTCACAATTATTTATAACAACACAATAATGGTTGTGTCAGATACAGGTATTCGGTTAGGATAACCCACTTTAACAGTGAGCTAGAATGGATTTTTCATGTATAAAAACAATAAAATACCGCGTTCAAAGGGGTTTTTAATCGGCACGATACTGGGAGCAATTTGTTTTACTTCTATAGTGCAAGCTGAGCCAGTCGATGACCATATTAAACATATCATTAAAGAAAAACATATTCCTGGGTTGCAACTCGCAGTGGTGAAAGACGGTAAAATCATCAAGCAGGCCAGTTATGGTTTCGCCGATTTACAACATCAAGTACCAGTAACAGCACAAACGGTATTCCCGATTAACTCCATGACCAAAGCCTTTACTGGGGTTGCGATTGTGCAGTTGGCAGAGCAAGGTAAACTAAGTATTGACGATGAAATTGGCAAGCATTTACCAGAGTTGCCGAAGCACTGGCATGCACTGAAAATTAATCAATTAATGGCGCACACCACAGGTCTTCCGGCTATTTTAAACAATGCAAGGCCGATTGTGGCCAATGACGCCGAAGCATCTTGGCAGGCAGTGTTACAACAACCTTTTCAGTTTACGCCTAATTCGCGTTTTAGCTATAACCAAACGGGTTATGTGATCTTAGGTAAACTCATTGATAAATATGTACCTGAAGGTTTCACTGCGTTTATTGAGAAGATGCAGTTTAACCCCGTAGGCATGCCGCAAACCGCACAAGCCGGTTTTGATTATATGGATTTTATTGTGCCACATCAGTCACGCCAGTATATCGACATGGGGGACGGAAAATACAAAAATCTTTACCTTGAGTTTGCACCTATGTTGCGTACTGCTGCTGGTATGAGTTCGACGGCGACAGAGCTGGCCAAGTATCTGATTGCGTTGCAACAAGGGAAATTAGTTAAAGACCGTAACTTATTGTGGACGCCCGTACGTTTAAACAACGGTCGTACAGAAGGGTTTAGCTTACTAGAAAATGGTTATGCGATGGGTTGGCAGGTAGTACAACGTAAATACCATCCCGCAGCGAGTGCAAGTGGGGCTGATGCTGTGACTATGATCACGTACCCTGAAGATAATATTTCAATCGTGGTGTTAACCAATCTTTTAGGCTCGCTACCGATTGCGTTTGTTGATGAAATTGCGGCTTACTATATTCCTGACTTTAATGCCGAAGAAAAACAAAAGGCGTATCACCCGATGGCATACCTTGAGGATCTTACCAATAAAGTGGGCTTTGACAATTTTGCTGCTACCCTTGCACAAGCAGAGACGGACACCGGGGTGATGTACGATTTAGAGATTTTGACTGAGTGGGGCAACAAGTTAGCTGAAAATAACCGTGCAACAGATGCTATTGCAATCTTTCAGTTTGGTCTTACGCAGAACAACGAGCATACCTATATTGTAAACAGTTTGGCCGAAGCGTATGAAGCCACTAAGCAGTATGCACTAGCACTGAAATATTATCAGCGCCTGTTGGAACTACGCCCTGCTAGTGAGTACGCCCAAACGAAAGTGGCTGCGCTGGGTAAACTTTTATAATTCGCGGTTGGCACGGCCAGAATTAGCCAATCTCAGGTCATTTCGCGTCGGATTTGGTCATACCTATTTTACAGGGTATGACCAAACTCTACTTGGTTACGTGTGGCTCGCACCCATGAGCAATGTTGCCGCTTTTGCCAAGCGCTAGTTCGACAGTAGTAGCTCTACAACTTCTTTCTTGGCTCTCACACGTAACGTCATCAGTACCTCAACGCCATTTACAGCAGTAATATTGTCGATGTTGTTAGGCACTCGGCCTAAAACTTCAAATACTTGGTCGTTA
Organism: Pseudoalteromonas fenneropenaei; assembly: GCF_042643375.1. Taxonomy (NCBI): domain Bacteria; kingdom Pseudomonadati; phylum Pseudomonadota; class Gammaproteobacteria; order Alteromonadales; family Pseudoalteromonadaceae; genus Pseudoalteromonas; species Pseudoalteromonas fenneropenaei. The sequence goes on from NZ_JBHRSD010000017.1 coordinate 163,599, forward strand.
AGTTGATAAGACCACAATTGATTGGCTTCGTTGATGCCGTACAACGTATTGTGATGGATAACAAATTGCTTGTCGCTGCCTTGTGCTTGTAGTGCTGCAATATGCTCATCCTCAACCGCGCCAGAGAGCCAAAACCTATCCATATGGTCGGTATAAATCAGTTTACCGTCTTGGCTTTTTAGTGCGCGTTTGACTTGATGATGATTTATCACTTGGATAGCAGCATCGGCAAGGTTCAGCTGCGCAAAACGGCTGACGCCGTTGATTTCTATTAGGGCTAACGCGGTTTGGGCGCTGCTATCCCAATAAAACAATTGTTTGATCGGCGCGGCAAAAGCCAAGCGCTGTGATGTGCCGTCTAAGTGTAGTTGTATCAGTTCTTTGTCAACATTGGCCAGCACACTTTGACCATCTTTAGCAAAGAGGAATTCATACATAAAAGCATCAGTAGGGAAGTGGCTGAGTTGTCGCGTGCTAGTCGCGTTAGTAAGCCAAATTTGTCTTTGGCCGGTACGACTTGATGTAAATGCCACTAAGTCTCCATGCGGTTGAAACTGCGCGTGACTCTCACCTTGAGTTGAGCGCGCTAATACTTTACCCGCGCTATTGGGTTGATCGCTTGAAACAAAGCTGTTTAAAGGTGTTAAGGTGATATCACTGTCGTAATGGCCTTTAGTCACCAACATGCGACTACCATCGGGGTGGAACTCTGGGGAGCTCATAGGTTCATCAATGGGTAAATCAATGGTCTTAATTTGCCCTTGGTAAGACAAGGTAAATAACTGTCGGCCAGTGCTAAATACCAGTAGGTCTTCAAAGGGTGAAAACCTCGGGTATATTGCTCTTAAGCGCGCGATTTGCGGTGGGTATTGTATCGGGTGGCTTGATAACAACTCACCGTTAACTGATAACTTATTGATATAAAAAGTGCCGTCTTGTTGCTGCGTGATTAAGGCAAGTACTGCGTCTTTATGCGAGTAGGTATAATGGACAATACTACCTTCAGCCAGCTGATAAATGACGTCGCTGGTTTTATCATGAATTGAATAGCGAATGAGTTGCCAACGTTCGGAAGTCTTTTGTAGTAAAGCGATGTGTTCGTTATCTAACCATTCTGGGCTTTTAATTTCTGAGTTTTTGCATTCCAACAATAGTTTAGGTGTTTGTGGTGCTTGTAGGGCTGTCGCAAAATCTAAGCTCATGAGGTGGTAGCAGGTTTTTTGCGTGATAGGCTCGGTGCAATTAACCGTTTGTATAAAGGCAAGTGTTTTACCATCCTTGGAAAAGCTATGTGGTCCGTTGGTATTTAAATTGTCGGTAAGTTGGAATTCCTGCTGTGTTTCGATGTTTTTTGCCCAGATATTGTTACGGCAAAACTCATCGGAATAACGATGAAATACAATGTATTTACCATCCGGAGAATAAACCCCAGCAACTTCTTTGTTATCGGTTGCGGTCAGTGGACGATATTCACTGATTTTAAATTGTGTTGCGGGTTTGGCGGCGAATAGCTGAAAAGCAAGTAGTGCAAAAACGAATAGCATACAAGCTAAGGCAATGACTCTAGTATTCTGTTTAAGTGCTGGGAGCGTGGTTGAGGCGTTTGGGTTATACGTATCCGTTGCAAATGGGGCAGGGTTGCTTGCTGTTGGCGTTAAGCGTTCAATGTTTAGTTCAGTGTTTAGTTCAGTGTTTAGTTCAGTTTCGTGCTGCCAACGTACCTCAGCTTCTAAGCTATATCCTTTTTTGGCATGAGTTTTAATCAAGTCTTGCGCTTTGCCATCGTCACCAAGGGCTTTTCTAAGTTGGGTAATACAGCGCTGTAAGGTATTGGGGGTGACTATGGTGCCTTGCCATACTTGGCTCAGTAACTCGTCTTGGCTTACTACTTTGCCTTGCTGCTGTGCTAAATAAGTCAGTACCGCGAGTGCTTTTGGGGCAAGGAGCGTGGTGTCGTTTTGGTAGGTGATTTGATTGCGCGACAAATCAATATAAAAATCACCAATCCAATATTGTTGTGTCATAGATTCCTTACCTACCAAAAGTGCCGAATTATAGCCTTGCTGGCTGCCTTCACGTGCCTCAATTGCATAACAGATTTATGCGTATAGAGAGTCGCTTTTTGCTGCCCAGCAACTACTGCAAATAATCAAGGTATAGCATCAGCAAGTATACCTAGTCTCTCTAGATTAAATCGCAATAGCAACGAATGCAAATATTCAACCAGATGATATTTAAAGGTTTTTATAAAATCAGCGAAAAGTCAGTGAAAACTCAGGCAAACATCCAGTGTTTTTGTTGTTATCCCGTAAGTTAGGTTTCGTCCAACCATTGTGTATCGCACAACATGAGTATAACGCCAACAGGCGAAGCGACTTTACATGGTGCCGCACAGCAAATAACGAACAGGATTTTTTATGAACTATCAGCTGAAATTGAACACTTTATGTATCGCAACCTTATTGGTGGGGGTGAGTTGCTTGAATGTGGCACATGCGGAGCCAAACCAGAAGCTTGCACCTGAGGCTAGTGCACCCGAGGCGAGTGCCGCTGAAGCTAAACTTGGATATCGCGAGTTGCCAACGCTTAGCCAAGCGTTTATCGATGCCTCACCCGAACAACGCAAAGATGGTATTCAAGTCGGCAAATTAGGCGTGGATGGCGGCAACAAAGACATGATTGTTAAGCTTGCCAAAGACATCGCCGCAGGTCAGTTTGGTGTATACGACAGCCTGTTGATTATCCACCAAGGTAAGTTGTTATTTGAATCTTACTATTCTCGCGGGCGCATTAATTTACCGCATGGCCAAGCTTCTGCTACCAAAGCTTACACCGCGCTGGCACTAGGTCGCGCAATTCAGCTTGGTTACCTAAGCATGGCGGATTTAGATAAGCCTATTTATAGCTTTTTAAAAGATCTAGAGCCGGCAAAATTTGCCCAAGGGGTGGAGAAAATCACTTTGGCTGATGCGCTCACGATGAGAACGGGACTGCGGATCAGCAAAGAACAAGAGGAAGAGCTGAAGAAAAATCCCGCGCGTTTAAAAGGACAAGGGCAAATTCAAGCTTATTTTGAAGTGACAGAGCCGGTCACCGCGGCGGGCCAAACTTTTAAATATGGTGATGGTCCTGAGTTTGTCATGCACGTGCTTGAAGCTGTGGTGCCAGGCACAGCGCAAGACTTTATTAAAAAAGAGTTGCTCGACAAACTTGGCATAGTGAATTACCACTGGCGAATGAATGAATTCACTGGCTTACCTGAGGCTGGGTGGCGCACAAAGATGACCTCGCGTGACATGGCTAAGTGGGGCACTTTAGTGATGAATAAAGGCAAATGGCAGGGCGAGCAACTGATCCCCACAGCTTATATTGCTGCCGCAACCAGCCCTCAACTATTGACCGGTGACGAGGATATTTACGGTGGCGGTAAAGATGTGGCTAAGCAAGGTTATGGCTATTTCTTTTGGAACTCAGAGTTAAGAGTGGGTAACAAAAGCTATTACAGTGCCTCGGCGCAAGGTGGAGGTGGGCAGTTTATTGTGCTGCTGGAGGAGTTGGATTTAATGCTGGTGGTGACGGCTAACAATAATGATAACAGCACCTTACAGCTTGTTGCTGAGCGGGTGATCCCAGCGTTTACGCTGTAATGAGTCGCTTTATCCGCGCAAGTTGTAAGAACGACCAAGATAAGGAATAACATGATGCACATGCAAAACTCAAACCCCGTCTTTTCCCTCCTGTTATTGTGCTGTGTCAGCGCTACTTGCATTGCAGGCGAGCCGGCCCAGCGCAATGCTGCGCCGCGAGCCTCTGCCGAGGAGGCGCAGTTAAAGCATTGGCGGATGCCAGATATTAAACGCACCTTTTGGGATATTAGCGAGCTTAGTCAAGCTTATATCGATGTGGCACCAGCGGCATTGCAAGATGGCGTAGTGACAGCGCAATTGGGGCGTGACGGTGGCAATCAAGCTTTGCTAGTTAAGCTTGGTCAAGAAATCGCTAATAAACAGCATCAACAAGTCGATAGTTTACTGGTTGCCCATCAAGGCAAGTTAGTATTCGAATCGTATTATGCGCGCGGGCGGATTGATCTGCCACACCCGCAATCGTCAACAACTAAATCTTATACCAGCTTAGCGTTAGGTCGGGCGATGCAATTGGGTTATTTGTCCATGGCGGATTTGCACAAACCATTACTCGAGTTTTTGCCAAACTTAGATACTCGTAGCTTTGTTAAGGGAGTTGAGACAATCACGCTACATCAAGTCTTGAGCATGAGCTCTGGGCTTAAATTTAGCAGCGAAAAAATCCAGCAATATGGCAGTGAGCCTGAGCGCTATTATGGGCTTAAACGTGTGCAGGCGTTTTTTAGCGATAGTGAGCCTGTTAGTAGCGACGCTAAAACCTTTAACTATCAAGGGCCAAATCCAGATCTGGCGATGCAAGTATTAGAAGCCGTCGTGCCGGGTTCAGCGCAGGATTTTATTAAACAGGAGCTATTCGGCAAGCTTGGTATTGTGAACTATGATTGGCGTGTTGAGCAAGATGGGGTACCGACAGCTGGCGCGTTATCCAGCCTAACATCGCGGGATATGCTGAAGTTGGGCAGCTTAGTACTCAATAAAGGTAAATGGCAGGGCGAGCAGCTTATTCCTGCGGCTTATATTGCTAAGGCAACCGATAAAATAGTCGCACTGAATGATGAGCAAGTAAAAAACTTTTACGCTGGAGATAAATTATCAGACTCAGGCTATGGCTACTTTTGGTTTCAAACGCGACTTAAGGTTGGTGATAAATACTACGTGGGCAAATCAGCCCAAGGAGGAGGAGGTGTGACTATTTTAGTGGTTGAAGAACTTGAACTCGTTGTCGTCGTGACAGCCCATGCGCGGCAGGCTTATTTGCAAATGGCAGCAGAGCATGTGTTGCCTGCATTTGTGCAGTAAGCCATAGCTTTGCATAGCGTATATAAGTGAGTTAATAAGTAAGCGCATGGCGGGTTATGCACACCTGCCAAGCGTTTATTGAAGAGTTTGCACATATCGACTTGAAAATCGGCAAGGTTGACTATATGTCTAGGCAAGAGTTAAGAGGATGCCGTTAACGTGTTGCGAATAATATTGGCCATATTGCTGTTTGGTACGCTACTCAATGTGAGTAGTCGTGAAGCCGTGGTTGCAACTTGGCAAACGGTATCGATTGCACAATCAACTCCACAATCGTTCACACAACAGCTTAGCGAGCCTGTGGCCTCGCAGCAGCACATTGATTTAGTTGCTTATAGCTCAGCTAATAAAAGTAATCATGGCCATATCGGTAAAGCTAGTTTTGGTCAGTCGCCGCTATCAGGGCAAGGGCTAAAGCACCAGTTGCCAGCCCCTCATCCCGTTGAGCTGCCTGAGCGGAGTCGCTTGACCCATCCCAGTTACTTTTTACACCCCGAACAGCAACCTGATTATCAACTGCTGTATGCCTTGGCTGAGCCAGATATCCCGCGTGTGTTGCGGTTTCGTCAAAGTAAACCACTCGCACCACCTTGGTATAAATGCGCATCTAGACCGCGCACTGGTGCAATTGATAACTGCCAACCAGCCAATTTAACCTATCGCGCCAGACTGACTTACCAGTTAAATGCCTGATCTCTATTCATAACACAAGTTAAGCCGCGGCTTAGCAGAATGGAATTTTTATCAGGTATCAAGCTGTGATGTGAATAGCGTTTCGCTTCACTGAGCAGCTAAGTGAGTCAAATATGTTTGTACCAACAACTTCATCGTGCCCTTCATGGCAAGCGCGGTTTAAGCGCATCTGTATCGCCCTAGTTATAGTGGCGCTGGCGCTCTGTGCCATGCCTAACTTTTATCAAAACAGCACAGTGCTGAGTATTAGCCCAATAGCGGCAGAGCATGTGTTACCCAGCCATGATGTGCTGCAACAGATCTTACAGCGCAACCACTTTAACGTAGCCGAAATTACCTCGCTAGCCTCACCAGAGCAAAAAAGCACTGTGGTGACTTTAACTCCGCAAACGGCATCTGCTGCGGCTCAAGTTGTTCTTGCCGAAGCGCTACGTGACCAAGCTGTGGTCAAAGTGACGGAGCAAGCAACGGCGCCAATGTGGCTGCAAAAACTCGGTTTATCACCAATTAAATTGGGTTTAGATTTAAATGGCGGAGTGCTGTTTGTGCTTAAAGTCGATACCGCCAAAGCACTTGAAAAGCGCATGGAAAATATCGCGTTGGAAGCACAAGCCCTCAGAGTAAAAGAAAAGCTACACGGCGTGCGAATTGAACGTAGCTCCGCTGCTGGTGTTGAGCTAGTTGCCTTGCCACAGGGGCAAACGGCACTCAAGCAATTACAAGCGGCGTTAGTCACGCAATTTCCGCAGTTGAGTGCCACCACTCACCAACAGGGCAGTTTAATGCGCACAAATTTGCATTATAACGAAGCTGGCATTGCTGCGTTTGACAAACAAACTATGACACAAGCACTGACTACGCTGCGTTCACGTATTGAAGAGCTCGGCATTACCGAAGCGGTCACCCAGCGCCAAGGTGCAAACTATATCCGCATTGAGTTACCTGGGGTGCAAGACCCAGCCGCGGCTAAACGTATTATTGGTGCCACAGCGCAATTGTCCTTTCATGCATTGCAAGAGGTTGGCGGTAAGCCAGTTAAAGCCGAACACGGCACAGTGAATTTAAACCCATTAGCGATTTTCACGGGCGCCGATATTGATTCGGCGCAAGCGGGTCGCGATGAATATGGTAAGCCTTTGGTACAACTCCATTTGTCGTCTCAAGGTGGCGCAAAAATGTTACGTTTCTCCAGAAGTAACGTTGGTAAGCCGATGGCGACCTTGTACAGCGAATATATTGCTGATAGCCGCGGGGAAATCCAAGAGAACAGCAATGTCATTTCTGTTGCCACGATTCAACAAGTTCTGGGACAAAGATTTAGCATTACCAATATGGGCTCATGGCAAAAGGCAGAAGACTTAGCGCTGCTACTACGGGCCGGCTCGTTAGATGCGCCTTTAACTATCGTGACCGAGCGCACCATTGGCCCAAGCTTAGGCGCACAAAATATCAATAGTGGTTTCCAAGCATTAGCGCTCGGATTATCACTAACCTTAGGGTTTATGTTGCTGTGGTATCGCAAACTTGGGGTGATTGCTTGCATTGCCCTCGTGGCAAACTTGGTGTGTTTACTGGGTTTAATGTCACTGTTGCCAAGTGTGGTATTAACCTTGCCGGGTATTGCGGGGTTAGTACTGACTATCGGTATGGCGGTTGACACTAATGTAATTATTTTTGAGCGCATTAAAGAAGAGCGCAAACAAGGGAGCAGTATGTTGACGGCGCTACAGCGCGGCTATCAACAAGCACAAAGCAGTATAGTGGATGCAAATTTGACGACTATGATCACCGCTTTAGTATTGATGGCGATAGGGTATGGCCCAATTAAAGGGTTTGCTATTACATTGGCGCTTGGCATTGTCACCAGTATGTTCTGTGGTGTGGTGGTATCAGCGCAGTTATCGCAGTGGTTTTATCGTGTGCCACGAGCCGCAGCCAAAGTCGTCAAAAATAACCCGGTAAAAGAGGTGCAACATGGTTAATTTTTGGCAAAAAATCCGCACTTCAGGACTATGGCTAAGTATTATTGCGGTGGTGTTGAGCTGTGTATTGATAGTTGAACACGGCTTGGTACTGGGTCAAGATTTCACTGGCGGTTATGTCACTGAATTTCAAATCGTACAAGATCTTTCAGCAGACAATTTACAACGTGAGCTAGCCCCGCTGGTGGCGGGTGAGTTTCGTTTAACTCACCAAGGAGAATTACAGTGGCAATTGTTTCAGCCTCCCCAAAGTGACATCGCGGAACCTCTGGCATGGCAATCACAACTGCCGGAAAATCTCGGCCTTAAGATCCTCGATAGTCGCTATATGGGGGCGCAAGTCGGTGCAGAGCTAATCGAGCAAGGTGGGCTTGCCTTATTGGTCAGTTTGCTTGCCGTGGGCCTGTATCTTATCGTGCGTTTTGAATGGCGTTTAGCTTTGTCAGCCAGTTTAGCGCTGCTGCATGATATTGTGATCACAGTCGCGCTGTTTGCTGTTACAGGTATGGAATTTGACTTAACCGTGCTGGCGGCACTTTTGGCGATTATCGGTTATTCGCTCAACGATTCGATTATCATCGGTGACAAAGTCCGTGAGTTGGTGCGTATTCGCCCGCAGGCTGCGGTGAGTGAGACCATCAATGAAGCGCTGGGTAGCACACTAGGTAGAACCACCATCACTTCATCGACGACTTTGACCACAGTCGCGGCAATTTGGTGGTTAGGGGGAGCGAGTTTACAGGGTTTTGCCAGTGCGTTGTTTGTTGGTATTGCGGTCGGCACTTGGTCGTCTATTTTTGTCAGCGCTACTTTGCCGCAGTGGCTGGGGCTTAGTTTTGCTAACTATCAGCGCAACTTGAGCGAGCAAGAGCAGCAACAACTGGCAGAGCCGTAACATCAAGTTATTGAACTAACTTAGGAGGGCAACGGCGTTGCCCTCCTAAATGTTCTGCGATTGAGTGTGGAGCTTAAATCAAGTCTTTGCCTATCCATACGACTTTGCCGATAATCTCTAACTGGTCCAGCTCATTGGCTTTTACCAATGCCAGCTTACTCTTTACTAACTTTACTAACTTTACTAGGATCCGTGCACCTACCCCCACGGGCAAAGCCAGCTGATGCGATTACCAAAAGGGGCTGAAATATTGCGCTATGCGCGTAAATTACGAGGCTGGACGCAAGCGGAGTCAGCTGTCTGCTATGGAATTGAAGAACGCACCTTAAGACGTTGGGAAAACAACGAATTTAATCCAAAATGGATTGACGTGGTCGGTTTGGTAGAAGATGTTTATGCGTTAGATTTGGCGCAGTTGTTGTTTGGTATTAAAGCCAACCAAGGCTCGAATTAACGAGCCTTAATTGTTGCGAAGCGTTTTTACCAAATGCGTACGCGCTGATCTTCTGGAAGATACAGTTTGTCACCTGGTTTCACGTCGAATGCTTTGTACCATGCGTCATGGTTGCGTGGTGCTAAAGCACGGAATTGACCTGGTGCGTGCGTACCTGCACGGAGCTGATTGAGCATGCTTTGTTCAGTACGTTTTTCTTTCCATACTTGTGCCCACGCAAGGAAGAAGCGTTGGTCACCCGTTAAGCCGTCAATGATTGGCGCTTCTTTGCCATTGAGGCTTAGTTTGTAAGCATGGTATGCCATGGCTAGACCGCCGACATCACCGATGTTTTCACCCAAACTGTTACGACCGTTTACGAAGTTACCAGGGATTGGCTCATACTTACTGTATTGCTCAGCCAATTGGTCGGCTTTGGCTTCAAACGCGGCGCGGTCAGCATCTGTCCACCAGTTGCGTTGAATACCATTGGCATCCGATTTAGAACCTTGGTCGTCAAAACCGTGACCCATTTCGTGGCCGATAACCGCGCCTATGCCGCCGTAGTTTACTGCGGCATCTGCATTTGGATCAAAGAATGGTGGTTGTAAAATCGCCGCTGGGAACACGATTTCGTTAAATGAGCTGTTGTAGTAGGCATTGACTTGTTGTGGTGTCATACCCCAACGATTACGGTCAGTTTTCTCTAGCTCTTTCGCTACGCTGTCGGCTTGGAAGAATTGACGAACGTTTCTGATGTTGCCCATGAGGTCGTTGTTGCTAATCGTGAGGCCATCAAATGATTGCCAAACATCTGGGTAGCCGATTTTTGGCGTGAAGGCGGCCAGTTTGGCTTTGGCGTTCACTTTGGTTTCTGCGCCCATCCAATCTAAACCATCAATACGCTCACCAAGTGCGGTGCGGAGGTTTTCAACCAGTTCAGACATCTGGTGCTTAGATGACTCAGGGAAATGGCGTTTCACGTACACTTTACCAATTGCGAAACCGAGCGAGTCAGTGTCTGACATTTGGTTGATGGCACGTTTCCAACGTGGACGAGGCTCTTGTTGACCACTTAACTCTTTACCATAGAAAGCAAAGTTAGTGTTGAAAATCTCTTCTGACAATAAGTCTGCATTACCGCTTAGCGCGTGATAAGTAAGGTAATCTTTCCATACTGCCAAGTCTTCTTGATTGATTAAAGCAATCATGGCTTTAATCGGCTCAGGCTGTGACATATTCAGCTGCGGCACTTGGTAGCCGGTTTGTGCGAAGTATAAATCCCAGTTAAAGCCTGGATAAGCGGCCGCAAGTTCAGTGCGTTTGATTTGGTTTAAGGTTAAATCGCGGTCACGGCGTTTTTCACGCGGCCAGTGGCCTTCGGCAATTTTTGTTTCAAGTGCTAAAATGGCCTCTGCGCGGGCTTTGCCGTCTTCAATACCCGCAAATTTCAGCATGTCGGCAATGTGCGCCACATAAGCTTCGCGAGTTTTAACAAAACGCTCAGCACTTTCTAAATAGTAAGATCTATCTGGTAAACCTAAACCACCGGCACCCATAGACATTTCATATTGATTTGGGTCTAAACGGTTAAACCACATTCCGCCACCTAATGGTGCTTTTACGCCAGTCAGCCAAGCTTGCCCAAACACTTTAGTCAGGTCATCAGTGTTAGCAATCGCATTGATTTCTTGTAGCAGTGGTTCAAGTGGCTTAGTGCCTAGCTTATTGAGCGTTTCAGTATCCATGTAGGCTGCGTAGAAGTCCGCGACTAATTTCTCTTCACCGGTCAAGTCCTGACGAGAGGCTAGATCATCAATAATGGCTTTAACTTGTTCTTCACTGCGATCAGCAAGTGCTGAAAACGCGCCGTAGCGAGTTTTATCCGCAGGCATTTGGTAGTTGTCGTACCATGTGCCACTGGCGTACATAAAGAAGTCATCACCTGGTTTAACCGCTTCGTTGCGGGCGGTTAAATCGACCCCAAAACTGCCTAGCTCAGCTTTGCCAGTTTTAACTTCAGCTTGAGTCACAGTTTCGGTTTGTTTTACTTCTGGTTTTGAGCAACCGGCTAGAAAAGTAGCAGCCAGTGCCGCAGCGATTAGGGATTTTTTCATTGTTATTTTCTCTTGTTAGCGAAAGCGTAAGAAAGTGAGTTAATCACAGCACTATTGCATAAAATCGCTTCAGGATGCAAACGGGCTGCAAATCGGAACACTTTCGCGTTAAAAGTAGCGCAAGTCAACGTAGGTTCAAAATATTACGGGGGAATTGCGACTAGTTGCGGATTTAGTAGACAGTTTGACGGACTAAGCCGTCAAACTGCACATCTAGTTGGATTTAGTGAATTAGACCCGGTTGGACATCTAACCCATAACCAAACATCACGGCAAGGATTAGCACTAGGGCTGCAGCTGCCATAAGTTTTAACAACAGTGGTAAGCAGAATCGGAACCAATGACCGTAAGGAACACCAGCCATGCCTAAGATCCCCATCAATACCGCATTGGTTGGGATGATCATATTACTTAAACCATCGCCAAACTGATAAGCTAGCACCGACACTTGTCGTGACACGCCAACTAAATCACCCAGTGGAGCCATCAATGGCATAGTCACATAAGCTTGACCAGAACCGGAAGGAATAAAGAAGTTCAGCACGGTTTGCATCATTAACATGCCAGTGGCAGAAATTTCCGCAGGGACGTAAGACAGCGGTAACGACATACCATAAACTAAACTATGCAGAATTTGCCCGTCATCTAAGATCAAGGCAATACCGCGTGCCACGCCAATAAGCAGGGCGGTAGTGACTAAGTCAGATACGCCAGAGATAAACTGTTTCGCGCTGTCATCGGCTGACAGACCACCGATAATCGCAGTTAATATACCCCAAGCGATAAACACCGCACCGAGTTCGTACAAGTACCACCCTTGTGTAGCGATACCTGTGACTGCAACGATTAAAGTGATAATAAAACTGCCTAAAATCAACTGATGGCGGCGGTTTAGGCGCGGATAATCCGGTGCAGTTTTACCTGCTAAAGGGCAAGGTACATCCAGCATTATGGAATTGTTTGGGTCCGCTTGGACGCGTTTGGTGTATTGCCAAACATGATGAAAACCAATTAGGACAAATGGCAGGAAAATCGCTAAGCGTAGCCAAATACCTGAGTAAACGGGGATTTCAGCGATTTGCTGGGCGATTAACACGGTAAATGGATTAAAAGCCGAAACCCCGTACCCTATGCCGTAACCTGCGACTATCATGCCAACGGCAGTCATGGCATCAAGTCGCATAGCCTTACAAAGTGCCACCAAAATAATCACAAACGGAATATATTCCCCTGCGGTGCCAATACTGCTGGAGGCTAAGGCAAAGCAAAATACCACCATAAAAATAAGGCGCTCTGGGTGTTTGCCGTGTTTTTCTAAGAGGCGACCAATTAATGCGTCGACTGTCCCTGTGGCTCTGGCAATAGCTAATACCCCACCGACAATCAACACAAAGAAAATCACGTCTTGGGCGGCAGCAAACGCACGCGGAATGGCTTTGAGTAAATCCCAAGGGGTAAGGTATTGGCGTTCTTCAACAAGCTGGTAGGTACCAGCGATGACCATTTGGCGGCCAGACTCTAAAGTCTTCGTTTCAAAAAAGCCCTGCGGTACTATCCAAGTGGCTATCAGCGCGACCAGCATCATTGCCAGCAGCAGAATGAGGGTGTGCGGCACGCGAAAGGAATGAGACACGATACTTCCTACATTGTTAACAGACTAAGCCACAATTGTATCTAAAAAGGGAATTAAGACCAGATAAATACGTTGCTAGTGCGATTTCGTCGGACAAATAGCCATAATGTTGCTGCTAAGAGTCCATTACATCACTATTTTACTATCGACAGCTGCATGCAGTTGGCATAAAAGCTGGTGGTAGCAGGCCAATCGGAAAACACCCCAATTACGCCAATGTCTTTTGCTAGCACATCAAGCAGAGTTAGCACATCGCCTTCGGTGCGAAGTTGATTTTGGCCTTCGAGCTGACCGTTGATACTTTGATAGTACCAGCCGCCGCCTTGTCGCAATGGACCGGAACGCTCCAAACTCCACGCGATAATGTCTAACCCCGCTGCACGCGCCGCTTTAGCATAGGCGGAAGGCACAAGTTGCTGGTTTTCTACTGTCACTAAAGCCCAAAGTGGAGGCGCGATAATTTTTACCCCAAGCCCAGCCAGCTCAGCCATGGTCGGTGTCAGTTGTTCAGGATGATGGAGCAAAGTTAAGGCCTCGACTTGGCGCTCTAGGGAATTGTGTTGTGGCTCATCGCGGTCTTCAAGATAGATGGCTTGCTTGGCAAAATCTGGAGCGATTTTTTGCCAGTAAAGAATGTCTTTTAGGTTAAAGCTTTGTGGCCACACTTCGGCTGGATCTATACCCGCGGAGCGGTACTCATCAATCAAGGCTTTGGCAAATTGCTGCTGGCTAAGGTGACTTTTATCCTCACTGACTTCAGGCGCTTTTAGTTCAGGCGTAAAGTGACGACCTAAGGACTTAAATAACGCAATGCTTTGTGCATGGGTCATCAACGTGCCGTGGCTGGCGTAAAGTTCGGTGCGCCACGGTGGCGTGCCGCCGAGGTACTCGGCAACCGTTTTTGCGTGCGGGTTTGCGGCATCCATTTTTCCGTCTAAGGTGAGAAATTCCGCTAAGCTAATGTCCGACGTACAACATTTGGCAGAAGCAGGAGTGCCTTGATTGGGATCCGCTGGGGTAAATGGCACACTGCACTTGCTGGCAAGTGAGGTGGCAAGAATATTGGTGGTGGTATGCAAATCGCACTGTGAATGGCGGCAGACGAGCTGATGATCTTTAGTGAAAGTGACATCACATTCCAATGCACCAGCCCCCATTTTGGCTGCAGCTAGATAAGATTGTTGCGTATGTTCAGGAAACTGCAGTGGTGCACCACGGTGGCCGATAGAAAATCGCGATGGATAAAAAGGCCCGTTTTGACAAGCGCTTAACTTATCTTTTAGGCCGCCTTCTGGCATTGCTGCCAGTAAGTAAAAGGGACGTGGACCAAGCTGAACGTGACTGTTTGGATCAGATTGCGAAGTTTGGCTACACGCTGCCAGCATCAGTAGAGATAACCAAGGTAGCAGCAAGTGGTGCGGCAAACGTCGAAGCATAAGAACAATTCCTAACAGGTTGAATGTGTTAATAAACTCAAAGTTTAACAAGCAAATATGACAAATTAGGGAGCAGTAAAACATCGCCAGTCACACCAAACTGCTTTAAGTTAGGCACTTTGAGCGCCTCACCATGACTCCATATCTGCTTTGCCCAAGTAACGCTTAACTTACTCCACCAAATATCAAATGCCAACGGCAAGCGAGTTTAACTTCTGCCTATTAAGAGGGTTTAGCGCTGCTTGTGCTTTTTGATGCCTTATCGCATAGTTAGTTAATAAAAATCAAAACAACTAGGTAAAACCGTGAGTTACACCGCCCTTGCGTGGCTTGGCGTCGCGCTATTTATTTATTCTATTTCAGTGCGGCAATTGCAGCGTGCCGAACTGACCGGGCCGATGTGGTTTGTGTTAATTGGTATAGGGTTAGCGCTTGGGTTTGAACACCATGTCTCCATTCGTGAACTCGACAGACAACTTTGGCAGCCTGTGGTTGAGCTAACGCTGGCGATTTTTTTATTTTCAGACGCGGCAAAAACCCGCTTAAGGGTGTTGGCTGCTTCCTATCAATTACCCACTTTACTGCTGTTACTGGGTTTACCGCTGACCGTGTTGTTTGCCACTGCAGTTGCGCATTACTTGCTGGGGTTATCATTTGCCGCGGCGGCGTTATTGGCGATAGTGGTAACCCCCACCGATGCAGCGCTATGTCGCGGTTTTATTACTGCCAAACAAGTACCGGCCAATTTACGTGAAGCCATCAATATTGAAAGTGGTCTTAATGACGGTTTGTGTGTGCCGCTATTCTTATTGGCCTTGGCACTCTTTGATAATCCGCAGGCACTTGCTGGTGGTGATATCTTTATGGTGTTTATTCGCGAATTAGGCATCGCACTTGGAGTGGCTGTAAGTTTGACGTTAATCGCCATTTTGCTGTTGAAGCGCGCTAAATTTCATCATTTGTTTGCCAAAAACACCAGCCCATTTTTGTTTGTTGGGTTTGCGATCATGGTTTATGCCCTGACTCAAAGTTTGCATGGCAGCGGCTTTATCGCCGCGTTCGTCAGTGGTTTGTTGTTTGACCGTTTTTACAATGATGAGCTTAAAGACACGCTGATTGCCGAAGGCGAAAACATAGCAGAGCTCGCGGCGATGTTGAGCTGGACTATTTTCGGTTTTATCTCGCTTGCGACTTTGAGCCAGCTCAGTTTAGCGGGGTTTTGTTACGCTTTAGGAGCGGTGACGATTTTACGGGTGTTGCCGGTGTTGCTGGCACTTGGCCGCAGCAACTTAGACTGGCAAGCTAAACTGACATTAGCTTGGTTTGGCCCGCGCGGCTTAGCTTCTGTGGTTTTTACCTTGATGCTATTAGATATGGCTAATCCTGAAGTGCGTTTGATAACCGAAGTTGCCGTCTGTACGATTTTACTCAGCGTTTTTTTGCATGGCCTAACAACCCGACCCATTGCGTTGAGCTTTGCTAAAAAGTTCTAATTTCAATACATTAAATTGTCATAAAGGTGAAATAAAAGCGTCATTAAGCGTCCCTAGACTGTGCCGCAATTTAGAACAAGAACTCTACCTTAGGGACATAACATGAAAAAATCCGTGCTCGCGCTGAGTGTCTCAGCATTACTCCTCACTGCTTGTAATGACAACAGCCCAAATGTGGTTGAAGTTGTCAAAGAAGTGGAAGTGATCAAAGAAGTACCTGTGACACCAACGCCTGTTACCTCAGTGAAAAACGTCATCCTTATGATAGGTGATGGGATGGGGCCACAACAGGTGGGTCTGCTTGAAGATTATGCGCGTCGTGCGCCAAACTCGACTTACAACGGCAAAGGCAATTTAACTGCGTTGTCTAAGTTGGCGGACAACGGACATTTAGGTTTAGCACTCAACCAACCGTACGGCGCGACCAGCGGCAAATTAGTTGTAGACTCAGCATGTTCTGCAACGCAGCTGGCAACGGGTAAAGCATCAGGTTCGGAAATGATAGGTCTTGATGAGCAAGGCTTTATTGTTGAAACAATTCTAGAAAAAGCCAAAAAGGCCGGCAAAGCCACAGGGCTTGTGTCTGACACCCGTATCACCCATGCAACGCCAGCCGCTTTTGCAGCCCACCAAGCACATCGTTCGCTAGAAGGGGCAATTGCGGTTGAGCTAGTAACCTCAGGCAGTGTCGATGTGTTGCTCTCAGGTGGTGCGCGTGAGTTTGTGCCAGCGGATATTAAAACCAATACGGCTGCACAACAAGCGATTGAAGCATTGGGCGCTGCGCCAAGTGTGTATAAAAAATCTAAGCGTAAAGACAGCCGCAACTTATTAGTTGAAGCCAAAGAACAGCATGGCTACAGCTTGGCATTCGATAAAACGCAACTTGCCAATAGCGATGCAACTAAGCTACTTGGCCTATTCGCTAACTCTGGCATGGCCGATGCGATTGCCTATAAAGCCTGTAGCGCTAATAACAGTTGTACCGAGCCATCATTAAAAGAAATGACCGTAAAAGCCTTGGATATTTTGGCTAAAGATCCTGATGGTTTCTTCTTGATGGTCGAGGGCGGTCAAATTGACTGGGCAGGCCATGCCAATGACGCCGGTTGGATGCTAAATGAATTACTGAAATTTGATGAAGCAGTAGAAGCGGTTTACCAGTGGGTAAAAGACCGTAACGATACACTAGTGGTGGTGACCGCTGACCATGAAACGGGCAGCTTTGGTTTTAGCTACTCGCGTAAAGATCTGCAAGAGGGTAAAGATTTACCGGGTGATGGTATGCACGGTGCGCAGTACAAGCCGAATTTTAACTTTGGTAACTTAAGCAACTTAGATATGCTTTATAAGCAAACTGGTACTTTCTTTAATATGATGGATGCCGCCAATGCGAATTGGGATTTTGCTTCTGCTACTGCCAGTGATTGGATGAACGCTATCAACAAGTACAGCGAATATAAAGTTAATATCGATCAAGCAGCGAAAGTCGGTGAGCGTGAAGTGAACGATTACTACGCGCCAGATCATAGTTACCAAAGCGCCACTATGGTGCCTAAGTTTGAAGACTTTAAAGAGTTTTATGTTTACGCCGACGAAGATCACACCGGTAAAATTGCGCGTGCGTTAGCAGCGGATCAAAACGTAGTGTGGGGTACCGGCACACATACTGCGGCACCAGTACCGGTTTATGCTTTTGGCCCAGAAGGCGTGACCAAAGCGTTTTCAACCATGCAGCATCACACTGATTTAGCCAACAAGATGATGGTGGCGTTAGGGGTTGCAGAGTAACTGACTAACGGCATTTAAAGGCCCTAGATAGAGCCGCTGACTTCGGTCGCGGCTTTTTTCATGCTGATTGCAGTGTTGCTTCTGTGCTCTAACTCAGTGTGTTCAGCAATTGCGAAAGTGGCATCGGCTTAGCATAGTAATAACCTTGCCCATAGTCACAACCCATAGCACTGAGCAGGGCGTCTTGCTGCGCACTCTCTATGCCTTCGGCAATCACTTTTAGTCCGAGCTGATGAGCCATGGCGATAATAGCCTCGCATAAAACTTGTGCTTCTCGTTCGGTGGCAAGGTTATCAACAAAGCGTTTATCGATTTTAATAAAGTCGCATTGCAGCTTCTGTAAATAAGCCAACGATGAATAGCCGGTGCCAAAATCATCAAGTGCTAATTGTAAGTCGGCACTGCGCAAGTCTTGCAAGCGTTGTTTGGTGAGAGCGCTGTCGCTCATCATTACCCCTTCGGTGATTTCAAGCACTATATCTTTAGGGGTTAAACCAGTTTTGATGAGATTGCGTTGCCATTCGCCGATGCGACTATGTGCGTTACTGAGCTGCACTGGCGAGACGTTGATGCTGAGCTGAAACTCAGAGTTCACTCGTTTTAATTCAGTGAGACTTTCCAGCGCAGTGGCAAAGATCCAGTCGCTTAACGGTAAGATCAGGCGAGTTTCTTCGGCAAGTGGAATAAACTCAGCTGGGCTAATCATGCCTGAACGGGGGTGTTGCCAACGAATTAAGCACTCTGCTTTAACAAACTGACGGCTGCTTAGGTTGATTATGGGTTGGTAAAGGAGATTAAATTCTTGGTTAGGTAACGCCGAGCGCAGTTGGCGCAATAAGCGCATCCGCAACATGGCCTGCTCGCGCATACTGTGACTAAACACTGCGATGGTGTTACGACCTTGCTGTTTGGCCTGATACATGGCTTGATCAGCTGCTTTTAGCAATTGTTCACTGTTTTTGCCATCCTCCGGCGCAAACGCGATACCAATACTGGCGCTGAGATGATGATATTCATTATCTATCAGCAGTGGTGTTTGGAATACGCGTTGTAAATGCTCGGCAAACTGCATTGCATCGAGTTTAGATTGGGCACTAAACACCACCACAAACTCATCACCGCCTATTCGCGACAGCAACATCCCGTCACTACAGCGCGCTTTGAGTAAAGCCGAAACCGACTTGAGCACTTGGTCGCCATGAAAATGGCCTAAAGTGTCATTAATGTCTTTAAAATGGTCAAGATCAAGCAGTAACACCGCCAGTGTCGCCTGATCATTGAGCTTACTCAGTTGCTGACGCAGTTGTTTTTTCAGCTCGGTACGGTTGGCTAAATCGGTCAGTAAGTCAAAGTGGGCTTGGCGCCAAATGACCTCATCTTGGCGCTTTTTCTCCGTAATATCGGTGAAGTTCGCCACGCGACGATAAGGTTCACCACGGTCATTATAGATGGTATTAATCGTGAGCCATTCGGTAAATAGTTCACCGTCTTTTTTACGGTTAATGATCTCACCTTGCCATTTACCTGAGTCGTTAAGCTTTTGCCACATTGCTTGATAAAACGCCGCATCGTGCTTGCCTGAGCTTAACATAGCGGTATTTTGCCCCAGTACTTCCTGGCGGCTAAAACCAGTTACCTGAGTAAAGGCGGGATTCACATCTAAGATATAACCATTGGCGTCGGTCACCGCCATGCCTTCACTGCTGTTTTCATAAACCAACGCTGCTAAGCGCATGGCTTCTTCTGATTGCTTACGACGACTAATGTCGCGAATAACCACAATTGCTTGGCGTTGCGACGACAAAGGTTGCAAGCGAAACTCGTAGATACGGGGGGAGGCATGTGGTTCAGTGGCCACTTCAAGTTGGCATTCAATCACGCTTTCTTGCCCATCATGAATACAACGTTGTAGCGGTTGGGCTAAACGAGTCACCACAGAGTGTGGTAACAGGGTCTCTAATTGTAGTGGTTGCGTGTCATCGAGGGTTGGGAAGAAATGGCCAAACTGCATACAAACATGATTATCGGCATCAATCCGTAAATAACTGTCAGGCAACGCACTGAGTAGTGCGACAAGTTCATCATGTTTGGCAGTCAACGCCATTTCTGCAGCAAGGCGAGTATTAGCCATGGCTAGGAAGGTGTCATGCACTTGCTTGAGCTCAGGGCTGTGCGGGGTATCGTGCTGAATAGCTAAGGTACCTTTGCCGAGCGAGTCGATGTTATATAGCAGTTGTTCCAAAGGCTTAAGTAGTAACGCGTGTAATTGATAGCGCGCCCATCCGGCAAGCCCAAGGAAAATCCCAAGCAGTAGTGCCGCCAGCCACAAGAAATGTCGCTCTACGGTGCTATACGCATTGTCAAACGGCACTGCAACCGTCAAGGTCAAGCTCTCATGTTGATTGGCGATTGCCAGAGCTTTACTGGTGAGTAAATAGCGTTTGTTATTGACGTTACGCAGTGTAAATGGCGCATCTTGTTGCTGTTGCCATTGTGGGTCGATGTATTGCCCAAGCGATGCCGCAACAAAAGGATAATGAGCAAGAATATGTTGATCGCGGTCAGTTACCCAGACTTTGCTGCCAAATGGCAATTTGGTTTTTGCAAGTTGGTGGCTCCAATGATTAAGGCTTTTTACCGCGACTAAGACATAAGCGACTTTGCCCGCTTGATACAACGGGGTAGCAAAATTTAAGGTCTTGGTGTGGACGCTACGGTCATGTTGAAATTGCCCAATGACAAAGCTTTGCCCAGATAACGCGGTTTGAAAATAGGGTCTGTCGGCAATATTAATGCCGCGTTCTGGCTCGCTCACGTTACACATAACTTCACCATTTGGCGCGACAATCCCGATATTGGCAAGCTGTGGATTAAGTGCCAAAGTAGTTTGCAGAAGCGGCTGACAACCCTGCTCAAAATCAAACAGCGCGGCTTGCTGGCCAACCTGTTTGAGTAATGAGCGCATATGATTCATATCGGCATGTTGTTGCAAGGCGATTTGCTCAGCAATCGCTATGGCTTGTTGTTGATATTGATTTAGAACCTGATTGCGGCCTTGCCATACACCAAAGGTAATTAATAGTACTGCAGGTAAACAGAGCAGGACAAACAAGCGATAAAAGCGCCACTTGAGCGTTGCAGAAATAATAGTCTAGCCTTTTGCGATGAACGAAACCGGGCGCGTATCATACAAAAGGCTAGGCTTTTTCGCTATGCTTTGTTGCCAAAATTACCACGCTGTAGTTCGTCTTTTGTTCTTAGCACTCAGCCATAATTCTGACAAATATCGTTCGGCTAAGTTGCAAGATTATTGTGATTTTTCTGTTATTGCATTGTGCGGTTTTTCTCATCACCACTTTTTCCCACCTTTTTCATAGACTTCGCTGGAAGCCTTATTTTTTCTGGCTTTCTGGGCAATTTTATCGGGGTGATTTTCTTGACAAAATAGGGTTGCAAGCCCTAGACTGTTCCACTGTGGTAAAAAGTGGTGTGAAGTGGATCAAGTTGGATCTTGGATGAGTAAAAAGGTGTTGGATTAGGTACGAAAAGCATGTTTCGCGGGGCAACGTCATTAAGCTTGGATGATAAAGGCAGGTTTGCGGTACCGACTAAGTATCGTCACACCCTTTTGTCTGAGCAGGATGGTACGGTGATCTGTACAGTCGCTTTAAACGAACCTTGTCTATGGTTGTATCCTCTTAGCGAATGGCTACTGATAGAAGCTAAGCTCGCAAAACTCTCCAGCATGAATCCTCGCGCTCGTCGTATGCAACGTTTGTTGTTAGGTCACGCCACTGAATACCAACTGGACCGAAATGGCCGTATTTTGCTTGCTCCGTCGCTACGTGCTCACGTTGGCTTAGGTAAAAAACTAATGCTGGTGGGGTTACTCAACAAGTTTGAGATTTGGGACGAAGAGACGTGGCTTGCGCAAATGCAACAGGACGTGGAACTGGAACGCAGCGGCGAATTTGACGCTGATCCAGACATTGACGCCATTTCGCTATGAAGACGAGATTTTTAAGGCACCTTTAACCACTCATGACTGCGCAATTTGAACATATTTCAGTGTTGATGGAAGAAACCATCGAGGCACTGGCGATTAAACCGGACGGTATTTACATCGACGGCACCTTTGGCCGTGGAGGTCATTCCGGACAGATCCTTGCGCGTTTGGGTGAACAAGGGCGCCTGCAAGCTATAGATCAAGACCCGCAAGCCATTGCCGCTGCACAAAAATATGCCGCTGATCCACGTTTTAATATTGCCCATAAACGTTTTTCTGCAATGCGGAGTGTTGCCGAGGAAGCGGGCATTTTAGGCCAAGTTGATGGCATTTTACTCGACATTGGGGTGTCTTCACCGCAGCTTGACGACGCGGCGCGCGGCTTTAGTTTTATGAAAGACGGCCCGCTTGATATGCGCATGAATCCAACTGCTGGGCGCAGTGCCGCTGAGTGGTTGGCTGAGGCGGATTTGGAAGAGATCACGCATGTCATCAAAGAATTTGGTGAAGAGAAATTTGGCCGCCGCATTGCGACTAAAATTATTGAAACGCGTGATGCCAACCCAATCACAACGACTAAGCAGCTCGCTGAATTAGTGGATTTAGCTGTACCGGTAAAAGATAAGTTTAAACACCCAGCGACACGTACTTTCCAAGCCATTCGTATTTATATCAACAGTGAACTGGAAGAAATTCAAACCGCTCTACGTGAAGCGCTCGATGTGCTTAAACCGGGTGGTCGTTTAGTGGTGATCTCTTTCCATTCTTTAGAAGACCGCATAGTTAAACAATTTATCAAGAAGCAAAGTAAGGGAGAGGCTTTACCAAGAGGCCTGCCGTTGACGGATGCGCAAATAAAACAACATCTCACCCTCTCGGCAGTCGGTAAAGCAATTAAACCAAGTGCGGCAGAGATCGCACAAAATCCACGGGCAAGAAGCTCGGTGTTAAGGGTGGCGCAGAAACTCTAATGAACCAAAAAGCGCAGTTGCGCCAACCCAATTTATTTTACGAGATTTTAAAGGGCTTGTTTTCGAACAAGTTCATCGCGTTTTTATTGGTGTTGATTTTTACCTCTAGCTTGGCCTTGGTGCAAATTACCCATTTCACCCGTCAACAACTGATTCAGCAGGACAAATTGCTGCAACAGCGTGATGAGCTTGATTTAGAGTGGCGTTACCTGCTCGTGGAAGAAGAGTTTTACTCACAACATGCGCGCATTGAAGAAGTTGCCACCACGCAACTGCAAATGAAGCGTCCGACCAGCAAAGACGAACAAGTGGTGGTGTTGCCATGATAGCGCCGAAAAAAACTGTCAATAAGCTTATCACTTGGCGTTTTGTGTTGGTGTGCTCCGTGTTGGTGATGGTGTTTATCACCTTGGTCGCACGCGCCGCTTACTTACAAGTTATTGAGCCGGACCGTGCGCGGGAAGAAAATGAAAAACGTACCGTACGGGTAGAAAAGCTTAAAGTTCAGCGCGGAATGATTTTTGACCGTAACGGCAACGAGCTGGCAGTCAGTGTGCCGGTGGTAAGTGTCTACGCTGACCCGTTGGCACTCGACAAGGCACTTACTAAAACCGTATTAAAACAGGCGAAAAAAGCCGGTGAAGACGTGGTTGCGCTGGAAAAAGACAGTACCGCACTCGCTGAGCGCAAACACATGTATTACCAAAATGACTTGCGCTGGCGTGAACTTGCTGACGTATTGCAGTTGGATAGCCAAGAAATTGATAGCCGTTTGCGTGCTGACCCAAGTCGCCGTTTTGTTTATTTAAAGCGTCAAGTCACGCCAGCGGTAGCGAATTATATCGACGACCTGTCTTTAGCTGGAATTCATCTGATTGACGAGTCAAAGCGTTACTATCCGAGTGGTGAAGTCACAGCGCATGTGCTTGGTTTTACCAATATCGACGGTCAAGGTATTGAAGGGATTGAAAAACTTTATGACAAAGCACTAACTGGTACGGAAGGGCGTCGTACTATCCGTAAGGATGCGCAAGGCCGTGAAATTCAAGTATTGGATGAGCAGCAGCGCGTTGAACCTGAAAATATCTACCTGAGTATTGATCAGCGCATTCAAGCGATTGCTTATCGTGCACTGAAATCTGCGGTGCTGTCATATCAGGCGACATCGGGTTCCGCTATGGTGGTGGATGTAAGTAGCGGCGAGATTTTAGCTATGGTCAACAGCCCCTCATTTAATCCTAACAATATGAGCGATGCGGCGCCGCATAAACGCCGTAACCGTGCTATTACCGATTTATTTGAACCTGGCTCCACTGTTAAGCCTCTGGCCATTTTGGCGGGGTTAGAGTACGGCGCTGTAAAGGCAACCGACACAGTCAATACCTATCCAGGCTGGATGCGCATTGGTGGCAGTTTGGTGCTAGATCCGCAAAATCGGGGCGAAATGACGCTACGTGACGTTCTTAAGTACTCCAGTAACATGGGCGTTGCTAAGATTAGCCAAATGGTGCCAAAGGATTATTTTGTTGAAGCTTATCAAAAAGTTGGATTTGGTGAAGAAACCGGCACCAATATGGTTGGGGAAAGCAGCGGGCTGTTTTATCCCAATCGACGTTGGTCTGACTTTGAAGTCGCAACCTTATCCTACGGCTACGCGGTTGGCGTTAGTACCGCGCAAATGGCACGTTTTTATTCGATTTTAGGCTCAGGTGGCATTAAACGACCCCTAACCATCATCAAACAAGATACCCCACCAGAAGGTGAGCGTATTTTCTCTGAAGACCATGTAAAAGCTGTGGTCGATATGATGGAAAGCGTATTTGAGAAAGGCGGTACAGCCCAAAAGCTGGCTGTTGATGGCTATCGTGCCGCGGGTAAAACCGGCACCTCGAAAAAAGCCGCAGCTGGTGGATATGGTGATGAATATGTTGGCTACTTTGCAGGGATAGCCCCAGTGAGCGATCCGCGCTTGGCCGTAGTGGTAATGATCAACGAGCCAGGTGGCGATGTGTATTACGGTGGGGCGACCTCAGGGCCTGCGTTTGCTGAAATCATGTCAAACGCGTTAAGACTTCTCAACGTTGCGCCAGATAAGGAGCGCGTAGCGTATTTAACAGGACGAGATAACGGTGCGTGATTTAAAAGCAGTACTTGCGCATTTTGCGATAGATATTTTACCAAGCCACAGCGAATTTCTGGTCGCTGACTTACGGCTGGACAGCCGTAGTGTTGTACAACATGATGTGTTTGTGGCTTTAGCTGGCCATCAAGTGCATGGCGCTGCATTTATTCAAACTGCACTAGCACAAGGTGCTGCCTGCGCTTTAGTTGATGCAGCGGTTAAACTCGACTTTACTGACGAGCGCGTTTTTGCCATTGCCGATCTGGAAGCTCGGATTGCAGAATTGGCGCATTACTTCTATCAATCGCCTAGCCAAACCATGCAACTTGTAGGGGTTACTGGCACCAATGGCAAATCAACCACCACCACTATGATTGCAAACTTGGCAACAGCTTGTGGTAAGCAAGGAGCGGTGATTGGCACGCTGGGTTTTGGTCAACCACACAAGCTAACAGCACTGGCTAATACTACCCCAGCACATGTCGATGTAGCGCGTATATTGGCACAATTGCAGGCTGATAATGTACAAGTGGTAGCGATGGAGGTGTCATCTCATGGTTTAGCACAAGGGCGTGTTGCGGGCTGTCAGTTCAAAGTGGGGGTATTTACCAATTTATCCCGTGACCATCTTGATTATCATGGTGATATGGCAAGCTATGCAGGGGCTAAACAGCAGTTGTTTACCCGCTATCAGCCGAGTGTTGCGGTGCTAAACGGCGATGATGAAGTGGCACAAACTTGGCTTAAAACGCCAGCAAGCCTTGCACCAAATTGTGTGGTGTACGGTCAAAAGCAAACCTCGTTAGCAGCCAATCTACGCTATGTGTGGATTGTGAACAGTCAATTCGATAAGCACGGTAGCCGTTGTCAGTTTAAGACCAGTTGGGGCGACTGTGACATTCATACGGCACTGTATGGCGAGTTTAATCTTTATAACTTAGCTGCCGCATTTGCGACTTTATTAAGTTTGGGTATTACTTTGCCAGCCCTCGCAAAAGCTGCACAAACACTTTCTCCAGTCGCTGGACGGATGCAGGCATTTTCAGCCATGCAACAGCCAACTTGTGTTGTTGATTACGCCCATACGCCAGACGCATTAGCGCAGGCGCTCAAAGCCTTGCAGCAACATGTGCCAGGTAAAGTCACTTGTGTATTTGGTTGTGGCGGCGATAGAGATAAAGGTAAACGTCCGCAAATGGCGGCAATTGCTGAGCAGTATGCTGATACTGTAGTGATCACCAGTGATAATCCCCGCAGCGAAGACCCTCAAGCCATTATTAACGATGTTTTAGCAGGTTTAAAACATCCAGAGCGCGCGTTTGTTGAAGCTGACCGAGGCGCGGCAATTCGTCTTGCCATTCAACATGCCGATGCCGACAGTGTGGTGTTAGTCGCAGGGAAAGGTCATGAAGACTACCAAATTATCGGTAACCAAGTTTTACCATTTTGCGATAGAAGCTGGGTGCAGCAGTTACTTGCGGAGGCAACGGCATGATAGCAATGGATTTTAACTGGATAGCTAAGGTATTACAGTGCGAAGTGCCAGAAGGTTCTGCGCCTGTGCTCAATATCAATACTGACACGCGTACGGTGAGCCACGGCGAAGTGTTTTTAGCCTTAAGTGGTGCCAATTTTGATGGCCATGCTTTTGTGGCAGACGCACACGCAAAAGGCGCGATAGCCGCGATTGTGAGTCGCAAAGTAGATGTCAATTTACCGCAATTTGTGGTTGCCGATACCCGCATTGCATTGGGTTTATTGGGCAAAGCCGTTATCGAACAAGTTAAGCCGAAAACCATCGCCATTACTGGCAGTGTGGGTAAAACCACAGTGAAAGAAATGTGCGCGGCGATTTTACGCCAAAAAGGCAAAACCCTAGCTACCAATGGCAACTTTAATAATGATATTGGTGTGCCGCTGACCCTACTGCGTTTGAGCGCCGATGATGAATATGCGGTGATTGAACTGGGTGCCAACCATATTGGTGAAATTGCCTATACCACCCAGTTGGTGTCACCAGATGTTGCCACTGTCTGTAACGTTGCACCAGCGCACATTGAAGGGTTTGGCTCGATTGATGGCGTTGGCCAAGCAAAAGGTGAAATCTTTACCGGTTTAAAAGCCAACGGCACGGCGCTCTTGAATGATGATTGCAGCTATGCCAACGATTGGCTGGCGCACCTTACATCCCAAC
The DNA here is from genome assembly GCF_042643375.1 of Pseudoalteromonas fenneropenaei. Taxonomy (NCBI): domain Bacteria; kingdom Pseudomonadati; phylum Pseudomonadota; class Gammaproteobacteria; order Alteromonadales; family Pseudoalteromonadaceae; genus Pseudoalteromonas; species Pseudoalteromonas fenneropenaei. The sequence goes on from NZ_JBHRSD010000017.1 coordinate 190,311, forward strand.
AAGTACAACGTTTTGCCGCGCAAACTGAGCGAGATTATTGGCCATCAGAAATAAGCCTTGATGAAGTTGCGCGTGCCACTTTTACCCTTCATACGCCTCAAGGCGAAGCCCGTTTAAGCTTACCTTTGTCGGGGCGCCACAATGTGGTGAATGCCATCATCGCTGCCGGTTTGACTATGGCGGTTGGTGCTACGCTCAGTGAGGTAGTAAATGGCCTTACGCAAATGGGGGAAGTAAAAGGGCGCGTGAACTTAGTTAAAGTAAGCTCGCAGTTAACAGTCATTGATGACAGCTATAACGCCAATGTTAAATCGGTTAAAGCGGCCATAGATTTACTGGCAGATTTACCCACTAAGCAAGTTTTAGTGCTCGGTGATATGGGTGAACTTGGGCCAGATGCAAACACATACCATAGCGAAATTGGCGAGTACGCCAAAGCAGCTGGGCTGGATGCCTTATTTACCTTAGGTAAATTAACTGCCCATAGCAGTGCGGCGTTTGCCGCTGCGGGCGGACATTATTCTGAGCGAGAGGCGTTATTAGATGCCTTAAACGCTTATCTGGCAGAATTAACTCTGCCAGTGACGATTTTAGTGAAAGGATCACGCAGTGCGCGAATGGAACTTGTTGCGCAAGCTTTAATTTCACTGGGCCGACAAGGCAACAAGGGAGAAGTAACATGTTAGTGTGGTTGGCCGAGTATTTAACCCAGTTTTACAGCGGGTTTCACGTATTTTCCTATTTAACCTTTCGTGCCATCCTCGGCATCTTAACGGCATTAATGATCTCGTTATATTTTGGCCCGAAATTGATCCGTGCGTTACAGCGGATGCAAATTGGCCAAACAGTACGCAATGATGGCCCACAATCGCATTTTTCTAAGGCGGGCACCCCAACTATGGGTGGCATCCTCATTTTAGGTTCGATTTTTGTCAGCACTTTAATGTGGGGTGACTTAGAGAACAAATATGTTTGGGTCACGCTGTTTGTACTTGGTAGTTTAGGCATAGTGGGTTTTGTTGATGATTATCGCAAAGTCATTCGCAAAGATTCCAAAGGCTTAATCGCACGTTGGAAATACTTCTGGCAGTCCGTGATTGCATTGGCAACTGCTTCTTTTATGTATTTCAGCTCACATTCAGCCGCTGAAACTGTGCTAGTCGTGCCGTTTTTTAAAGAAGTCTTGCCACAACTGGGACTGTTTTACTTAGTCATGACTTATTTTGTGATTGTGGGCACTTCAAACGCGGTGAACCTAACTGATGGCTTGGATGGCTTAGCCATAGTGCCAACCATTTTAGTGGCTGGAGCCTTGGCGATTATTGCTTATGTCACGGGTAACGTGAATTTCTCCCACTATTTGAACTTGCCACACTTGCCGCTCGCCAGTGAGTTGGTAGTGGTCTGTACTGCGATTGTTGGTGCTGGCCTTGGCTTTCTATGGTTTAACACGTATCCAGCGCAAGTATTTATGGGCGATGTTGGCTCATTAGCGCTTGGTGGCGCGCTTGGCATTATTGCCGTGTTGGTTCGTCAAGAGTTGGTGCTACTGATCATGGGTGGGGTGTTTGTGATGGAAGCGTTGTCGGTTATTTTACAGGTCGGCTCATACAAGTTGCGCGGCCAACGCATTTTCCGCATGGCGCCGATTCACCACCATTATGAATTAAAAGGTTGGCCAGAGCCGCGCGTGATAGTGCGTTTTTGGATCATTTCATTAATTTTAGTGTTAGCTGGGCTTGCAACCCTGAAGTTGAGATAAATGAACTACTTAGAGTCATTAAAAGACAAAAATATCACGGTACTGGGGCTAGGTGTAACTGGCCTTGGCATCGTGCGTTTTTTACTGGCCCACGGCATAGTGCCAAAAGTGGTGGACAGTCGTACTGCACCGCCGGGTGCCGCTTGGTTGAGTCAGCAAGGCGTTGAAATAGAAGCTGTATTTGGCGATTTGGCCGAAGCTTGTTTACCGAATTGCGATATGTTGATCATCAGTCCTGGGATCCCCCTCTATGAGCCAAACGTTGCCAAAGCGATTGCGGCTGGCGTAGAAGTGATTGGTGATATTGAATTATTTGCTCGGCTTAACACCAAACCAGTAATTGCGGTAACGGGTTCAAACGGTAAATCGACAGTTGTATCGCTGGCAACTGCAGTGTTGAAGGCCGCAGGTTACAAAGTGGGCCTAGGTGGCAATATTGGCACCGCGGCACTCGATTTACTGGCGCTGGATGCCGACATTTATGTACTAGAGCTGTCGAGCTTTCAGCTTGAAACCACCACCAGTTTACGTTGCAAAAGTGCCATGATCTTAAATGTGACGGAAGATCACATGGACAGATACCCCGACTTTGCGGCGTATCGCGATGCGAAATTACGTATTTATCAACATGCTGAGCGCGTAGTGGTGAATGCTGACGATGCCAATACTTACTTTGCTTTGACTCCCGATCCACAGCAAGAGCAGGTCACAGTGTCTTTAACGCGCGGTGATTACTGTGTTGAAATTGCTGAAGGTAAAGCGCACTTTTCGGCACTCGGGCAAGTTTGCTTTGCAACCAATGAATTGGCGCTACTCGGCGGTCATAACCAGTTCAATGCGCTTGCAGTGATGGCATTGTTGGCGCCGTTTGCTGTGCCTGTGGGCGTATTTAAAGAAACTTTTGCGAGCTTTGTTGGGCTACCTCACCGTTGTCAGTTTGTCGCTGAAGTGAATGGTGTACGTTATATCAATGATTCAAAGGCGACCAATGTAGGTGCGGCGATTGCCGCTATCGAAAGTTTGGCAGACACACTTGGTAAGCTTGTGCTTATCGTGGGGGGGGATGCCAAAGGTGCCGATTTGGCACCGCTCGGTAAAGTGCTTAGACAACACTGTAAAGCGGTATTCAGTTTTGGCCAAGATGGCGCGCAGTTTTTAGCTTTGCACCCAGAAGCGCAGTTAGTTGCGAATTTGGATGAAGCGGTACAACGGGCACAGCAAATAGCAACGCCGGGTGACCAAGTGGTATTAGCCCCAGCTTGTGCCAGCATTGATATGTACAGCAACTATATGGCCCGAGGTGAACACTTCGTGCAGCTCGTGGAGGGCTTGGTATGAGTTTCTTCGCGCGCTTGAAGGAGTGGTGCTTTCCAAATCAGTCCAATAGCTTATATGACGTAGGTTTGCTCTACGCGATGCTGTGCCTCATCGGCATTGGGTTTGTGATGGTAACGAGTGCCTCGATGCCTGCTGGCGAGCGAATTTTTGACAATCCCTACCATTTTATTATCCGCCATGGCGCTTTTATCATGCTATCGAGCGTGCTGTTTATCATCACCACCTCCGTTCCCATGACTTGGTGGAAGCGCGCTAATCCATATTTGCTGCTTTTTGGCGTGTTACTGTTAATCGTTGTGTTAGTCATCGGCCGGGAAGTGAATGGTTCAAAACGTTGGATCCCAATTGGTCCAGTGGGTATTCAAGTTGCTGAATTAGCAAAATTGTTTTTCTTTAGTTATGTCGCTGGTTACTTAGTGCGTAAGCGTGAAGAAGTGCAGGAAAACCTCAAAGGCTTCGCCAAGCCGATGGCGGTATTTGCCGTTTATGCGTCGCTGATTTTATTGCAACCTGACTTAGGTACTGTGGTGGTGATGTTTGTGACCACAGTTGGGTTGCTATTTTTGGCTGGCGCGAAACTTTGGCAGTTTTTTGCTTTGATCTTAACCGGCGTAGGTATGGTGATTTTGCTTATCATCATCGAACCTTACCGGATGGCGCGGGTGGTGAGCTTTTGGGAGCCGTGGAATGACCCCTTTGGCAAAGGTTATCAGTTGGTGCAATCGCTGATGGCGTATAGCCAAGGCGGTTGGTTTGGTCAAGGGTTAGGTAACAGCATTCAAAAATTGCAATATCTGCCCGAGGCGCATAACGACTTTATCTTTGCCATTATCGCTGAAGAACTGGGTTTTGTTGGCGTGGTCAGCATTTTGTTATTGCTCGGTACTTTGGTGTTTCGCGCGTTGTTTATTGGTCAGCGAGCATTAAAGAATGGCCGTGAATATGAAGGGTATTTAGCACTGGGTATTGGTATTTGGTTTGCATTTCAAACCATGGTGAATATTGGCGCAAGCGCAGGGATTTTGCCAACTAAAGGCCTGACTTTGCCGTTTGTATCTCAAGGTGGCTCAAGTTTTATGGTGATGACAGTAGCGGCTGCTGTGCTATTTAGAATTGATTTTGAAACTAAGATGGCCAATCGTCAGGCGATTTCGCGTGGTTCATCTGGCCGTGCGGCTAGCCGTAATTCGGCTAGTCAGCCCAAATTGCAAGGAGCGGCACGATGAGTAAACGTTTATTGGTCGTCGCCGGTGGTACAGGCGGGCATATTTTCCCCGGTATTGCGGTGGCAGAAGAGCTTAAAGCGCGCGGCTGGCAAGTGTCTTGGATTGGCACAGCAGATCGCATGGAAGCTGAAGTGGTGCCAAAACACGGAATTGAAATTGATTTCATCCAAGTTAAAGGGGTGCGAGGCAACGGGATAAAGCGTTTGCTTGGGGCGCCTTGGATGGTTATTAAGGCAGTACGTGCCGCGATGGCGGTCATCAAACAGCGCCGCCCAGATGTGATCTTAGCCATGGGTGGGTATGTTACTGGACCGGTTGGCGTGGCGGCAAAATTATGTGGCGTGCCCTTGGTCATTCATGAACAAAATGCCATTGCAGGAATGAGTAACCGCTACCTTGCCAAATTGGCAAACCGCGTGTTAGCTGCCTTCCCTGGTGCGTTTAGTAATGCCGAGGTAGTGGGCAATCCGGTACGTGCCAGCGTCGCGGCAATCACCGCGAAAGCGCCTGCACAACCACTGCATGTGTTAATTGTCGGTGGTTCATTAGGCGCAGAGGTTTTCAACGAGGTACTGCCGCCAGTGCTAGCGGAGCTGAACCAAGAAGTGGCTATTGCGGTCCGTCATCAAACGGGTAAAGGCCATTGTGGCAAAGTGCAGTCGGCTTATCAGGCGGTGGCCATGAGCAATGCGCAGGTCGATGAATTTATTCATGATATGGATGCCGCTTATGCTTGGGCGGATCTCGTTATTTGCCGTGCAGGGGCGCTGACGGTAAGTGAAATTGCCGCAGCTGGGAAAATGGCGTTATTTGTCCCGTATCCACATGCGGTGGACGACCATCAAACAGCAAATGCGCGCTTTTTGGTCGAAGGTAAAGCGGCACATTTATTGGCGCAAAAAGACTTTAACCGCGAACAAATTATGGCAATATTACGCCCTTATATCAGCGACCCAGCACAGATTGGTCCATTAGCAACCGCAGCTAAAGCGCTGGCAACCATCAATGCCAGCACGCGTGTTGCTGATGTATGTGAAGAATTAACCGTATAGCTTGCGCAGTGGCGAGCTTAGGAAAAAGCGAAGAGAAATTTGTGATAGAACGTAAAACAGCAAGAGTAATGAGACGGATCAACACCATACACTTTATCGGTATTGGCGGTGCAGGTATGGGTGGGATCGCCGAAGTCATGGCCTTTGAAGGATATCGGATCACCGGATCGGATATCGCCGCAAACGCCATGACTGAACGCTTGTTGCGCGTTGGTGCGGAAGTTTTTATCGGCCATCATGAAAACAACGTTAAAGACGCTGACGTGGTGGTGGTTTCTAGTGCAATTGATGAGCGTAACCCTGAGATCATTGCAGCCAAAGCGGCACGTATTCCAGTGGTACGCCGTGCTGAAATGTTAGCGGAATTGATGCGTTTTCGCCATGGTATTGCCATTGCAGGCACGCATGGCAAAACCACGACAACCAGTTTAATTGCCAGTATTTTTGCTGAAGCGGGCTTAGATCCGACTTTTGTCATTGGTGGTTTGCTTAACAGTGCAGGCAGTAATGCCAAACTCGGCAGCAGTAATTATCTGGTCGCAGAAGCGGATGAGTCTGATGCCTCATTCTTGCACTTGCAGCCTATGGTGTCGGTAGTAACGAATATCGAAGCCGACCATATGGATACTTATGGCGGCGATTTTGAAAAGATGAAAGACACCTACGTCGAATTTATTCATAATTTGCCGTTTTACGGTTTGGCGGTGGTGTGTAGTGATTCAGACGTAGTGTGTGAGCTTATCCCTCGTTTCGCGCGGCCAGTGATCACGTATGGTTTGAATAAAGACGCCGATTATCGCGTCACCGAATTTAGTCAAAACGCCAGCAGCTCGCAGTTTACTGTGGTCACTAAACAGGGCAAAGCGCTTGAGGTCACGTTGAATATGCCGGGGCTACATAATGCTTTGAATGCCACTGCTGCGATTGCGGTAGCAAAAGATCACGATATTAGCGATGTTGCAATTTTAGCCGCATTGGCGAAGTTTGCCGGAGTTGGGAGGCGCTTCCAACACTACGGCACCTTTAACAACGAACGCGGCGAAGTCATGTTGGTGGATGATTATGGTCACCATCCGTCAGAAGTCGCCGCAACGGTACGTGCCGCAAAAGCCGGCTGGCCGAACAAACGGATTGTGATGGTATACCAACCACACCGTTTTACCCGTACTCGTGATTTGTACGAAGACTTTGTTAAAGTGCTGGCCGAAGTCGATTTACTTTTGCTACTCGATGTATACAGTGCCGGTGAAGCACCGATTGTGGGGGCGGATAGTAAAAGCTTGTGCCGCAGTCTTCGTCAACGTGGCGTTGAGCCTATTCATGTGGCGAAACATGAAGAACTATCGGGTATCCTTGCTGAGGTATTGAAAGATCAGGATTTAGTCATCACGCAAGGCGCAGGTAATATAGGTCAGCTAGTGAAAAAACTGGCCGCGACCGAACTTTCTATTGAAGCATTAAAACAAGGTGAACTATGACCCAGTTTGGTAAAGTTGCAGTCTTACTAGGTGGGAACTCAGCTGAGCGTGAAGTTTCGCTGAAGTCTGGCAATGCGGTATTAAAAGCACTGCAAAATGCAGGCGTGGATGCGTTTGCCTTCGACCCAGCAGAGCAGAACTTAGCGGAATTGCGCACACTCGATGTAACACGGGTATTTATTGCTTTGCATGGTCGTGGTGGAGAGGATGGCACAGTGCAAGGCGCATTGCAGTATTTAGGTTTACCTTACACTGGCTCTGGCGTACTAGGTAGTGCGTTGGCCATGGATAAAGTACGATGCAAGCATTTATTCCAGTCTGCTGGATTAAGCACTTCTCCATATCGCGTTGTGGATGCACAGCAAGCCCATGATGTTGAAGCGATTATTTCCGAACTTGGGGCTGTGATGGTGAAACCAAGTCACGAAGGCTCGAGCATCGGCATGTCGAAGGCAAGCAGCGCCGAGGAATTACAAGCCGCCTTGGAAGAGGCGTTTAAATATGACTCGCAAGTATTGGTGGAGCGTTGGATCACAGGCCGCGAGTTTACTGTGGCCATGTTGGGTGCAGATGTGCTGCCAGTTATCGAAATGACTACGCCGCGCGGCTTTTATGATTATCAGGCAAAATATCAGTCAACGACCACCGAGTACCATTGCCCTGCAGCATTAACGCCTGAGCAGACCACGCACTTACAGCATTTAGCTAAGCAAGCCTTTGATTTAGTGGGTGCTTCTGGTTGGGGGCGAGTGGATGCGATGCAAGATCAAAATGGTCAGTTTTACCTATTGGAAGTGAATACGGTGCCGGGTATGACAGAAAAGTCTTTGGTGCCAATGGCTGCCAAGGCGACGGGTTTAACATTTGAGCAATTAGTTATTCGCATTTTGGAGCAAACGCTTTAATATGCGTACATTTTTGGGGAAGACTCGGGCATTTTTACACAGCTGTAACTGGCCGTTGCTGGGTGGCGTGAGTTTTTTTCTGATTGTGCTACTGACCTTGTGGCAATTGGTGTTTGGCGTCAGTGACTGGCTGGTTACGCATAAAGATGCGCAAATCAAACAATTGACTGTACTAGGAAAGCCTCAGTATACCGAGGAGCGTGAGATCATCGCAGCAATCAAACGGGTTGATCTCAGCAGTTATTTTAAGCTGGATGTGAAGCGTGTGCAGCAAGAGGTACAAGCTTTGCCTTGGGTTGCGAGCGCCTCGGTGCGTAAGCAGTGGCCTAATACCTTGCAAGTATACGTGGTTGAACATCAGCCGATGGCTATTTGGAACAGTGATTTATTACTAAACCAGCAAGGGCAAGTGTTTCAGGCACAAAGTGAAAAATTGGCGGATGATTTACCGCAGCTTTATGGCCCAGAAGGGAGCGAAGTTGAAGCTTGGCAAACCTTTGTGCAATTTCGTGAATTGCTGGCGGTAAACCAGTTTAAGCTAGTGAGTTTGGCGTTATCAGAGCGTTTTGCTTGGCAGCTATGGCTTGACAATGGCATTCGTTTAAACCTTGGGCGGGAAGAAAAAGCCCAACGAGTACAAAGATTTATTGATGTTTTTCCGCATTTGGAAAGACCTGATGGCGCTAAAATCGACGCAGTAGATTTACGCTATGACACCGGATTAGCGGTAAGTTGGAAATTCCCAGCATCGCAACAACAACAGAATAAGAGTGCAGCATGACCAAATCAGCAGAGAGAAATTTGGTGATTGGATTGGACGTAGGGACTTCAAAAGTGGTCGCTACCGTCGGAGAGATCACGGCAGACAACCAGCTTAGTATTGTCGGGGTTGGTCGTCAGGTGTCTCATGGTATGGATAAAGGCGGAGTGAATGACCTCAACCTAGTGTCGGAATCGATTCGCCGTGCCATTGATGAAGCCGAGCTTATGGCTGATTGCCGCATCAGTTCCGTGTATTTGGGGATTTCCGGCAAACATATTCAGTGTCAGAACGAAAATGGCGTAGTTGCTATCAACAACGCTGAAGTGACGGACGAAGATATCGCTAACGTGATCCACATTGCCCGTTCAGTGCCTATTTCCGCTGAGCGTAAAATGCTGCATTCATTGCCACAAGAGTACAGTATCGACATGCAAGAAGGGATCAAAAACCCACTTGGCATGAGTGGGGTACGGATGGAAGCGCGCGCGCACATCATTACTTGCTCAAATGATATGGCGAAAAACATTGAGAAATGCGTTGAGCGCTGTGGCTTACAGGTAGATCAGTTGATATTCAGCGCTTTGGCCTCGTCTTATGCGTCTTTGACCGAAGATGAAAAAGAACTCGGCGTGGCGGTGATTGATATTGGTGGTGGCACGATGGACATCGCGATATTTATCAACGGTTCATTACGCCATTCTGCGGTGATCCCAGTGGCAGGCAATCAAGTGACCGGTGATATCGCAAAGATTTTCCGTACGCCAATCTCGCATGCAGAATCGCTTAAAGTACAATATGCCTGCGCGAGCAGCCAAATGGCGAGCAATGAAGAAACCATTGAAGTACCAAGCGTTGGTGGACGCCCAGCACGTTTAATGTCGCGTCATACATTGTCTGAAGTAGTGGAGCCGCGCTTTAGAGAATTATTTGAACTGGCGCTAGAAGAAATTCGTAGCGCGGGTTATGAAGAACAGATAGCTGCTGGGATAGTATTAACTGGCGGTACTGCGAAAATGCACGGCGCATTGGAAGTGGCAGAAGAAATCTTCCAGATGCCAGTGCGTATCGGCAAGCCCCTTGGTATGGTGGGGCTAACAGATTATGTTAACGATCCTGCTTTTGCTACGGCGGTAGGGCTATTACAATATGGCCGTACGTTGCAAACCATGAATGCGCAAAAGTCCAAAGCGGATCAGCAGGGGAGTTGGTGGAACCGAGTCACTAAATGGTTCCAAGGTGAGTTTTAATACTCAAAGTCGGAGAGTAGAGATGTTTGATATTATGGAACAGCACAGCGAAGAAGCTGTCATTAAAGTCATCGGCGTCGGTGGTGGCGGTGGCAATGCCGTCGAACACATGGTGAAACAACAAATCGAAGGCGTACGTTTTATCGTCGCCAATACCGATGCCCAAGTATTACGTAAGTCAGGTGCGGATATTACCGTTCAGCTTGGCAAGCAGATCACCGCAGGTTTAGGTGCTGGTGCAAACCCTGATGTTGGTCGCAAGGCGGCAGAAGAAGACGCCGAGTCGATTCGTAATGCCTTAGACGGCGCGGACATGGTGTTTATCGCTGCGGGTATGGGCGGTGGTACAGGTACTGGGGCTGCGCCAGTTGTTGCGCGTATCGCCAAAGAATTAGGGATTTTGACGGTTGCGGTAGTAACACGTCCATTTGACCTAGAAGGTAAAAAGCGTATGGCAGCGGCTGAGCAAGGTATTGCTGAGCTGGCTGAAATTGTAGACTCGCTTATTACAATTCCGAACAATAAATTACTTAAAGTATTAGGTAAGGGCACTACACTGCTAGATGCCTTCGCTAAAGCAAATGACGTATTGTACGGTGCGGTGCAAGGTATTGCTGAGCTTATCACTCGTTCAGGTCTTATCAACGTTGACTTTGCTGACGTGCGTACTGTGATGTCAGCGATGGGTACGGCGATGATGGGTACAGCATCTGCAACGGGTCCAGACCGTGCACAAGAAGCCGCAGAAGCTGCGATTTCTAGCCCGCTGTTGGAAGATGTTGACCTGACCGGGGCAAAAGGTATTTTGGTAAACATTACCGCCGGTATGGACATCACCATCGAAGAATTTGAAATTGTCGGGAACCATGTCAAGGCATTGGCGTCTGAGAATGCAACGGTGGTGGTTGGTGCGGTGATCGACCCAGAAATGAGTGAAGAGCTGCGTGTAACGGTGGTTGCGACAGGCCTAGGTGGTGATCGTCGCCCTCAATTTGGCATCGTCAACAACCACTACAAAAAAGCGGTTGGCGCTGAAACCACGCATGTGAGCAGCGTAGCTAACAATATGTTTGTACCAAGCTTTACTAGCCCAATGGCTGATGACGACCTAATGCCGACGGCTAAGCCTGAAGCTGCAGAGCCAAGCATCAAAGCAGAAGCGGCGAAGCCAAGTGCGAAAAAAGACAACGCAGATTATTTTGATATCCCAGCGTTTTTGCGTAAGCAAAGCGATTAATTGTAAAGCGCGGGTGCTGCGGTAAAGTAACTCGGAATAAGTGGTGAAATCCTTTTAGGGACATAGCACTTTTTTCATTGGTTGATGTTTAAACAATTTGGCAGCTGGTCGTATGTATGGTACGATCCGCGGTCTTACGTATTAGAGTAGGCGAACCTATGATTAAACAGCGTACGATTGCAGAAGTAGTCAAAGCAACGGGTGTAGGACTTCACAAGGGAGAAAAGGTCACTATCACTCTCCGACCTGCGCAGGCGAATACCGGAGTTGTATTTCGTCGCGTTGACCTTGATCCTGTGGTGGACTTCGAAACTACCCCAGAAGCCGTTGGTGATACGCAATTGTGTACCTGTTTAACAAACAAAGATGGGGTTCGTCTATCAACCACTGAACACTTAATCGCAGCTGTGGCAGCGCTTGGTATTGATAACTTGATCGTTGAACTCGATAGCGCTGAAGTGCCTATCATGGACGGCAGTGCTTTACCTTTCATTTATATGATCCAAAAAGGTGGTATTGCAGAGCTTAATGCGGCAAAGAAATTTATCCGCATTAAAGAAAAAGTCCGTGTCGAAGATGGGGATAAATGGGCGGAAATCGAACCTTATGATGGCTTTCATATTGATTTCGAAATTGCCTTTAATCACCCAGCGATTAATGACAGTCGTCAGCGTATCGGTTTGGATATCACGCCACGTAGCTTTACTGAAGAGATCAGCCGCGCGCGCACCTTTGGCTTTATGAAAGATATCGAATACATGCATGCGAATAACCTCGCGTTAGGTGGCAGCATGGATAACGCAGTGGTATTGGACGAGTTTAAGGTCTTAAATCCAAATGGACTGCGTTATGCAGACGAGTTCGTTAAGCACAAGATCTTAGACTGTGTTGGTGACATGTTTATGGCAGGCCACAACATTCTAGGTAAAATTCGCTGCTATAAATCGGGCCATGGTTTGAATAACAAGCTGCTGCGCAAAATTATGGCGACAGAATCAGCGTGGGAATGGGCAACATTTGATACACCAGTACAAATGCCAGCACCTGGTTTAGACTTAGTAACAGCTAAAACAGCCTGATGTTAAGAAAAAGAATTTGTTAGAAAATGACGCTTCGGCGTCATTTTTTATGCTTATCAGCAAGGGCTGCAAGTTTTAGAAATTTGGCTCGTAAACTCGGTGGTGCCTGCTGCGCGAGCGCTTCAAGCTGAGCTGCGGTAGCTTCACTCAGTTGGCGAGTGTTTTGCTCTTGCCCACTTTGATAGCTGGCTGAACTTTCTTTTACGCGATTGGCTTTTTGTAGCCGAGTTTGTGCTTCTGGGCTGCTGGTGATCTTTAGTGAGGCACAGTCAGGGAGTCCATTAGCACGAAACCCAGACAGCAAATCACCCTTAAGATACTGCAACCGCGTCGCCAGTGTTGGGGATGCCGCCTCGATAAATAGAATACCTTCGCGGTAATGACTAACGCGGCATTTTTTGCCTATGATTGGCCCTAAGATTTGTTGCAAAAGTGCTTGCCATTGCGCTTGCTGTGCGCTTTGTGTGGCATAACGCTGCATTTTTCCACGGTCTTGCAACGTTGCAAAGACTTCATCAAGCGCTTTGGGCGCATAGCGATTTTTGGCCATAGCAAACTACCTGTGGTAAAGATTAACTGAGCTCAAGAGATAGCTAGCAACTTGGTGCTATACCCTTCCTATAAGTACAAGTAATTTGGTAGGGTATCTCTGCTATAGATTGTATCAGAGTCGCGCGCCAAGCGAAGTGTTATCTCTTTAACAGATTTTAAACTTGTCAAACAAGTTATGCAGTTTACTCTTGAAAACGGGCAAAGCTGCCTTCATATCATGCAGATAGCAACAGCCAAGGGAAAGTGCCCCACATTTCTGACCAGTCGTTGTATATTCATTTACATCAATAGGTTTGCAGCGCCGCTAAGTCTGGTATGATATGGCAACTTTTTAGACTCTAAAGCTTAAAAACTCATCACTTGTTAGTAGTGGATTGGGATAAGTGGGGCGTAGACCCCAGAATTATGTAACGGTTTGAACATGATAACTAAAATTTTTACCAAGCTTTTTGGTAGTCGCAACGACCGCACGATCAGAAACTTACGAAAAACAGTGGCGCTTATTAATGCAATGGAAGCAGATATTGCAGCTTTAAGTGACGAACAATTAAAAGCGAAAACAGCAGAGTTTCGCGCGCGTTTTGATGCTGGCACCAGTTTAGATGATTTGCTGCCAGAAGCTTTTGCGGTAGTCCGCGAAGCGTCAAAACGGGTGTACGGCATGCGTCATTTCGACGTACAAATGATTGGTGGCATGGTATTACACCAAGGCCGTATCGCAGAAATGCGTACTGGTGAAGGTAAAACCCTGACCGCAACCTTGCCTGCTTATCTAAACGGTTTAACCGGCAAAGGCGTGCACGTTATTACCGTGAACGACTACCTCGCCAAGCGTGATGCTGAAAACAACCGCCCGTTATTTGAATTTTTAGGCTTATCAGTTGGTTGTAATGTGCCAGGTATGATGGGCGCACAGAAAAAACAAGCTTATGCTGCGGATATCACATACGGTACCAATAACGAATTTGGCTTTGATTATCTGCGCGATAATATGGCGTTCAGTATCAATGAGCGAGTACAACGTCCGTTGTATTTTGCTGTAGTCGACGAAGTTGACTCAATCCTCATCGACGAAGCGCGTACGCCTCTGATTATTTCAGGGCCAGCTGAAGACAGCTCGCACCTCTATGCTGAAATCAACAAAATTGTTCCAGAGCTACAACGTCAGGAAAAAGAAGACGAAGAAGGCGTTGAAGGCGATGGCGATTTCACTATCGACGAAAAGTCGAAACAAGTGCATTTGACTGAGCGTGGCCAAATTAAGGTTGAAGAGTTATTAACTAGCCGTGGTTTACTGCAAGAGGGTGATTCACTTTACTCTGCTGGTAATATTTCATTACTAAGCCATGTTTATGCGGCGTTACGTGCACACAAACTCTATCAAAAAGACGTCGACTATGTGGTAAAAGACAACGAAGTGATTATCGTTGATGAACACACAGGTCGTACTATGGAAGGCCGTCGTTGGTCAGAAGGCTTGCACCAGGCGGTTGAAGCCAAAGAAGGCGTTCGGATCCAAAACGAAAACCAAACATTGGCATCAATTACCTTCCAAAACTATTTCCGTCTGTACGACAAACTGGCAGGTATGACAGGTACTGCGGATACTGAAGCTTTTGAATTCCAATCTATTTATGCTTTAGATACGGTAGTTATCCCAACCAATAAACCTATGGTACGTGATGACCGTACTGATTTGGTTTACCTGACTCAAGAAGAAAAGTACGAAGCAATTTTGGCCGACATTCGTGGTTGCCAAGAGCGAGGTCAGCCAGTATTGGTGGGTACGATTTCAATTGAGAGCTCTGAATATCTTTCACATTTCCTGCGCAAAGAGAAAATCGAACACAACGTGCTGAACGCTAAGTTCCACGCGCAAGAAGCTGAGATTGTTGCTGATGCGGGTTTACCGGGTAAAGTTACTATCGCCACTAACATGGCTGGCCGTGGTACGGATATCGTGCTAGGTGGTAACTGGCAGGCAGAAGTTGCCAAGCTAGATAATCCAAGCGAAGAGCAAATTGCCGCAATTAAAGCCGCGTGGCAAGCTCGTCATGATGCGGTATTGGCTGCCGGTGGTTTACATATTATCGGTACTGAGCGCCATGAATCGCGTCGTATTGATAACCAATTACGTGGTCGTTCGGGTCGTCAAGGGGATGCGGGTTCAAGCCGTTTCTATCTGTCGATGGAAGATGCGCTAATGCGTATTTTTGCTGGCGAACGTATGACCAACATGATGCGTAAGCTCGGCATGCAACGTGGTGAAGCGATTGAGCACCCGTGGGTAAACCGTGCGATTGAAAACGCCCAGCGTAAAGTAGAAGCACGTAACTTTGATATTCGTAAACAATTGCTTGAATACGATGACGTTGCGAACGACCAGCGTCGCGTAGTCTACGAGCAACGTAACGAACTGTTGGAAGAAGGTGACATTTCTGAGACTATTGCGGCTATTCGTAGCGACGTAGTTGGTAGTGTCATAGATCAATACATAGCGCCGCAAAGTTTGGCAGAGATGTGGGATATTCCAGGTTTGGAAGAGCGTATTAAAGCTGACTTCTTAATTGAACTGCCAATCGCGCAGTGGCTAGCAGAAGACCACAAACTGTACGAAGAAGCCTTACGTGAACGTATCGCTGAACATATTGAACAAGCATACAAACGCAAAGAAGATATGGTTGGTGCGCAGGTACTACGCCAGTTCGAAAAGGCTGTAATGTTACAAAGCCTAGATCAACACTGGAAAGATCATTTGGCAGCGATGGATCATCTACGTCAAGGTATCCATTTACGTGGCTATGCACAAAAGAACCCTAAGCAAGAGTACAAGCGTGAATCGTTTGAACTATTCTCACAAATGTTGGAAAACCTCAAGATTGATGTGGTCGGGATCTTAAGTAAAGTACAGGTCCGTGCCGAAGAAGATGTTGAAAAAGTGGAAGAGCAACACCGTCGTAGCGAGCAAGCGCCACGCGAGTATCAACATGCTGAAGCGGAGCACATTGGTGGTGAAGTACCACAAAACGTGGTAGTGGCACGCCATGAGCCGAAAGTGGGCCGTAATGACCCATGTCCTTGTCAATCGGGTAAAAAATACAAACAATGCTGTGGCAAGCTGAGCTAAGCTAGCACAGAGGTAAAAAAGCGACTGCGGTCGCTTTTTTTATTGGAGGAAGTATGACTAAGAAAATCGTTAAGGTAGCCGTTGGTGTGGTACTTAAGGGCGAACAAGTGCTGATCTGTAAACGTAGTGCAGAGCAACATCAAGGTGGTTTATGGGAATTCCCAGGCGGCAAAATCGAAGCCAGTGAATCTGTGTTTAGTGCATTGCAACGTGAGTTAAAAGAAGAAGTTGACATCACTATTACCAAAGCTCAGCCGCTTATCGACATTGATCATGATTACGGAGATAAATTAGTTGCGCTAAAAGTGCTGCTGGTAACCGATTTTGTTGGTGAAGCCAAAGGCTTGGAAGGGCAACCCTTGTGTTGGGTCAATAAATCACAACTGGCTGAGTATGAGTTTCCTGCTGCCAATCAAGCAATTTTACATGCCTTGATTACGTATTTTAAGCAATAACCCCACTTATTACACCTAGGCTCAATACTTGACCAAGTAGTGAGCCAAGCTCCTTTTCAGCCCACATATCTTGTTACAAAATACATGGTTTTCAGCGCTTTCTCGACAAAGGTACACTATAGTCTATGACGCTAGGTCAGGTTCAGCGACGATAACTACATTGGCAAAGGCAGTAAGTCAGTAATGCTGAGGTTTATCAGCGTATTTGAGTGTGATCAAGTTATCAAACCTGAGCTTAGCTGAATAGACCTTGAGAAGGATGACACGCATCCAATCAATTGAACTGGGTATAATAAAGAGACGGCTATGAAAAAAATAACGTTAACCGCCGCAAGTATCGCACTTGCTTTAGGTCTGGTTGGCTGTGGCGAGAAAGTGGCACAAACGCCTACGGTCACAGTGGCTCCTGCAGCGACTTTACAGTCTGGTATCGCGCTAGAAAATTTGGATCAAAGTGTACGTGCACAAGACGACTTCTATTATTTTGTGAATGGCAAGTGGCTTGAGAAAACCGAGATCCCAGCAGATAAATCTAACTACGGATCTTTCACTCAGCTGTATGACGAGTCGCAAAAAGCGATGAAAACAGTACTTGAAACAGCAGCGCAAAATTTGGGCGTTGATCACACCAGTGATGAGTACAAACTTGGTGCTTTTTATCTTAGCTATATGAATGAAAGCGCTCGTAACGAGCTTGGTTTTGAGCCACTACGTGGCTATTTGGCGCAAATCAGTGCAGTCCAAAATAAAGCTGAACTTGCAAGCTTGATGGGGTCGTTGCAAACAAAAGGCGGGAGTTTACCATTTGGATGGTATGTGAATAATGACGAGAAAAACTCTAGCCAATATGCGTTATATATTTATCAGTCAGGTTTAGGTTTGCCAGATAGAGACTACTACCTCAAAAATGACGATAAGTTTGCGACCATCCGTGATAAGTATCAGGCTTATGTCACCGAGATTTTAAGCCGCGCAGGGATAGCAGAAGCAGAGAAAGCGGCGGCAGCTGTGATTGCGCTTGAGCATCAGATCGCGCAGGCGCAGTGGAGTCGTGTTGAAACACGCGATGCCACTAAGTCATACAATAAAATGAGTGTAACTGAACTCAACTCACTGCTTGGTGAATTTGATGTTAACGCATACTTAGCTGCCGCTGGTGTTAATACACAGGAGCTTGTGGTGAACCAGCCGAGTTATCTCGAAAAATTAGCTGGCATTTATGCGCAAACCCCAATTCAGACTTGGCAGCATTATCTGGCTTTCCATTTCGTCAATAATTACGCTGCGTTACTTGATAAAAACACCGTAGACCTCAATTTTGCGTTTTATTCCACCACGCTGCGCGGGGTTGCTGAGCAATCACCAACGTGGAAAAAAGCGGTGGATGCCAGTAACGAAGTGATTGGCGAAATCTTAGGTAAAATCTACGTAAAAGAGTATTTTCCGCCAGAAGCTAAAGCGCGTATGCAGGAACTGGTTGGTAATTTGATCAAAGGCTTTGAGCAAGCAATTGATGGCCTTGAGTGGATGAGCACAGAAACCAAAGTGGCCGCTAAAGCTAAGCTGCACAAGTTTACGCCGAAAATTGGTTATCCAGATAAATGGAAGGACTACTCGGCACTTGAGATCAAATCTGATGACTTAGTTGGTAACTATGTGCGCCACAACAATTGGGCTTACCAAGATATGGCCAACAAGCTCGGTAAACCAGTTGATCGCTCTGAGTGGTTTATGACACCACAAACCGTGAACGCCTATTATAATCCAGTAAATAACGAAATTGTTTTCCCTGCGGCGATTCTCCAACCGCCATTCTTTAATTTAGCAGCGGATGATGCGGTTAACTATGGTGCGATAGGTGCGGTGATAGGCCATGAACTGGGCCACGGCTTTGACGACCAAGGTGCAAAATATGATGGCGACGGTAATCTGCGCAATTGGTGGAGTGAAGCAGACCTTGCACAATTCGAAGCGCGTGGTAAGCAGTTGGTTGCTCAGTATGATGGTTTTAAACCATTCGAAGATGCGAACGTCAATGGTCAACTCACGCTTGGCGAAAATATCGGTGACTTAGGTGGCTTGACTGTAGCGTACAAAGCCTATCAAATCGCTTTGGCTGGTAAGCCTGCGCCAGTTATTGATGGCTACACAGGCGAGCAGCGTTTCTTTATGGGCTGGGGACAAATCTGGCGCCGTAAATACCGTGATGAGGAACTGCGCAACCGTTTGATGACAGATCCGCATTCACCTAGCCACTATCGTGTAATCGGCATTTTGTCCAACATGCCAGAGTTTTACCAGGCATTTGATGTGAAAGAGGGCGATAAGATGTACCTCAAACCTCAAGATCGCGTCAAGATTTGGTAAGTTCGTTTCTAAACCCGCCACATGGCGGGTTTTTTGTCTCAACCCATTCCCCCTTAGTCGCATTCATATTGTATGTGTGGCACGAAGCTTTACAGTCTAAGTAAACCTAACAAAAAAACAGGATCGGACATGGCTTGGCGAATTTCCTTTACTCTTAAACCTATGCTGCGATATTGGCTGGCGGCGAGCTGCTTAGGCATGATTACTTTGCTACAGACTGCACTGGCTTATGACCGGATCACAGGGCAGCACTTTGCTAGTCGCTCAGAAGTGATAGCACCGCACGCCATGGCGGCAACATCGCAACCGCTTGCAACGCAAGTGGCGCTCGACGTGATGAAGCAAGGCGGTAATGCAATAGATGCAGCCATTGCAGCGAATGCGGTGTTGGGTTTGGTAGAGCCTACCGGATGTGGTATTGGTGGCGATCTGTTCGCCATCGTATGGCATGCGAAATCGCAAAAATTATATGGCCTTAATGCCAGTGGCCGCTCTCCACAAGCGCTGAGCTTGGCAACGTTAAAAGCGCAGGGCGATAAAATCCCCAGTTATGGTCCATTACCAGTATCTGTGCCGGGGGCGGTTGATGGGTGGTTTGAGCTACATCAGAAGTTTGGTAGCACTGCCATGAGTAAACTGTTGGCTCCCGCGATTGCATATGCCGAGCAGGGGTTTCCAGTCTCAGAATTGATAGCCTATTACATGCAGAAGAGTGTGGCTGCGCGTGGGCAATATCCAGGTTTTAAAGACGTGTTTATGCCAAATGGGGCTATGCCTAAAAAAGGTGAGCTATTTAAAAATCCGGCGCTTGCAAACAGTTATCGCTTATTGGCAAAGCACGGGCGGAGCGCGTTTTATGAAGGTGAAATCGCCCGTGAAATCGATACTTATATGCGTGAGCAAGGTGGTTATCTACGCTATGAAGATTTAAAAGCGCACCGCAGCGAATGGGTAGAGCCAATAGGGGTTGATTATCGTGGCTATACGCTATGGGAACTGCCACCCAATGGTCAAGGTATAGCAGCGCAGCAGATCCTTAATATTCTAGAAGGTTATGACCTCAAAACCATGGGGTTTGATAGTGCTGAGTATATTCATGCCTTTGTTGAAGCCAAAAAGTTGGCTTTTGCTGACCGCGCTAAATATTACGCGGACCCTGATTTTGCCAAAGCTCCATTACAGCAGCTGCTGTCAAAAGACTATGCCGCCAAGCGTCGTGCGCAAATTAATCCAGATAAAGCAGCAAAGCGCGACCATGCAGGACCAGTTGAGGGTGACACTATCTATATGACCACTGCGGATAGCGAAGGCAATATGGTTTCGCTTATTCAAAGTAATTACCGAGGCATGGGCTCGGGGATGACCCCAGCGAAACTGGGTTTTGTGCTACAAAACCGTGGTGAAATGTTTAGCTTAACTGAAGGCCACAATAATGTGTATGCGCCGGGCAAGCGGCCATTCCACACTATTATTCCTGCCTTTGTCACTAAAGATGGCAAGCCTTATATGAGTTTTGGCGTAATGGGCGGCGCCACGCAGCCGCAAATGCATGCCCAAATCTTAATCAACATGATTGATTTTGGTATGAATTTGCAAGAAGCGGGTGATGCACCACGCATTTTGCATACAGGTAGCTCACAACCGACAGACGAAATTATGCTCGATGGTGGTCAGGTGCATTTGGAAAATGGTTTTAGTGCGGGTGTACGCCGGGCGTTAATTGAAAAAGGACATCAACTGAGTGAAGCGGTTGGCCCTTATGGTGGTTATCAGGCGATTTTGCGCGATAGCAAAAACGGTGTTTATTACGGCGCTTCAGAAAGTCGTAAAGATGGTCAGGCAGCTGGTTATTAATCATGAAGATTACTTCTATACTTTACCTACTTGAAGCTAGAGCGGTTGGCTGCGTTTGCGCACCCCAATCACCTAGGGGATGAGCCTATTTTCCGCCTGACAACATCTAGTTTAGGTGTAAGCAAGTAAAACGGCGCGATTTTTAGCGCCGTTTTTTTATATAAAGCAAACGGTTATAAGCCTTTATGCGGCCAGCTAACATTGCAACAAGTTCAATAGAGTGAAATTTGATAGCGCTGTCATTTTATCTTCTATATGATGAAGTGTAATAAGTTGAGTAAAATATCTGCAATAAACACACAAATTGTTGTGTGACTCTGTGACCGGAGCAAAATCTGATGACGATAAAAAGAACACTATTGGCGGCGCTAGTTTTGAGCAGCCCGTTATTGGCTGAAGCCAAATTTGCACAAGCCCAACTGGATGCTTTTGCTAAAGCAACGCAGCTGACGTTTGCGGTGGAAGATAACTTTTATGGTGAAGCTGGGCAATTCTTGGGTTCTATGACCTTAAAGAATTACTCGCAGGTTGCGTTACCAAAAGGCAAAGGTGACTGGCAGCTTTACATACATTCAGTACGCAAGCTAAACGAGGTAAAATTTACCGGCCTTACTTTAGAGCATATTAATGGTGACTTACATCGTTTAACGCCAAATAAGGATTTCCCGGGGTTGGCCGTGGGTGCTGAGATAAAAGTGCCTTTTGTTGGCTCAGCTTGGGTAGTGGCTTACAGTGATTTTATGCCAAGGGCATTTATCACCGTGGACAAATTGCAACCAGCGATTTTTGCCAACACAGATACGGAAGAATTAAGCCAATTCGTCGCTCCGTTTGTCAAAGAGCAACAGCTTAAGCGCTACAATACCCCGCAAGACCATACGCAAACGGCCACGGCTGAATTACGCTTTGTACAAAACTTACAACTCAATGCTGTTGCTGAAAGTGCGGCTTTGAAACGTATTATCCCTAAACCACAGTCGGTCGATTACAAACGTGGCGAAGCCTTACTAGACAGCAGTTGGGAGTTGCGTTTTGCCGGTCAGCTAAAATCTGAAGTCGGGGTGTTTTTAGACGATTTAAAAACCTATGGTATCGAACTCAAAGCCGAAGCGGATCATATTAGCCCAACTAAGGGCGCTAAAGTCTTAAGTCTGAGTGTAAAACCGGATTTTAAAGATACAGAGGCGTATCGCTTAGTAATTGATAGCAATCGCATTAGCATTGAAGCAGCAGACAATGCGGGTGCCTTCTATGGTTTGCAAAGCTTGCTGGCGCTATTTCCAGCCTCAGCAGCAGGCAGTGTGACCTTACCACAGCTGAAAATTGCCGATGCGCCGCGTTTTCTTTGGCGCGGTATGCATTATGACAACGGCCGTAACTACCACGGCAAAGCGGCGATGTTTAAGCTGGTTGAGCAAATGGCGCGCTATAAACTCAATAAGTTCCACTGGCACTTCTCTGAAGATGAAGGCTGGCGTTTGGAAATACCTGATCTTCCTGAATTGACAGAGATTGGTGCCAACCGTTGTTTTGATTTAACCGAACGTGAGTGTTTACTTACTCAGTTAGGTACAGGTCCATTTAAATCAGGCTCTGGTAATGGTTATCTGACGCGAGCGGAATTTGTTGAATTGCTCAAGTTCGCTAAAGCGCGCCATGTCCAAATAATTCCTGAAATTGAAGGGCCGGGTCACGCTCGAGCAGCTATTAAGGCCATGGAAGCGCGTTATCATAAATTACTGGCTGCAGGGAAAAAAGACCAAGCAGAGCAGTATTTGTTAAGCGACCTCAATGACCAATCACAATACAGCTCGGTACAAGCCTATACGGATAACTCAGTAAACGTGTGCATGGAGTCCAGCTATCGTTTTATTGAGAAAGTGACTTATGAACTACAGGCCATGTATCGTGAAGCGGGTGTGCAGTTAACCAACTTACATTTTGGTGGTGACGAAGTGGGAGTCGGCTCATGGCAACAATCTCCGGCTTGTCAGGCATTGTTTGCCGAAGGCAAACCGGGGGTCATTGGTGTGCAAGATCTTAAGCCTTATTTTACCAAGCGCGTTTCCGAAATCTTTGCGCGCCGCGGTATTGCGCCGGGTGCATGGGAAGATGGCTTAATGTATGACACCACTAATCCATTTAAGCGCGATGAATTTGCTAACAAAACCTTTACTGCCAACGTATGGGACAACATTTGGGAATGGGGTGTTGCCGATAGGGCGTATCGTCTTGCCAACGATGGTTATCAGGTGATCTTGTCGCATGGCACGCATCTTTATTTCGACCATCCTTACGAAGCGCATCCTGAAGAACGTGGCTATTATTGGGCAGCCCGCTACACAGACGCGCGCAAAGTGTTTAGTTACATGCCAGATCACGTCTATGCCAATGCAGACTTTACTCGTAACCTTGAACCAATCGCTAATCTTGAAGCTTTGGTTGGTCGGCCATTGCCGCAGTTAGAAAAGCCAGAAAACATTTTAGGGATCCAAGGTCAGGTATGGAGTGAAACAATTCGTACCGAAGAACAGCTATTAGCTATGGTGTTCCCACGCTTACTACCTTTAGCTGAGCGAGCATGGTATCAAGCGTCCTGGGAAGGGAATAGTCGCAATGAGAAAGCTTTTAATGAAGATTGGTCGGAATTTGCTGCCACTTTAAGTGCAAAGGAGCTTGCAAAACTCAGTCGCGCAGGGATCAAGTTACACCTACCTGTACCGGGTGGAGTTATCGAAGAAGGAAAGTTGCTTGCTAACAGTGCATTCCCTCATTTAACTATTCAATTTAGCGTCGACAATGGCCAAAGTTGGCAAAATTATGCAAGTCCTACCAGTGTTGAGAAGGGACAAGTCATTTTACTGCGGACTTATTTAGACGAGCAAAATGTGAGTCGTGTCACTAAGTTAGGCGAGTAAGTTTGTGAGTTCAACGCAATAAAAGGGTCCTATGGCCCTTTTTTAGTTAAAGTGGTGAATAAAAACACGCTAGTCAAAGCGAGTTTTTTAACGTAAAGTTAAATGTCAGCGCTGTCATTTGATGATCTCAATTTACAGTGCAAATAATAATAGCCAGCCCCAAGCCAAGCAGGCATAGTTAAATTTAAACAACGAGTAGAAGTTTATGGAAGCCACCGTGGATTATGAATCGAATAAAAAAAGCAGCTTAATGCCCATGATAGTTGCAGCATCGTCGTTTTTCTTGCTGGGATTTATCGCCTGGATCAACGGCTCATTGATGCCCTATCTCAAGCAAATGCTTGAGTTAACGCCGCTTAAAACCTCCTTGATCATTTTTACCTTTTATATTTCCGTAACTTTCAGTGCTATTCCATCGGCCAAAATCATCAAGAAGATTGGCTACAAAAATAGTATGGCGCTTGGCATGGTGATCATGATGATTGCAGCGCTGTTATATATTCCGGCTGCTAAAACCCATCTATTTGAAGTGTTTTTAGCTGCACAAATTATTTATGGTATTGGTTTTACGTTGCTACAAACCGCGGTTAACCCGTATGTGGTGAAGTTTGGCCCAGAGGAATCTGCCGCGGTGCGCGTCAGTATCATGGGGATCTTGAACAAATTTGCCGGTGTTATTGCCCCGCACATTTTCACTGCGTTAATCGTTGTGAATTTGGACTTTTCGGTGGGTAGCACCTTGACCATGGAACAAAAAGACATGATGGCGCAAAGCTTAGTGATGCCATATGTTTACATGGCGTTATTGATCTTAGCCTTTACACTATTTGTAAAATTCTCTTCGTTACCTGAGCTACAACTTGAGCAAAACGAGGGCACGCCAGGCGTAAGCGAGATTAAAGAAGCCTTAAAACACCCAAGCTTAGCACTGGGTGTAGTCGCGCTATTCTTCTATGTAGCAGTTGAAGTTATCGCGGGTGACACCATAGGTATCTACGCGTTGTCATTAAAAGTTGAAAACTACAGTATCATGACTTCATACACCATGTTCTGTATGGTGATTGGTTATATTATCGGTATCGCATTGATCCCTAGATTTATTTCTCAGCAAACTGCGTTGACTGGGTCGGCAGTGATTGGTATTTTACTGTCATTGGCGGTGGTATTCGGTAATGCTGAGTCTTATGTGCTCTCGAATGCTCTACTAGTGCCATTTGGGTTAATTGCGCTACCAGATACGCTAATGTTTATTGCAGCCCTTGGTCTTGCTAATGCAATGGTCTGGCCAGCAGTATGGCCGCTGGCTTTGTCTGGACTCGGACGGTTAACTAGCGTAGGCTCTGGATTATTGATTATGGGCATTGCTGGTGGTGCGTTTGGTCCATTGATGTGGGGTGGCGTAAGCTCTACAGCATTAGGGCAGCAAGGTGCCTACTTGGTGATGATCCCTTGTTACCTGTTTATTCTGTTCTATGCGCTAAAAGGCCATAAAATGAAAAGCTGGTAAGTGCAAGCAACAATCTGAATTACAATAATAATAACAAGTACCTCATTTCTATCTGTAAATAGAAATAATCCCGTGTGTGATGCCACCGAAAGGTGGCATTTTTATTTTCTGCTCTCGTATCTCACCATTTTTTCGCTGGCATGTGCCATTCAATTGGGCATTATTCAGATTGAGCAGTAACACGAACATTTTCCACGCGTACTAAGTCTGTATTGCTGAGAGAATGTTAAAGTAGTTTGAGGATTTTTTTGAGCAGAGCGAATTGAATAATTCGAGAAAGCGATAACAACTTGTTGTTTGAGTAAGTAAGGGAATAAAAACAAGATAAGATGGGGCGACTGATGGGGATCGAACCCACGACAACCGGAATCACAATCCGGGGCTCTACCAACTGAGCTACAGCCGCCACTAAGGAGTGTTACACCGCGTTTGGTGTGGCGCGCATATTACATAAAACTCAGAGGGATGGGAAGCAAAATTTGAAAAATTTTATGATTTCCGAAAATTTTCTGCCGTACAGGTAAAATTCATATAGTCTATGTATGATCATCGGATCAAAAATAATCAATAGCGCTTAACTTAAGGGGAAAGTGATGGACACATTCTTAGATTGGATCACCAAAAACTCTGATTTAATTATCCATTATGCGATTCAAGGCATTTTGGCTCTTATTATATTGTTCGTTGGTATGCGGATCGCAAAATTCTGCGAAAGCCTGACTGAAAAAGGTTTTGAGAAGAAAAAAGTTGATAAAGCAGTTGGCTCGTTTGTGGCGAACATTATTTACGCTTTGGTGTTTGCAGCTACAGTGTTAATGGCGCTGTCTCAAGTTGGCATCGAAACCACAAGCTTTATCGCAATTTTAGGTGCCGCAGGCTTAGCCGTTGGTTTGGCATTACAAGGTTCTTTGTCAAACTTCGCTTCCGGTGTCTTAATTATCATTCTACGTCCTTTCAAATCAGGCGATTATATTGAAGCTGGCGGTCGCGCAGGTAGCGTACAAAAAATCGAGATATTCTCAACTGAGCTTAAAACGCCTGACAACAAAGTCATCATCATGCCGAATTCGGCGATTATGTCTGGTCCGATAGTCAATTACTCACGTGAAAAAACGCGTCGTATTGACCTAGTCATTGGTGTCAGTTACGACTCTGACTTGAAAAAAGCCAAAGAAGTACTGAAGGCGGTTTTGGATGCGGATAGCCGCGTGCTAAAAGATCCTGCTTATACCGTTGCTGTACATGAGCTTGCTGCGTCTAGTGTCAACTTTGTGGTGCGGCCATGGGTTAATACCACAGAATACTGGCCAACTTACTTTGATTTGGTAGAAAATATCAAAGTTGCATTAGATGAAGCCAATATCACCATTCCATTCCCGCAAATGGACGTGCATTTGCACAAAGATTAATCAAGATAATACAAAAAGGGTTTAAATCACATGAAATTACCAGTTTTAACAGTGGTTGCAGCGGCATGTTTGTCTGCCAACGTGTACGCGAAAGATGATAAAACTTGGGAAGTCACCAGTGAAGTCGGTGCCATTGTAACCAGTGGTAATACTGAAACCACCACCTTGAAAGGCGGTATCAAAGCCAAGCACAATCTGGAAATGTGGAACAACGAATACAAACTTGATGGCATCTACAAAGAAGATGAAATTGAAGACGCGGATGGTGTAAAACGTTCTGAACGCACCAACGAAAAGTATTCGGCGTCGGTACAAGGTAACTACAAGCTGAACGAGAAACATACGCACTTCTACGTTTATGGTGGTCATGTGTCCGATTACTTCGGCGCGTATCGCAGCGAGTCGGTTGTCTCTTTGGGTTATGGTACGCGTTTCATCAGTAACGAAACTATGGTTCTAAACGCAGAAATCGGTCCGGGTTATAAGTACTTTACCTATCAAGATGACAGTATTGAAGTGGATGGCAATGGCAACTCTTTAGCCGGAGAGGCTGAAGGGGAACCGATTGCCCTTGGTAAGCTCGATTTCAGTTGGCAAATTTCTGACAACGCCAAATTCACCCAACTGCTTGCAGTTGAATATGGTGATACCAATACTAAAACCAAGTCTGAGACGGCATTACTGACTAAAATCAATGGTTCGCTACAGATGAAGGTAGCTTTCAATGTGACCAACAACTCTGATGTTGCTGCTGACAAAGAAAACACCGACACCGAAACTTCACTGACGTTGGTTTATAGTTTTTGATACCTCAGTTTCTTATGAGCCTTAACGTACCGCGTTAAGGCTCTGTTTATAGCAATTACAAGTAACTGTTGCTTATCCAAGCATGATTTGGATTGCCTTGTAAGTAATGTCTAGATTTTAAAATTGAATTGATCATGAAATTCAGGCCAAGTTCAATTTCATTATCAGTAATATTTTCTGCTAGTTATCTTGTTATAGCCCCTTCCTGTGCATAGCCTATTGTGAACTATAGTTTTGCACTGTTGAGGTCACTTGTAGTCCTAATCATTCATGGATTCAGCGTGTTAGACCCAAAAAAGATACCCCTAACAGGATAATCTGTACCACTTTGACTTCATGGTTGTAAGTAGCATTTTTTTTATTCTTTAAATACGGTATCATTCGTAAGTTTTCAATTGAGATACAGACAAATTAAGGGCTTGTTCGTGAAGTTTGTAATCGTGATGCGCAATCTACTATGGATATGTTTTGTTATTTTATTAGGGGCTAATGCGCAAGCATTTACGCCAACACCGCAACAAATTGAACAGTTTAAAAAACTGCCAAAAGCTCAACAGCAAGCCTTAGCAAAACAGTATGGTTTTGATCTAAGTATTTTGGAGAAGTCTGGAGTCCCGCAAGGGAAAGAATCTACTGATGTAGAAGTTATTCAACCGCTTCCTGTTGAAGAGCAAAAACAAACTCCGGAAGAGAAGTTTAAGCCAGTAATTGAGGACATTAAGCCATTTGGCTATGAGCTTTTTGCAAATCAGCCTCAAGTAATGCAGCAAAATTTGAGTATCTCAATTCCAGACAACTACATGGTGTCAACTGGTGATGAGTTTCAAATCAGCTACTATGGTAAAGAAAATGAAACGTATCAACTTGAAGTTGATAGGGAGGGGAGAATACTAATCCCTTCACTGTCTCCGATAAATGTTGCGGGTTTGCAATTTGCTGAAGCCAAAAAGTTGATTTTAAATAAAGTTAAACAGGAGATTATCGGAGTAGAAGCTTTTGCTACGCTTGCAAAGCTACGTTCAATGCGAGTGCTAGTATTGGGTGAGGTGAACAAACCTGGTTCTTTTAACATTCCAGCGCTTTCATCTATTACACAGGCTCTATTTGCGAGTGAAGGAATTACAGAAATTGGCTCGCTTCGAAATGTTCAAGTCAAAAGGTCTGGAAAGGTCGTTGCGACACTTGACTTATATGACTTATTGACTAGAGGCGATAGTTCAAATGACATTATTCTTCAAGCTGGCGATGTTGTTTTTGTCCCTCCAGTAGGTAAGCAAATTAGTATATCTGGTTTAGTTAAACGCCCTGCGCTGTTCGAATTAAAAGAGTCTGAATCGGTGAAGGAATTGCTCTATTTTTCAGGGGGGTTTAAAGCTGGCGCACAATTAAAGAAGACTATTATTGAACGTTATTCAAATGGCTCTAAAACTGTACTAACTAAAGATTTTAGCAGTGAAAAAATAGATTACATTCCGATTAATGGCGATGCTATTAAGATTAGAGCAGCTTCAACACAGTTAAACAATATAGTTACTTTAATGGGTGCAGTGTCTTTCCCTGGTCATTACGAATGGAAAGAAGGGAAGAGAATATCAGATCTCATTCCTTCGCTACGAAATGATTTACTTCCTTATGCTGATTTCAATTACTCATTAATCATCCGTGAAGCGAATTTAGAAGGTGAAATTGAGATCCATCAGTTTTCTCTGAGTCAAGCTCTCAAGCGAAATCCGGCAAATGACCTTGAAATTAAGCCGCGAGATACTGTCGTTATTTTCAGTCGTTTTGAAGAAAAGAAAGATGAGGTCAAATTGCTTGCTGATCTCGCAATGACGCAACAAGAGCTTGATGAAAAAGCTAAAGTAGAACTGTGGAATAAATTCGAAAATAAGGAGTTTTTGAAGTTTATCGGGGAGTTTGACGATGTATTGGAAGAAGAGCCTACGGAAAAGGTTGATAGTTTAACAAAACTATTATCAGGTCAGCGAAAAGAATTATCTGATGACGAATATGCAACATTTAGCCGTAAGCGCCTGCTGACACCGATAATAATGAAGTTAAAAGATCAGGCGAATGTCTTGAACCCAGCTAAGTTGTTTGGGATATCAGGCAAAGTGAAGTATGAAGGTGTCTACCCGCTCGCAAACAATATGAATGTCGAAAAGGCTTTGTCTGCTGCCGGAGGGTTATTAGAGTCGGCTTATTTAAATAATGCTGAAATTACTAGGATTACGAAAGGTGAACATGCTGCGGTTGAGCACATTAGTGTTGATTTGCAAAATGCGACAAGGTTGCCGGATGAATATCCAATTTTCAGTAAAGACAGTATTAATATTTTCCCTACACCAAATTGGCAAGAAGAGCTGACTGTTAATCTATATGGAGAAGTCAGGTTTCCAGGTTCATATAGCATAAAAAGAGGCGAAAGCATAATTTCCGTACTCAAACGCGCAGGTGGGTTGACCGAATATGCATTTGCAGAAGGAGCGATCTTTACTCGAGAAGCTATCAGAGTGCAAGAACGAAACCAGCTACGAAAACTTTCAGAAGACTTGCGTCGTGAAATTGCCTCGAAGAGTTTTTCTAACTCGGTAACAAATAATACTTTGAGCTATGATGAAACTAATAAGCTTCTAAATGATCTATCAGAAGTTCAGGCATTAGGACGTTTGGTTGTAAATCTACCTATGATGTTATCGGGCAAACAAAATTTGGAGCTGGAGTCAGGCGACGCTTTGTATGTGCCAGCAAAATTAAGTACAGTGAGTGTTATTGGTGAAGTTAACGTAGCAACCTCTCATTTATATGATGCAAATTTATCTGTTGAGGACTACCTAAATCTAAGCGGTGGTTTAAAAATCAGAGGTGATGATAGTCGGGTTTATGTGATTAAGGCAAATGGTTCTGTTTATATTCCAAATCAAGGTAATTGGTTTGCCGCTAGTAGCTCAGCAAATCATTTAGAACCGGGAGATACTATAGTCGTACCTCTAAATGCGGACTATTTGGACAAGTTAACTCTTTGGAGTACAGCAACACAAATAGTTTATCAACTAGGTCTCGCTGCAGCAGCTATATCTTCTCTATAAATATTAAGGGGCTAAATGCCCCTTTTTAAACGAGATACACATGTTTCATTTTAAAAAACTTATCATTCGCTCAATTGACTTATTTCGTGATGCGATTAAGCCGCTTTTCGCAAAGTATTCATTTTTGTCTAGATTATATTATTTGCTTTTTGATCAATCATTTGCATTTGAACAACAAGCAATTTTAAAAGGACAAGTCCAGTACAAGAGACAAAGTGGTGTTCAACAATATAGTAGTTCGCTATTAAGACGCAATATTCATCGGTTGGAAAAAGGTCTGATTATGCGGCCTAGGAAACCAATTTTTGCACTAGACTATATTACTGAGACAATTGAAATCTACAAATTAGTGAAGACGAGAGCAGAATTTGATCTAGAGGAATTAAAATGGGCAGAGTCTGTGTTGACTGAATATTTCTCTATAGTAGATAGGCACCCAAAAGTTGATTTTTTGCGTGAACAATTTGAGAGTTTATGTATATCAATAGACTCTTCTTTTAAGCCTTATCCTAGCACTGAAAGATATAAACATACGGTAAAATACGATGAGTTTTTAGCTCTTGCTAAGGCCCGTCGTTCCGTCAGATGGTTTGACCCTGAATCAGTTGACTTAATTTTGGTTAAAAAAGCAATTGAAATTGGACTTCAAGCCCCAAGCGCGTGCAATCGACAATCATACGAATTTATGTTGATTGATGATGCTGAAACTCTGACCAAGGTTGTGCAACTCCCTGGAGGAACTAGCGGGTTTGCAGATAATATTCCTCTTTTAATTGCAGTAATTGGTGATTTATCTTGTTATCCAATGGCTCGTGATAGACATCTTATCTACATAGATTCAAGCCTTGCGAGTATGCAATTTATGCTTGCATTAGAAACATTAGGTTTATCTTCATGTGCGATTAATTGGCCAGAGCTTAAAAAGCTAGACAAGCGAGTGAATAAATTACTTGCTTTACCACAATACAAGCGAGTTGTGATGTTTATAGCTGTTGGGCATGCTATGGCTGACGGAGAAATCCCCTATTCGCAGAAAAAATCAGTTGAACTAGTAATTGAAACAGGCGTTGATAAGAATTGATTAATATAGAAATAAAGGGTGTGCAGTTCTCTAATAAGGGTGCTGAGCTTATGTTAGAAGCAATTCTGCAGCAACTCGACGAAAATCTACCTGAATACCAAATTACCTTATCACCAGGTGAGAATTTACCCTACGAGCGCCGTGCTAAATTGGGGGCGTGGCAAAAATTGAGTTTTCGTAGAGGAAAGCTTGACTTAACAGGTATGTTTGCATATTTGCCTATCAAAGTTAGGAATCTGCTAAAGCGCTATGGTATTGTGACAGAAGCTGATATCGATGTAATTCTTAATGCGAGTGGATTTGCATATGGAGATCAATGGCCTATTAATGAATTGGTTCATACCTCTAATGAAGTTTTACGTTTTCAAAGAGCAAAAAAGCCATATATATTTTTGCCGCAAGCTTTAGGACCATTTAGGAACGAACAGTCAATTAAATACGCAAAAATAATTATTGAGAAGTCTCCTCTTATATTTGCACGCGAGCAAGATTCTTATAAATATTGTCGTGAAGTAGCGGAGACTGCCAGTATTTTAATTAGTCCAGACTTTACCGCATTGGTCGACGTTAATGTGGATAGTAAATTTACGACACCAACGGTGTGTTTAATTCCTAATAATAAGGTGGTATCAAAGTATAACGGTGATGTCGCGCATAAAAATAAATATCATTATATCGATTTCTGGTGTTTTGTTATTGATGCTTTTAAAAGTAGAGGCTTCCAAGTGGTATTGTTGAATCATGAAGGAGAGGAAGATTTTGAGCTTTGCCAAGCTATCATGCAAAAAAGTAAGCATCAAATTTTTTTTAAGAATGGTTTAAATGCAAAGGAAGTAAAAGTCTTACTAGGCCAATGCCATGCAGTAGTGAGTAGTCGATATCATGGCTGTGTTAGCGCACTTACACAAGGTGTACCTTGCTTAGCTACTAGTTGGAGTCACAAGTACGAAAAGCTATTCGAAGAGTACAAGTTGCAGGAAAATATTGTTAACTTTTTGAACCCTATAAGAGAAACAGAATCTAAGTTGGGAAGCTTTTTAGATACATTGGAAAAGCAATCAAAAATAGCATTGATTGAATCTAAAAGGGTCAAAGAAGAAAACAAGATCATGTGGTCTAAAGTGTTTCAATTAGTGAATTCCTTCATGGTCGACAGCAAAAAAGGCTCTTGATATACTTGCTTGATAGTCAATTCAAAAGGTTAATTTTATGAAAAAGAAAGAAGGTTTTAGTTTAGTCGAGTTGCTTATTGTCTTGATTATATTGGGATTGCTTGGCTCTCTTGTAGCTCCGAAACTGTTTTCAAAAGTCAGTTCTTCCAAAACGAAAACCGCGTTAGCTCAAATGCAAATGCTGGAAACCGCAATTGATACCTATCGTTTAGATATGGGGAATGTACCTAGCAATCTGGAGTTGTTGGTGAGGAGTGCTGCAGCTGGATGGGATGGTCCTTATCTGCCAAAAGATGTTCCCTTAGATCCATGGGGAAATCCATACAATTATATCGTTCCGGGTGAAGATGGACGCCCTTTTAAATTATTTTCTTATGGTCTTGATGGACAAGTTGGTGGTGAAGGTGAAAATGAGGATGTCGTCCTAAGATGATGACACTGAAAGATTTGTTAATTGACAGGTTTCAAGTAACAGCTCTTGATCTTGAAAAGGCATCGACATATCAAGAAAGATATGGTGGTCGTTTAGAAGATATTTTAGTGAATCTTGGTTGCCTTACTGAGGAAGATCTAACCGTTTTATATCATCATCTATTCGGTTATATGTTATTTGAGCCAGACAATTACCCTAATTGGGAACCACCCAAAGAGGTTGGCTTCGATGTACACATATCATTAAGAGAGCTACAATGCATTTTGCTTGATATTCGAGATAATATATGGATTATTGCATGTAAAGACCCTTTAGATTCTGAACTATCTGAATATTTAAATACAAGGCACATATCTCCGGAAGTATTACTTGCCACTGACTCCCAACTACAAAAATTTTATTTTGAAATTCAAAGTAAAAATGAATTGCTTGATGAGTCCGAAGAGCTAAGTGGAGCAGAGGAAGCGAGATTAAGGGAACTTGCTTCTGAAGCACCTACAGTAAATCTTTTGAATTCTTTAATCACAAAAGCTTTAATTCGGGGTGCGTCTGATATGCATCTAGAGCCTTTTATGGGGAAATTCCGGGTTAGGTTTCGCGTTGATGGTGTACTTCAAGACGCAGAAAGATTAGCACTCAAAATGCAATTGCCAATTACCACTCGTCTTAAGATTTTATCTGGAATGGACATTGCCGAAAAGCGACGTCCTCAAGATGGTAAAATTGAAATGCGTATTGCAAATCAGGATGTCGATATTCGTGTTTCTGCACTACCTCTTAATGAAGGAGAAAGTATAGTTTTAAGATTCCTAAGAAAGGAATCAATCAGGCATGATATGTCGGTACTAGGGCTTTCTGCAGATACGCAAAGGCTGATTTACGAAGATCTAAAGAAAACGACCGGAGTGATTTTATTAACTGGCCCTACAGGATCCGGCAAAACAACTACTCTCTATACTTTTTTAAATGAACTCAACAGTGACGACGTAAAGATCATTACTTTGGAAGACCCCGTCGAGTATCAAATGGAAGGAGTCAACCAAGTACAAGTTAATTCTGATATTGGTTTTAACTTCGCAGCTGGACTTAGATCTATAGTGCGGCAAGATCCTGATATTATCATGGTTGGTGAGATTCGTGATAAAGAGACTGCTCAAATTGCTTTGCAGTCAGCATTAACAGGACATTTAGTGTTTAGTACAGTACACACAAATGATGCTGCAAGTGCCTATACACGATTGTTAGACCTTGGTGTTGAGGAGTTTTTACTCAATGCAGCTCTAGTATCTATTGTCGCGCAGCGCCTAGCGAGAAAACTCTGCACTAAATGCTCTATAGAAATTGAGTCACCGGATGACTTAATGAGTAAATATCCCCTCCGTGAAATTGCTGATAAATCAGGTGTAAATAATATCTGTTTAAAGAGACCAGTTGGTTGTGAGTACTGTAATCACACAGGTTACAAAGGGAGAATTGCAATAAATGAATATCTCCGATGTGATGACGTAATAAAATCTATGCCAAAAGATGATCAATTCATTCAAAAAGTCCAAGCCCATACTGCATCATTACGTAGACGGAGTCTACTTGAAGACGGTTTCTATAAAGTTATTAATGGTATAACAACTATAGATGAAGTAATAAGGGTTGCAGGTTAATGGAATTTGAATATAAGGCCATTGATACTCAAGGTAGTAGACATGAGGGGGTTATAGACGCAAATGATAGAGGTGATGCACTTGTTAAGTTAAATGAAATTGGATTAACACCAATAACTCTAAAAGAAATAAGAAGGGCAGCATCAATTAACTTCTTTAAAAATAAAGTTAATCCTTCAGATTTAGAGTTTTTCACAAACGAGTTGTCGCTTTTACTCGAAAGTGGCATTAAAGTCGATAAAGCTATAGATATTATAAAAAAGTCTAATGCAAATTCTGCTCTTACCGCTTTACTTAATCAGATATCTACTTCATTAAAGCAAGGGGTGTCTTTAAGCGATGCATTTGGTAAGCATGAGAAAATATTTGGTTCCCTTTATGTGCAGTTGATAAAAATCGGTGAGGCATCAGGGAACTTGTCTGAGGTATTAAAAAAGCTTGCCAAGGACCTAAAATTTCAGATGGAATTGAGGAATCAAGTCAGTACTGCTTTGACCTATCCGAGTGTGATACTATTTGTTTGTATTTCGGCAGTATATTTTGTTCTTACTTTTATTGTACCCAAAATGTCGGGGATATTTACTGATTTGGATTCTGCGCCTTGGTACACCCAAGCTATTGTAAAAGCAAGTGCTTTCTTCAGCAAACATCAATTATATTTTTTGTTGGTTATTTTGACCCTCATTATTTCATTAACTTACTTTTTGAAAAAAGTAAAGGTGCGAGAGTGGTTTTATGTTCATTTAAGTCGATTTCCTGGCATAGGTAAAGTAATTATAACATCCGAAAGGATCCGATTTTCGCAATCAGTAGCGATGATGTTAGACGCTGGATTGCAACTTGATATTTGTCTCGAACTTACTTTAGGTACTTTAAAGCATCCTGATTTTCGGCGAGATACTAAGTTAGCAGTAAAACATTTAAAATCAGGAAAACAACTTTGTGATGTTTTATCGAAAACTCGAATATTTCCTTCATTTTTCTTATCTATTATTAAAGTCGGAGAGGAAACTAATCGTTTAGATATTGTATTTGCAGATATAGCTGCACGTTCAAGAAGTGACCTTGAAAATTTAATACGAAAGCTAACAAGCATGCTTGAACCCTTAATGCTATTATTTATGGGCGGGTTCGTTGGTGGAATTGTGATAGTTATGCTTATGAGCATGGTTTCGATAAATGATGTTCCTATATAATAGTAAAGTAAGAGGATTTTCTTTAATAGAGTTACTCGTCGTGCTTTCTATAATTTCTGTTGTTATGAGTTTGACAGGCGGTATTTTAATCGGAAGTATAGAGAAACAAAGACAGCTTGTTGAGGTCGAACAGACTAAGCAAATAATAAAATCACTTGGTTACGAATCTTATCTGACTGGCAGAAGCGTTAAAGTAACATTGAAAGATAATGAGATTATAGTGCATAGTCCTGAGCCTAAAGTGGTTAAATTTGAATCTATTTATTTTGTTTATTTGGATATCTTGATAAATTCAAACGGTATAACTCAACAGAGAGGTTTTAGTGTGAAGCTTAAATCTGGAGTGAAAAATTTCGAAATAAAGAGTATTTTTGATGAAAGTAGTGCAAAATAGTGGTTTTACATTAGTTGAGGTCTTAATCTCGGCCATAATATTATTTTCTGCGATAGCTGTCACTTCACAAATTTATAAACAAGTTTCTTTTAGTTCAAAAAAGGCAAGTGATGTTACTAGAAGTGCTCAGCTATCATATATAGCGATTGATTTAATAAAGGCTAAGTTGCAGAGCGCCAAAGTTGCGTCTACAGATCAATCTTTATATATGGATGAGCTTGAGTTAAATGGTGTCGATTTCAATTGGGTCGCCAAGAGGCAAGATAGAGTAAGCCCGGCACCTGACTTTGATGATATTAACCCGCCAGGAAAAATGTTTTCTCTTTTTCAAGTAACTGTAACATCTTCGGTAAATGATAATTTTCAATTTAAAGTGATGGTTTGGGATTGATGTGAATAATCAAAGGGCTTTTACTTTAGTTGAATTGTTAATATCAACCTCAATAATGATGATGGTTTTTTTTGTTGGTTATTATTCTTATAGTTTATTCTCAAGCTCATGGGGGAAAAGGGCCGATGCTTTTTGGTCTGTCACCGATAACGGAATAGGGATAGAATTTCTCAATCGAGTACTCCAATCTTGTTCACAATATATAGTGAGAGGGAGTGCTAGTGGAAATAAACCTATGTATCTTTTTGATGGTGGTCGTAATTATATTTACTGTGTGAGTAATAACGGGTTGGTTTCTAGTGAAAGGTCATTGATACATATCTATCATGATAACTCGTCTCAAGTATTAGTTTATGAAGAACACGCATTATTGCAGGACTTAGTGGTTAATTGGCCTCAGAAGGATATTGTTTGGGATTTTAAAATTACCTTGCTGGAAAATGTGAATGATTTTAATATATCGTATTTTGGTTTCGAAAATATGACGCAAGCTCTTCGATTATCTTCGGATAGACAAGTTGTGGATTTGTTGGAAAATGATTCGGAGCTAGCTTCTTACTCTCGGCACGATCCGATTATAAGGCAAGTTATGCCTTTGAAAGTTGAAGTTGAAATATTTCAGTTTCAGGGTGAGCGTAAAACTAATTTGCTACAAGTTTTTAATAGATTTTCTATATTGGGTTTGGTTGCTTTTGACCAAGTAGGAGATTTATATTGAAATTTGATAAAGGAATTGCATTGGTTCAAGTTTTGATAATAATGCTTTCTTTGACTCTTTTCAGTATATTTTTGAGTAAAAGTGTAAAACAGCAGTTGTCGATTGCTTCAAGTGCGAAAGAGAGGTTGCTGTTAAGATTAGAGTTGGAAAATGCAGAGGCTTATTTGTTTAAATCGCTATTAAGCAATAAGTTATATATCAATAGTAAAAGCGATGATGATATTGCAAAAGTATGGAATTTCTACGGAAGGCCGTTCAAAATAAACGATAAGGTCTCAGTAATCCTTCAAGATCAGGCTGGTTTAGTTAATCTAAATTTTACTAACTCTAGACTGTTGAAAAGTACCCTATTACAACTAGGCTTTGAAGACAAGGAAGCAACTAGCTTTTCAGAGTCGTTAGAGGATTGGAAAGACCGAGATGACCTGAAACGCTTAAATGGTGCCGAAAGGGACTACTATAAGAAGGTTGGTCAGCCCAGAAATGATATGCTACAAAGTGTGGAAGAAATGAGGCTGGTTAAAGAGGGGGGGAAGTTACAGAATTTAGATTTAGAGAAGATTTTTAGCACGGCTTTAGTCGGGGTCTTTAACCCCCTGACGGCACCAAATCTTGTTTTACGCTCATACCTTAACAATGAGAGTCTAGTTTCCAAGTTAGAAAAGTTAAGAGTAAATGGTGAACTCACACCGTCTGGATTTTACTCAGTTACAGGTATCGCAGATGGCGAATACATTACTTTTGCTACAAGCACTTTCCTTACTGTAGAATTACTAGCGGAATCGAATGGTATTCGGTTAAATAAACGATTTGAGGTAGAAGTTCGGCCGAAAGCCGTAGATCGCCCTTTAACTATTAAAAGTGTATCGTGGAAAAAATGATAAGTATAACTAGAGTCTTAAGCAGTTGGTGGAAAAGACATCTGCCTAGTTTCGTAAGCTATTACCATGAACACCCGTACAAGTTTGATAAGGGGGAGCTTGTACAGAGTGATAAGGTTGGTGTGATTTGTATTGTATCGAAGAAGTTTTGCAAAGTTTCCCGTAAGCATTATCACTCGGTAAGCCCATCTGAAATTAGGTCAATAGTAAAAATACAGAAAAAGAACATTGGTAACTTAGTCCATGTTAAAATCTGTCCGCTACAAGTTGATGATGAATTCGAGGTTATTACTACAGAGTTTTTAATTGACGAAGCGTACTCGAATCGTTTTTGTATTTATTTAGCTGAAGATGCATTGTTTAGCAGGGTTTTGAAAGCCAAATTATTATCTTTGCATACTCCAGCGGGGCAACTTTTTATTGCTCGGTCTGTCAGCAAAAGTGCGTATAAGGGAGGGTTAATACAGTCTTTAGAGCAGTTTTCTCATAGCGTTGGCGTTGCTTTTATTGATGCTATTGAAGTTCAACCTTCAAAGTTTCCTGAATTCCTCTTATCAGCTATTTTTAAGCTAAATATCAAGGATATCGCAAAAGAGGGCTTTATTAAAACGAGAATTTCAACTTCTCCAATACAGAACCATTCACTGATAATAGCTCCTATTGTCGCTTTTACATTGGGTGTTGGAGTATATTGTCTCTCTCTCTTTTGGCAGCTTGAAAGCGTAAAAGCAACTCTAATGAATAGTACTTCGATAGCCAACAAGATTATTCAGCATAAAGCTGAATTAGATACCAAAACAGACATGGTGAATGATGTAAGTAAATTGCTGATGGAGCAGAGATTGACTTACCCTCATTGGCAGTTAATAGAGTTGGCACTTAGTCGCGGTACAATGATGAATTACTTTCGCTTTGAGAATGATGTCTTCAAGTTAGATGGCGTTGTAGAGGATGCTAATGCACTTCTAGAGGAATTTAACAACCATCCGTTGGTTAGCTCTGCTGTATTCGATGGCGCTGTGAGAAAAAATAACAATCTCGATAATTTCGTTATTCAAGTATCGTTCAAAAATTGAGGGACGCTAAATGAATTATATGAATAAATATAAGTATTATATTAGCATCGCTCTCACTTTAATCTTCTTTGCTTATATAACTGAACCTTTGCAAGAGTTGAAAGTTGAGTTAGATGGTGAGCTAGATATGCAAACTAAACGTTTGCTTAAAGTTGAAAATTTGCTTGAAAATAAAAATCAAGTTGAAGAACAGTTATCTTCTATTATTCAGCTTGATGAAAAGTTACAATCGTATTTGTTTAAAGTGAAAAGCGAGGGGCAGCTAAAATTAGAGGTCCAGCAGAAAATTGACAATCTGTTGAAAGAAGCAAATTGCCAAATAGATAGTTTGAATTGGTTAGATAAACTTGTTTTAAACAATAAAGTGAACCAATGGCAAGTAAAGTTGGAATTCAAAGGACCATCGGTTTGTGCGATTAAATTGATGAGATTGTTGGAAAACAGCACACCGATAATGCGAATATCATACTATGCTATAGGCGGCCAAGATTGGACAGGGAAGGCTTCCGAAGAATTGCTAGGTGAAATTACAGTAAAAGTCTGGCAATTTGAGGAGGCAATATGAAGGCTCTGGTATTTAGCATCTCTTTAGTTGCGTTTCTAACGCCTTTTAAAAGTCTTTTATTTAGTCAAAGTGTTAAGCAAGCAGTAAAAAGTGACCGAGAAGTCGCAACGGTTGAGTTTATTGGCGTGGACGTGGCTCCTATACCTCTAGAAATGAAGTGGCATAATGCTTATATCTCAAGTTTGGAAAACGTCAATACAGATAAACCTATTGAAATTAATAGTAACAATGTTGCCAATACAAGCAAGCAAGTGTTCTTCGAAGACAAGCGCTTTGAACTCGTCGGCATCTTCCATGTCAGTGGGAAGGCATTTGTGCTTCTAAAAACAGATGAAGGTAACCTAGTTAAAGTGACTGAGGACCAGTCTATAACTAATAGCGTGAGCGTCCACAAAATTGGTTCCGATTTTGTGACTTTTTCTGAACGTGGCCAGCAAGTTGCTGAATTAAAACTATTTAAATGGCAAAGTAATAATGAAGCAGTTGAGTAAACTTTCAATATTCATCATTTCCTCTTTAGCTCTGCAAGGTTGTCAAAGTGTTATTTATCCGGATGACAATACAAAAGCTAAGCAGGTTAATATTAATACGTCTTATCTGGCAGTCGATTCTGCTAAAGGGTCTCCGAGTGAGGGAGATATCAATAGTGAAGGGGAAGTTGAATCGGTTGCAGAGTTTGAGCGTTTGCGTTCGCTTAAAGATTCTCAACAGGATTTGAAGCTGGAGTTAGATCTTTCACAACAGTTTGATAATAAAGCTAAGTTTCAAGTTTCTTCTAATGCTTTGCCCATGAGCGACTTTTTGCATTATGCGTTAGGCGAGTTACTCAATGTTTCCTATGTAATTGAGCCAACACTAAAGGAAAGTACGACACCCGTTACGCTTGAATTAAAGAATGCTGTTAGTGCAAGGAGGTTTTATCAGCTCGTTCAAGAGGTTTTGACTCGCAACAATATAAGCATATCTTTGAACGAAGGGATTTTTTATGTATATCCAAGTCGAGAAGGAAGCTCAAACTCTGAGCGAGCATTTGGATTTGGCCGCACTAAAGCTAGTGTCCCAAATGTAGCAAATGAAATTATTCAACTTGTTCCTACTAAATATGGTGCAACATCAGGTTTAAGGAATGCAGTGGCGGGTCTCGTTGATGCAAGCGTAGCGGTTGATACACAACAAGGAGTACTGACAATTCAGGGTAAAAGGGAACAGATCTTAAGAGCTTTAGACCTGATAGCGATTATTGATAGTTCTGCATTAAGTAATAAATCTATTGCATTAATGAGTTTTACCTATATTGACTCGCAAAGCTTTGTTGAAAAGGTCTCTGAGTTGTTAAGTAACGAGGGTATTGCTACAAAAAACTTAGGAGGAGGCTCTAGCAGTTTGCAATTTGTTCCGATAGAACATCTGGGAAAAGTAGTCGCCTTTGCTACAGCAGACGAAATCATTGATAGGGTTGAATACTGGGCTAGACAGCTTGATAAGCCAGCCACCGGCTCAGAACAAAGTTTTTTTATTTATCACCCTAAATATGCAAGAGCATCTGATTTAGGGATTAGTTTAGCTCCTCTTTTAGGAGCAACGACACCTTTAAAGTCTTCAAAGCCTAGTGCGAGCACGAATATGTCGAATGCGGGGGCAACACAACAAGGACAAGCTAATGCAGCCAATCAGGGTTTTTCAGTGGAAAATGACCAGCTCAAGTTGGTTGTTGATGAGAGAGCTAATGCTCTAATTTTCTATTCATCTGGAAAGTATTATCAAGACCTACAGCCAATCTTGCGACAGCTAGATATAATGCCTAAACAAGTTATGATGGAGGTGGTTATCGCTGAGGTAAAGCTTACTGGCAGCTTTGCAAAAGGGGTTCAGTTTGCGCTAAGTAGCGGTCTATCAAGTGATAGGAAAGAATCGTTTAAGTTCAATTCTAAAGATGGATTTAGTTATTCAATTGTCGGTCTTCCAGGAGAAGTGTCGCTTAATCTAGCGCAAAAAGACGGTCAGGTAAATGTGCTCTCACGTCCAACGCTTTTAGTTAGAGATGGTGTGGCTGCAAACATTAGCGTTGGTGATGATATCCCAACAATTGGCTCAACTACTGCTGATCCTATCAATAGCGCGCGTGAAACAACGACGATTCAATATCGTAAAACAGGTGTGGAATTAAATGTAACACCAACGATAAACGCTCAGGGAACAGTAATTATGTCGATTGAGCAAAAGATATCTAGTGTAAACAAGGAGCTTAGTGTTGGAAGTGATAGCCCAGCGATCTTTGAAAGAAGCATTAGTACAGAAGTTGTTGCGGGGAATGGTCAGACGGTGTTACTTGGAGGGTTAATAAGCCATAATCAATCAGTGGGCGCATCCTCCATACCTTTAATGGGCAGCCTCCCTCTTTTCGGGCATTTGTTTCGCAATGATGAAAGTAGCTCCGACAAAACTGAATTGGTCGTGCTTGTGACACCAAAAATCATTCAGAGTAATGAGGATTGGTTTAAAGTTGAGCAAAGTTTTAAAAAAGGGCTTGAAAATTTAGTCTTTTAGCTTGATTCTATTGCTGATAATCGGTATTTTAGCAACGATAGTACAGCACTGTTTGGGATTGCTGTGCTTCTACTAACTGAAGAGGCACGCAATTTTTGGCAAATGTTGGACTTATGAGGTCAAATAAAATGTCAACTAAAATTTGACTTCAAATCTACGAAATTTAACATTTCTGTGTTGTAACTTGACAGATATTAAAGTTGAACATAGATTGACATCATCTCGAGACAAGTCGAGAATATAGGTTCTTGGTTTATTGACATTCCTAATCAGTAAACCTGTTTCATGAAACTAGGAGAATGGAAATAATGAAACTATTCAAACAAGCACTCGTAGCATCTGCTATTTTAGGTGCGTTTGGCGCTCAAGCTGCAGATTTAACTGATGCAGTTACTAAAACATCAAAGCAAGGTTTGGAAGTAGCTGCAGCTGCTGCAGACTCTTCTATTCGTGTAATCGTTCGTGAGCAGTTAGAAGCTGGCGATCGTATTAAACTAGTATTTGGCACTGGTGTTACTGGTCTAACTTCTGTTGCCGTAAACGGCTCTGGTGAAGCGACTGCTACAACTACTGACAACCAACTTGGTATCGTGTACGGTTCAGGTACTTACAAAATCAAGCCAATTTCTACAACAACTGCAAGTGGCGTGACTACAGTAGTTCTTGAAGTTATGACTGGTGACCCAGTAACTAAAGATTCTTCATTTGAAGTTCAAGTACGCGGTGCGAACATTGATAAAGCTAAGTCATCAGCTGCAACAGTTACTTACTCTGCAACTTCAGGCTTAACAGGCAATGCTAAAGATACTACTGGTGACAACACTGGTGCGTTTATCATTCTAGCAGACCAATACGGCGCGTCTGTTAGCACAAAAGCAAACGGTGTTATTCAACGCAACCCAGCGACTTCATTCGTAAGTGGCGGTGTTACTGGTAACACTAACGCAGACACTATCGTAATTGATATCTCTGATGATCAAACGCTACTTTCTGCCGCAACTGGTGTTAATGTTCAAGCTACTGTTACTTTAGAAGGCGACTTTACTGGTGCTATCACTGCATCTGACGTTACTCTAACTAACGATATCGGTACTCCTGCTTCTATCGCCGTTTCTGGTGTAACAATTGCTACTGATAAGAAGTCTCTAAGCTTCACTATCACTGATACTGCGACAGCTCCAAATGGCATCGCTGGTAAGTACACTATCCAGTTAGACCACACTGCTACCACTTCAACTATCAAAGCTTCTACATTTAAGGCTACAGTAGTTGTTGATGCTGACTCAACGTCTGCAACAAACACTAAGCAAGAAGCTCTAGTTAAAGCTGACGCTGGTGAGTGG
This sequence comes from Pseudoalteromonas fenneropenaei, assembly GCF_042643375.1. NCBI lineage: Bacteria > Pseudomonadati > Pseudomonadota > Gammaproteobacteria > Alteromonadales > Pseudoalteromonadaceae > Pseudoalteromonas > Pseudoalteromonas fenneropenaei. Next base: position 233,938 of record NZ_JBHRSD010000017.1, read on the forward strand.
GTTGTTGACGCGACTATCATCAACATTCCATACTTCCCAGTTGATTTTGCAGGTGTTAACACTTCAGTTCACTTCGCTAACGAAACTTCTTCTGCTGTTGATGCTATCATCACTGCAATCGATGGCAAGGGTGTATCTTACTCTACCCAAAACATCACTGGTTTCCTACCTAAAGGTCAAGTAACTAAGTTTTCTCACTTAGATCTACAAAAGTTACTAAAAGACAGCAAAGGTAACACTGTTCCAGCTGAGAGCAAGCTAAGCATCACTTTCAACCTTGATGTTGAAGATGGCAAAGTCAACGCATATGCGTTCAGTGAAAAGACTGGTAACGGTCGTCAATCACTAGTGACTTCACAACAAAAAGGCATCAAGTAATTAAATAATTACTTGCTTGATATTTTGTTGAAAACCCGGCTTATGCCGGGTTTTTTCTTGGTTTAAATTTTCGAGGTTGAGGATGAGAGAACTGATCAAAGCGTTGCTGATAGCAGCGTCCGTATTTTACTCAGGGTTTACAGCTGCAGAATATTGTGACCTATCATTATCATTTGAAACAGAACCCAAATATTCAAGCCAGATTGTAGATGTTCATGAGGGGAAAAAGCTTAAACTTAAGCGCTGGGTAGCTATCCAAACAATTGCCGCAAGTAGTGCGAGAAGAGCTACCAATGTTACATGTCAGACAATAGATGGTGTGGTTTACTCGGGAGGTACTGAGGAATGGAAGCAGTTTATAGAAAGTGCAGCTAAAGGGCTTAGCCAGGCGAATGCTAAAGATATCCGCTTTACATTAATTGGTAGTGATGAGGCACTTTACCATGGAAAACTAGAACATCTAGAGTATCGATTTGATGCAGTAATTGGTGATCATGAGCAGGTTATTAAAAATATTACGCTGATAGAAAGAGATAGAAATGAGGTTATCACTGTATCAGTGAGTGGTAGCAAGTTAGTTGAAGAAGAGATAATATCTGAATATCAAAGGGTTATTGAGTTATTTAGTCGACACTGAAAATCACTTAATTTATTGATCTTCTTGATGATCTAAACGATCTTACTATCCTCATTTTGCAAGGTTTGTTTTCTCACCCCTCAAAACCTTGCAAAATGGAGATTAAAAATGGCGGCTTAGCTAAACTTGCAGTAAGACAATTGGAAACAAGAACGCTCCGTTATCTGTTAAGCCGAGATTTTCAGTGTAGACTAATTACCTATATAATTTTTTATAAAAACTCTGCCTCTCTCAAACAGAAATAAAAATAAGATCGAAGAAACAAAGTATGCGATTACACTCGCAACTGCAGCACCAACAGTGCCGTAGGTAGGAATAAGTAGTGCATTTAAAATGATATTCACCACTGCACCTAGGCAATGACTATATAAGCTCAAGTTGTAATTTCGTGATAAGATCAACCATTTACTTAAAAAAGCTCGAAAAAATATAAATAAGGTAGCTGTTATGTGAACTTTTAATATTAAAGCAGAATTTGAGTACTCTGTGCCGTATATATAAAATATCAGGCTGTTTGCCGATAACGCAAAGATTGTAATGAGAAGCAAGCTTGACACAGTTGATAATGTTATTAGCTTCCTCTGAAAATCCCAAAATTTAAATCTATCTCTTTTATACAAGTTTACCAACTTCGGCATCAGGATATTTGCAACTATCGTTGGAAACACGAACCATAGTTCAGAAAATTTTAATGCTGCAGCATACTCTCCGACGGCTTTATGGTTTAGGTAGTAAGCTATCATTACTTGATCTATCTTCAAATAGATTATTGATGCAAAGCCAGACAATGCAAGCCATTTTGACTGATGAAATAGCTTGCTTGCGACATGCTTTATTGAAGTTCTGGAACCTATTTTATAATGGTAATTGTGGCGTCGATAAATCCAAATGTAGCCTATTGCGGATAAGAGATATTCCAGTCCTGTGAATAGAATAAGTAGTGTTAGGCTTGCGTTGATTGATATCAGATATAACAATGATACTTTACAAAATAATTTGGTAAATATTCGTATCAAAGCTGTTGTTTTGGCATTTTCGTTGGAGAGAAATGCAAATTCTACATGAGAAACACAATTAGCGGACTGCAGTAGTACAAGTAGTAGAATTAGCAAACTAGTTGAATGTTGCGAATAGAATAGATGAACTAAGGTAACTAAGCATAGAGCTAAAGCACTAAAGGTAATGCGAATAGCAAGAGCTGCTCTGAAGTAATAATGCAAGTTATTTGGATAAAGACTGAAGTATTTCCCGCAGAGATTGTTTAGTCCCATCTGAGTCAAAGGGAAAAACATGAATGCTGATGCCAGGATCACTGAGTATTGGCCAAATACTTCAGGACCAAGTTGCCGAGCGAGTAATAAGGTTGTAATAAAACCTAGAAATAAAACAATTATTTTCTCGGTAAACAATATGGCAACATTAGTTAAGCTTCTATTATTTGCCAAGATATATCTCTTTTGCTTTCTCGATGTTATAAATGTCATTTTTACATATAGTTTCTATATGTCTATGAACGTTTTTTTGAGAAAAATAGTCTTTAAGAGTATCGTGTATATGAACTTTATTCGGTCCTTTTTGATCATTAGTTTTGTTCTTCTTTTTGATATTCAACGAGACTCCATATGTAGAAGAAAATTGGTTTTCAAATTGCTCCAAGGCATCCAAAAATCCTACAATTTTGAATTTTTTAATGTTTTCTTGAAACTCCTGCTGCAATTGCGTCGCATGAGATTGATCTCTAGGATATTTACCTGTGATAAAGGCTGTTTGTGTATTTGCCATTTGCCAGCCTCGTAATCCGAAAACGATTTCATCAGCTTCTTCTATTAAATTATCATTTCTTAATGCGTTAGGGCGCATAACGCTTAGATTATTAGATAATTTATTAAAAATATAGTTTGATTTGAATCGTTCGACAGGGTCACGTAAGAGCGTAATAAAGTCAGTTGTCTGGTAATGATATTGTAAAATTTGACTATCTACGGGCCAGTGACCACTGATGTACTGCTGATCTAGAGAAAGGTAGTAAGAAAGTATGCCTTTAAGCACTTGTAGGTGATGTTCACTAAACTGACAAGATTCGTCGAGTGACATTACCGGCTTATTGAAACTGGCTATGCTCGCTGCGATTGATGTCATTCTGCAAAGTCTATGCTGGCCTGGTTTCGCTAATTTAGAGCGCATAGCTGTATCTATGGAGATACCACCACATTTAGCAATATGTATGAAAGCAACTGAACGGTTGAGTTGGACTTTTCCGATTGGCATAAGCTGAACTTCATAGCCAACAGCATTAAGCATATTTTTTGCGAGCGATTTTAACATAGTAGACTTAACAAATTTTTGGAAATCATAACACCTAAGTAGTAACGAACAAAATGGGATGTTCCGGAGCTCACTCAAGAGAGCTATTACAAGGCTTTGTCTTGGCTGTTTGGTAACAATTTTTATCGATCTGGCAGATAGCAATTTTTATCGAAGCTTGTTAGAATTTTGCGGTATTGCAACAATTTGACACGCCCAGTTAAGACATAAGCTGAATATATGAATAGCATTTTATTACTGACTTCGTGCAGTATTTTTTTTAGTTCGATCATTAGTCTCTTTTTTTTCCGTAAAGTGGCTAAGATCATCAACCTAGTTGATGTGCCATCAGGCAGAAAAGAACATAGCGGTCAAATTCCTCTAGTTGGTGGTATTTCTATTTTCGTAGTAGTGTTGAGCTTTATTTCGACTCAGCCTGAACCTTTAGTGAACATGACCGTTTATGTCTCTTGTTCATTCATTCTTTTGGCAATGGGTGTATTAGATGACTATTTCGATTTGGACTTCAGAATTCGAATAGGATGTCAGCTGTTAGTGACGCTAATAATGATCTTTTCAGTTGATATCGTTTTAAATGATCTTTCTGGAGTTTTTTCTCCACACTCGTTGCAGATAGGTTCTTTAGGTATTTTCCTTACCATTGTAGCAGTCATTGGCGCAATAAATAGTTTCAATATGATAGACGGTATTGATGGGCTGCTCGGTGGTATGGCGACTGTCTCATTTGGTTCGATGTGCCTGCTTTTTTATCTTGCCGGTGACAGTGACAATGCGTTTTTGTGTTTAGTGATAGTGATAGCAACAATTCCATATATGTTGATGAATTTGGGGATCCCATTTGGTCAACGGTTTAAAGTGTTTATGGGAGACGCTGGCAGTACAGTCATAGGTTTTACCGTTGTTTGGTTACTTATAGCTGGTTCTCAAGGCGAGCACGCGGCTTTTAGTGCAGTAACCGGTTTATGGGTGGCCGCTATCCCAATTATGGACGCTGTATCAACCATAGCTAGGCGTATAAAAAAACGTCAATCGCCATTTGTTGCTGATAGAGAGCATTTGCACCACGTTTTAATGAGATTGGGACTGAGCCAGCATCTTGCTCTAGTCTTCATCAGTTGTTTAGCTTTGCTGTTTGCTGTAATTGGAATTCTGGCAGAAGTCTTTTCGGTTCCATCATATATTATGTTCTGGCTGTTTTTTATGATTTCAGTATGCTATTACCTGATTATGTCGAGAATATGGCGTGTTACTGTAATCCTTAGAAGGAAATTGGGTATCAAAGCTAAACGCCGTGGATAGTTTTTCATGAAAAAGGTTGTACTTTTAATTTACGGCGAAGGTGGCCATCGCCAAGAAATGAAGCTCTTACTCGAACATATAGACACTGGAACTCTAGATTTTATTTCTGTGGGGCCCGCGCCTCTCGATGAATCTATCCGCCATGTAAGTCTCATGGATGTTCGGGATAAAAATAAGCATTCAAATCTAATAACTCTATTGATTAGAAACTTATCTTGTTTACCAATGCTTTATAAAATAGTGAAAAAGTATGGTGTTAGTGGTGCTATCTCTACCGGACCAGGTAACGCTATATTGCCTTTTATTCTTCTTAGATTGCTAGGTAAAAAAACTGTTTTCGTCGAAACATTTTGTCGTTTCTACACAAGATCAATAACTGGTAGGGTAATGTATCGCATTGCAAGCGACTTTTATGTTCAGAATAAAGAGCAGCTGGTGTTTTATAAGAATGCAAAATATAGCGGTCGTTTATGAAAGTTTTTGTGACAGTAGGCTCATCACCTTTTGACTCTCTAGTAAAAACTGTTGATGAGTCTATCGCGTGCAAAGGAGAGATTGAATGCGTATTCCAAATCTCACATGGTCAATATCTGCCAAAAAATGGTAAGTATTTTGACTTTTCTGATGTCTTTCATTCATATGTTAATGAGTGTGATGTCGTTATCACTCATGCAGGAGCAGGCACTATTTTCTATCTATTAGATCAGAATAAGCGTTTTGTTGCAGTGCCGAATTTAGAAAGAATAGATAAACATCAAGCAGATCTTGCTAACTATATAAAAAATAATGGTTTGGCGCTTGTATGTAATGACCTAACGAGTTTAGCTTCAATATTCGATCAGTTATCAACATTTTGTCCTGCATATTACGAAAAAGATAGCTTTTTTGTAGCCAATGAATTGATAGCATTATTTTGATGAACCTCAAAACTCTTCTTTATTATGCCCTTGGGCCTGTTGCAGCAGCAGCAATTGGATTGTTGAGTGTTCCATTGTTGGCTTGGGTATTTCCTGTCGATGCAGTAGGGATGGTTGCAATACTCAATGCAACTCTGACAGGAGCGGCGTTAGTCTTGACGTTAGGGTTTGATCAATCCTATGTAAGAGAGTTTCACGATGCGTCAAACAAGGTTGTTCTATTTCGTTCGGTTTTCATTGTACCATTGTCTGTAACAGCATTATTTTGCCTACTATTGCTAGTTTTTCATACAAAGCTTGCAGATTGGTTTTTGCTACCAAAAGACGACTCATCTAAGTTAATTACTATTTTTTCTATCGCTATATTCTCAACAGTCATTTTTCGATTTAATTCGCTCATCATAAGGATGCAGGAGCGACCATTAATTTTATCTTTACTGCAAATCTTACCTAAGGCCTTAATACTACTTGCGATACCAATAGTTTTTTTTAAAGGGTTTGATAAAAGTAGTATTTCCGCAACTTTTATATTTACTTTTGCATTAGTGATTAATACTGCATTGGCTTGTTATCTATGTCGTCATGAGCTGATTTCTGCTTTGTTCTTAAAGGTTAAAAGTGACCAAAACCTAGATAAAAGAGTAAAACGCTTTGGTTTGCCTTTAGTTCTATCAGGCGCGATATTGTGGTGCTTAAGCAGCTTTGATCGATTCTTACTTACCTATTTTTCTGACCTAGAAAGTTTAGGGCGTTATTCCGTTGCGTTAAGTTTTGCGTCTGCGGTGACTATATTGCAGCAAATATTTTCAACTGTCTGGACGCCTCAGGTATATAAGCTAAATAAAGAAGGTGCGAGTATCGTTCAATTTGAAAAGGTAATGATAAATACTCTGCTTGGTCTGGCAGTTGCTTATATATTAATATTGATATTTTCTCCTGCTACAGCGTGGTTTATTCCAAAAGAATATAGTGTAGTTGTTTTGTTGTTACCATTATGTGTTTTACAACCTCTTTACTTTACCTTGTCTGAAACAACCGTTATTGGCATCAATATTTCTCGGAAAAGTCACTACATGCTACCCGTAACAATCGTAGCACTTACTGTTGCAGTGTTATTGGCAGTTATTTTAATTCCAAAATATAAAGAGGTTGGTGCAGCGATTTCACTGGCTTCAGGTTTCTTTGCTTTTTTTATGGCTAGAACAGAAATATCAAGACGCATATGGAAACCTTTCGGAGTCAAAAAGTTATATACAGTGACAGCTGTTATTTATTTTTCAGCTATTGCTCAGGCTTTTTTTGTAGGTGAATATCTGGTTTTATTCAAAATTTTTGTTTCAACTACACTTATTATTATGCTTAAAAATGAGATTATAGGGCTGAAAAAGCGTGAAAAAAATCCTTCATCTGATGACAAAACTCCCTGACAAATATAACGGTAAGTTCGTCGAGATATCATCGTTACATTTAAGTGAGTATCAACACTATTATGTTGCGCTTGTATCAGACGGTACTGACTTAGCTAAATATTACCCCGAACAGGCCAATATTTTAGATCTCAATAGCCTTGGTAAAATATCGAAATGGAAGAAAATCTACTCTTTATTGAGTAGTAAAGATTTTGAGCTTAATGTGTTTCATGGATTGTTTTACACAGGACCATTCCTTGCTTTTATTGCCTTTCTTTTTACTTTTTTCAAACTCGGTGATAAGTCACTTTGGATGACTTGGGGCGGAGATATCTATTACTTTCAAAATAGACCAAAAAATTTCTTGGGATGGATAAATGAGTTGTTCAGAAAACGAGTTATAAGAAAATTCTTTGCAATTGCCTCTCCATTAGATGAAGAGCTAAAATTAATTTCTTTAAACTATAAGACAAGTGCGCTTCATTTAAATTTACTTTATCCGAATCCAATAGGGATTGAGAAAAGTCCGGAAAAAAAAATCGAAAAAGGTAAACCTGTTAAGATCTTAGCTGGTAACTCTGCTGATCCACAAAATAATCATCTTGAAATATTTCATCGCTTAGAGAATTTGAAAAACGATGTGGTCGTTTATTGCATATTATCCTACGCTGTTGTGGATTTATCTTATCGAGATCAAGTTATTAAGAAAGGATATGACATCTTCGGGGAGAATTTTATTCCTATTCTAGATTTTATGGGTCCCGAAAAGTACAAAGAGTTACTAAATGATATTGATATTTCAATATTTTTCCATAACCGCCAGCAAGCTATGGGGAATATCTACCAGTTTCTATATTCTGGAAAATGTGTTTTTTTAAGAAAGGATACATTGTCCAGTGTGTTTTTGAAGAGAATAGGTTTTAATATTTACGATAGTAATAGTTTAATTCATCTAAATAAAACCCAATTGATGAAATTAATTGAGTCGGAAAAGAAAAATACTGAGCGTTACAGGGAAATTATTGAAGAATATTTTGATACGCCCGCAGTGATTTCAGTTTGGGAAAATGGGCTAGAAAAGTTATTTGCTTATATTAAAAAGAGCCATTAACTAATGGCTCTCTAGGTAATTCCTAATCACTTCAATTATATAATCAATTTCGCTTTCATTCATGTTAAAATATAATGGTAATCTCACTAGTTTTTCTGATTCTTTAGTTGTGTGTAAATCTTCACCGGTTAATTCACCAAGTCTCTTTCCTGCTGGACTGGAGTGCAATGGTATATAGTGAAATGGAGATATTATATTTTTATCTTTACAATGAAGAATAAAATCAGTTCTTTTATCAATGTTTTCGAACTTAAGGAAAAACATATGGGCGTTGTGCGTGTTGAATTTGGGTATTGAAGGTAGTGATATTTTGCCAGAGTCTACATAACTATTAAATGCGGCATAATATTTATCCCAAATGTAGAGCCGCTTTTTATTAATTAAGTCTAAACATTCTAACTGAGCATATAAGTAGGCTGCTTGAATTTCAGAGGGCAGGTAGCTCGAGCCTATATCTTGCCAAGTGTACTTATCTACTTGTCCTCTGAACATTTGCGCTCGGTTTGTACCCTTTTCTCTAATTATTTCAGCTCGTTCAACAAGTTCTTGACTGTTAATTACAATAGCGCCACCTTCACCACCAGAAGTGTAATTTTTGGTTTCGTGAAAACTATAACATCCGATATGTCCAATTGTACCTAAATATTTGTCTTTATACTTAGCATTTACGCCTTGAGCTGCGTCTTCTACCACCCAAATCGCATATTTTTTCGCTATCGACATTAACCTATCCATATCGCATGATGTGCCAGCATAATGGACAGGCACAATTACTTTTGTATTAGGAGTAATTGCCTGTTCTACTGCATCTAAATCTAGGTTCATTGTTAATGGGTCGACATCGACAAATTTTATTTTTGCGCCCCTCAAAGCGAATGCATTTGCTGTTGAAACAAATGTGTAGCTCGGTATGATAACTTCCGATTGGGAATCTAAGTCAAGCAACAGGGCTGCAAGTTCTAGTGATGCTGTACACGAGGGTGTAAGTAACACTTTATGCGCTTGAAATTCAGCCTCCATTAATTCGCAAGCTTTCTTAGTAAAACCGCCATCACCACATAGTTTGTTCGATAGCATTGCTGTTTCTATGTATTTTAGTTCTGTGCCAACAATTGCTGGCTTATTGAATGGGATCATGTCCGGTAAAACCAATAGTTAATTGAATTAGGTGTAAAGCCAGCTTTTGCGTATGCTTGAATGGCAGCTGTATTTGACATTTGAGTAGAAACTAATAAAGAATCACAACCCTTTTTCTGACAGGCAATTATTACGGATGCTAATAATTGCTTACCAACTCCTTGTCTGCGAAAGCGGCTGTCAACCGTGATAAGCCCTATTCTTGCATGTTGTCCATGAAATTTTAGGGTCGCAAATCCAGTTATTGAACCTGAGTTATCTTTAGCAACTAAACAAATATCGTCATATTGACCTAAAACTGCTTTTTGGGCCCAAGTTGAGTAAAGGTTGCTGCGGTGTAAATCTGAAAACCAAGGTGCTCTATAGCGAGAGGTTTGTAATTCGTTACTTGCTATCTTACAAATCTCATTAATATCATTTGGGGTTGCGGTTACAGCTGGTTCAAAGTTATTTGAGTACTTATTATTTGTAAGATCTAGAATAAAGTTCAACTCACCTTCTACAAAAACAAACCCCATATTAGATGGGTTATCAATATGAGTACTATTACTTGCCGATACTTTTGCTTGAACTAGTTCGAAATCAGCGAAATTTAAATTCAGCTCGATTTCCTCATTACTTTCAAAGTGTCCAATTTCTTTTCCGAAAAACTCGCTATCCCAATCTAGTCGACGCAGCGAGCTAAGCTTATCTGCCATTAGCGATTTCCTGTAGATAAACTCCGTAACCCGTCTTCATTAATGGTGTCGCAAATTCTAGCAATTCGCTTTTTGAAATCCACTTCTTTCTAAAAGCGATTTCTTCAAGACACGCAATTTTATAGCCTTGCCTATGCTCTAATGTTTGTACGTATTGGCTAGCCTCAATCAGGCTATCGTGTGTACCAGTATCTAACCAAGCAAACCCGCGCCCTAACAATTGCACTTGAAGTTGACCTTGAGCAAGGTAAGCATTATTAATACAAGTGATCTCTAATTCTCCGCGAGATGAGGGTTTAATTGATTTGGCAATTTCAACAACTTTATTGTCATAGAAATAAAGCCCCGTAACTGCCCAGTTTGATTTTGGGTGTTCAGGTTTTTCTTCAATACTTAAAACAGTCTGTGTATCGTCAAATTCGACTACACCAAAACGATTCGGATCTTTCACTTGATAGCCAAAAATACAGGCTCCATGTGTAATTTCTCTAGCCGTTTTTAATTTTTCTGCAAATCCTTGGCCATGATAAATGTTGTCGCCTAAAACCAGACAAACACTGTCTGTACCAATAAACTTTTCACCTATAGTAAATGCTTGTGCAAGTCCTTGCGGTTCGTCTTGGATTGCATATTCAATACTAAGCCCAAAGCGACTTCCGTCGCCCAATAATTGTTTGAAACTGTCTTGGTCCTGTTTGGTGGTGATGATTAAAATTTCACGAATATCAGCCAGCATTAACACAGACAGCGGGTAATAAATCATGGGTTTATCGTAAATAGGTAATAGTTGTTTGGAAACCCCAAGGGTTATCGGGTAGAGTCTGGTACCTGAACCGCCAGCTAATACAATCCCTTTCATGCTATAGTCTCGTTTGATATTTTATAACTGCCATCTACAACCTTAGTCCACCACCATTGGTTTTCTAAGTACCACTCTATCGTTTTTCTTAATCCGGTGCTGAATGTTTCGCTTGGTTTCCAACCTAATTCTTGTGTAATTTTGGAGGCATCAATGGCATAACGTTTGTCATGACCTGGCCTATCGGTAATGAAATGAATAAGCTGTTTGAAATCTGTAATGCCTGCAGGTTTAGTTTGCACGAGCTCATTGAGTATTTCACAAATACTATAAACAACTTCTAGGTTGGTCATTTCATTGTAACCACCTATGTTATAGGATTCATTTAATTTGCCTTGTTTCGCAACCATTAGCAAAGCCCTAGCATGGTCTTCAACAAATAACCAATCCCTAATTTGTTGTCCATCTCCGTAAATAGGCAATTGTTTACCTGCAATTGCATTCAAAATCATTAACGGAATTAACTTCTCAGGGAAATGGAAGGGTCCGTAATTATTTGAACAGTTTGTGATAACAACAGGTAAATTGTAAGTTCGGCCCCAAGCTCGCACTAAGTGATCTGAGCTTGCTTTCGACGCGGAATAAGGGGAGCTGGGGGCATAAGGTGTCTGTTCAGTAAAGAGCGCTGATGTCCCATCTAAGTCACCAAATACTTCGTCCGTAGAAACGTGATGAAAGCGAAAATGTGGCACCGATGTCTTTTCTAAATATTCTCTGGAGACTTCCAACAGAGTAAAAGTACCAATGATATTAGTGTTGATAAATTCAGCAGGACCAGATATCGAACGATCAACATGACTCTCTGCAGCCAAATGCATCACAACATCGGGCTTAAAATTGTCAAAAATACATTGAAGAGAGGTTTTGTCGCATACATCAATTTGTGCAAATTGGTAACGCGGGTGTTCACTATATCCGGTCAATGAATCTAGATTGCCGGCATAAGTAAGCTTGTCTATGTTTAGTACATTATCTTCCGTATTATCAATGATATGACGAACAACCGCAGAACCTATAAATCCAGCACCACCCGTTACAATTATATTCATATGTTTTCCCAAATAGACTACGCGCTACTTTTTCAAACGCTAATTTTACCTCATGTGATGAGGTAAACTCAATTTTTGCTTGAGTAGGTAGAACTTTTTCCAATGGGAAAAACTTTTGATATACTGCGCGTCATTTGTTTTGTTTATAGTGACTGAAATATATGGATATCCCTCCAACGACTCAAAGTCTATCTAACGCGGCTTCGCTTGCTTTTAAAGAAATCGGGCGATTTAAATGGCTAGTAATCATAGGTTTTTTACTATCCGCTGGGGTGTCGATTCTCATCGCGGTAAATCAACCAAACATATACACAGCAAAAATGATTGTAGTGCCAAGCAAATCTAAAGATTCCGGCGGTTTATCCAAGCTTGCAGGACAATTTGGTGGCTTAGCGAGCATGGCGGGTATTTCACTGGGTAGTTCAGGAGACCAGACCGCTGCTGCAATAGAGTTCATGAAAAGTAGGAACTTCCTGCACAACTTTATCGAAAAGCGTGAACTATTACCTTACTTACTTGCATTGGAAGGGTGGGATCGGGTAACTCGAAAGCCAATTTTTAATATTGAAATTTATGACTCAAACACAAAGACTTGGACCAGAACCCCTGCTCCTGGTAAAAATCAAATTCCAACGCCTTGGGAGGGTTATGATGCTTTAGTTCCGAAGATTACGCTGGCGAACTCAGATAAAAAGGGAATTGTTGAGATAAAGGTAAGCAGTTTATCACCAGACTTATCTCAGAACATTGCAAATTGGCTAATTGAAGACATAAACCTTTTTTGGAAAGAACAAGACAAAATTCAAGCCGACCAAGCTATTTCTTATCTAGAAAAGAAGGCAAACGAAACAACAGTTGCGGAGTTGCGGACGATGTTTTACGAGCTTATTGCAGAACAAACTCGAACAAAACTTGTTTCTGCGGCGAGTGATGATTACCTTTTTAAAGCATTAGCGCCAGCATTTTATCCTGAGGAAAAGTCAGGGCCATCACGCGCTTTGATCTGCATTGCAATAACGATGTTAGGTGGTCTAATGTCTCTAATCTTAGCTTTCATTCTGGCTTTAAAGACCAGAGGCCAAAAATAATGTCGCCTAACAACACTGATAAAAAAGTAGTTTTGATTACGAGTAATCAGTACAAGCCTAACATTGGTGGAATTGAAAACTCGCTTTTTCATCTAGCCCAAGAATATAAGGAACTTGGATATAAGCCAATCTTAGTAGTTAGTGATCTGAATCCGGAACAGCAAGCGTTGCCCGCTGAGAGTAACGAAAATGGTGTAGCCATCTTCAGATATGCTGCGTTTCAAGGTGAGGGCATGGTCGGGTTCATTCGTCATGTTCAAAGTGCCTATAAGTTATATAGAAAAGTGAATAAGCAGTACGATATTAAATTTACAGTTTGCCGCTACCACTTCAATCTAGTGTTGTTAAAAATTGCTGGGCTCAGAAATGTTAATTATCTTGTCCCTGGCGTGGTAAAAAACGAGTCCAAAGCCAGCCCAATTGAAAATCCAAGATTTTTATCACAAGTTAAGTCTCATCTATCTTTTAATTTTCATAAGCTGCTGCAATGGATTGCATTTGCCACTGCGGATAAAGTCAGTGTGTTCAGTCAAAATATGTTTGAGCAAGTAAGAGATGTGCACCTACCAAAAAATGGCATTTTTATTTGCAAGCCCGGTGTAAGTTTGTCACGTTTCGAGCAAATCAGTTTTGAAGAGAAAATAAAACTGAGAGGGAAATTGGGATTGGCTGCTAACAAAAAGGCGTTTCTTTGTATTGGTCGGTTTGTAAAAGCAAAAGGATTTGAAACCGCAATTAATGCGTTTTCCAAAGTCGAAGATGACAATAGTGAATTATGGTTGCTAGGTGAAGGACCATTGGGTGAAAAGCTAAAGGAGCGCGTATTAGAACTAAATTTGAGTAATAGAGTCCGTTTTTTAGGCAAGCAAAGTTGTCCTGAATTATACTATAAAGCAGCTGATTTCTTTGTTATGTCATCGACTTATGAACCATTAGGGCAAACTATATTGGAAGCCTTAGCGTGCGGTTTACCTATTATAGCAGCCTCAGCATCTTCTGAGGTTGTGACAGCCTCGTCAGAAATATTAGAAGAAACCCGAAACCTATTTGTTGCCAAGCACGATGCAGATGAATTTGCGCGCGCTTTCGAGCGGTGTTTGACTATGTCAGAGGAAGATTACGCAATCATAAGCGCGGAAAACCGAGTGTTGGCCGAGTCAAAATTTAGTTGGGTTAAACTTGCTCAAGATTTGGAGCTTACTTAATGGGTGTCTACATTCGCTATTATATGTGTAGATTGCTCATGGTAGTTTGGAGTAATCGAAAGCTTCAAGAGTTAGTAGCTAGATTGGGTTATGAATTGACACTTTCTCGCTATCGAAAAAAAGGGGTTGATGTTGGCACAAATACACTGCTGATAAATTGTACTTTTTCGTCTTCATTCAAAGGTGACCAATTTAAAATAGGTAATGACTGTACGATTACTGGGGTTACTCTATTGGGTCACGACGCGTCACCAACCTTATTTCTTGAAAGCTTAGTAAAAAGAACAGAAGTCTATTTGCCAGGCTCTAGATGTTCCTACCGAGCGCCAATTACGATTGGTAATAAGGTCTTTGTTGGCTGGGGAAGTATAATAATGCCTGGAGTCACTATAGGAGACAATGTTGTTATTGGCGCCGGGAGTGTAGTTACTAGAGATGTACCCTCAAATGTTGTCGTTGCTGGCAATCCTGCACGAATAATTAAAACGATTGAGGAATACAAATCAAACTACGTGGAGAAGCTAAGAAATGAACCGGAAAAATTTTGATGGCTGATTCCTTAGACCTAATGAAAAATAATAATCCTAGCATATTGCATAGTATCGTAATGCTGCTGCTGTCATTTTACTTGTTGGCCGATGTGGTTTCAGGTTTTGCTGTTTTACAGCTTAATATCGATTTAAAAATTTCTCTTGCTTATAAGTTGTTTTTAACTTTAATTTTGTTGTTTTTGATCTTCGTTTTGAACTTTAGTTATATTTTGTTTTTCTTGGTTATATTATCTTACTATTTGTTGGCACCAGCTTTGCAGGTTTTAAAGGGTAGTGATATTGCATTTTTTGTTTCTGACTTTTCAAATGTGGTAAAAATATTAATGCCATTTATTGTGTTTGTATATATTGGCTTGATGAGTGAACGTTATTACCATTTTACGAGTAAGTGGGTAGAACGGGCTCTGTTTAGTAATTTCATCATTCTTTGCGGTAATCTTGTTATCGGTTTAATGGGGTTTGGAAGGCCTAGTTACGAACTAAGAGATGGTGAAAGCGCAGGTACAAATGGATTTATATATTCTGCAAATGAGCTTGGTGCAACTATGGTTGTACTGTTTTGCTTCGCCTTACATTTATGTTGGAATCGTAAACCAAAATTTTACTGGTTAGCTGCTGCCGGCTCATTACTTGCTGGGGTCGCAGTGGCGACAAAAACAGCTCTTCTAGCTACATTTTTGATTATTTTTTTAGTGCCTATTTTCAACGAAAGAGAGCGGTTTTTATCTTTAACTAAGCTAAAATTTGCAATGTTTGCTCCTGCTTTAGCACTCACATCAGTGTTCGTTATAATGATCGTAGACTTCTTAAATGCGTTAGGTCTATATGATAAATTTGTTTGGGTTTTAGACCAAAAAGGTGTTTTAGGAATTATATTGTCTGGTCGCGACCTGTATGCAAAAGAAATCTTGCAAGTTTACTTTTATCAGCTTGAGCTTTGGCAGCAAGTTATAGGGGTAAGTAGTGCAGGCATCGCGCAATTTATACACATAAAATATTCAGCTGAGATTGATTCAGTTGATATTCTTGCTTGGTTTGGTGTTGTTGGACTGTTTATCTGTTTGAGTTTGCATCTTTATTTATTCATTAAGGCATGGGTACAGTTTCGATCCCCTTCGTCACTGTACAGCCCATGTGTCGCACTGGGTTTATCTATTCTATTTTGTTTATCTCAGTTGAGTGGACATGTCTGGATGTCAGGCACACTAGGAGTCTCCTTGGGGTTATTCGCAAGCTTGTTGTGGTTCGATAAACCTCAGCAGGAGGTAGTGTGATGTCACCCCTCGTTACAGTTTGGTTACCAACCTATAATCGTTTACATCTCCTTAAGCGCGCAGTTGATTCAGTACTAGCTCAAACCTATAAAAACATTGAGTTGTTCATTGTTGACAATGGGTCTAAAGATGGGACACAAGAATTCATAAGAGACTTAATGTTGCGTCATCCTAATATCAGGTATAAAAGGTTTGATGAAAATCGGGGAGCCTGTAATGCACGCAATTACGCCATTTTAAATGGCGAAGGATTGTATGCGACGGGATTGGATGACGATGATGAATTTTTACCAAATCGGATTCAAAGTTTACTTGAAGCCTTTGATAAGCAAGATGCATTTGTTTGCTCTGGTTACTATTGGGATTACGGAAGCCGACGAAAAGCCATTCTATCAAGTCAACTTTCAATCGGGATTAATGAACAATTAAACTTTAATCAGGCTTCAAATCAAGTATTCACTTTCAGAAATCGTCTGATTGAAAGTGGATTATTTGATCCTGATTTGGTTTCTTCCCAAGATTGGGATATGTGGACTAGACTTATTCTTAAATATGGTAATGGTAAGCGTATCGCAACCGTGTCTTACATTGTGCACACTGCCCACGATCTACCTAGAATAACGAGTAGTGAAGATGCTCGAGTGCGAGGTTTAGAACAATTTTTTTCTAAATATGAAATGTATATGTCGGAGCAAAACAAAAAATGTTTTTCCTTCTTTATGCATTATACTCAAGGTAAATGTGTAACACTCATGGATGTTAAACGATTTTATTGTAAACCGATAGCAGTAAAAGTTATTAAAGCATGGCTTGCTTCATTATTCCCTTACTTAGCAAGAAAAAGATTAGAGATCCTCAAGTAAAATGAAAAATATTATTAAAGTATGTTTCATTGCTAATCTATTCCCTTCAGTGAGAGATCCTTCTTTTGGATCGTTTGTAGGAAAAAACTATCAACATCTAAAAGAAGTTAATTATGATATAACTGAAACTATAGTTATTGATGAAAGGGTGGTTGGATTTAGAAAACTGATCACATACATGGTTTTTATTTTTAAAGGTTTTTTTAAGATTTTTAAAGGTAATTATGATTTTATTTATATTCACTATTTGACTTATTCGACAATTCCCCTTTTACCTTATTTGTTTTTCGGAAATCCTATCTATGTTGTAAATATTCATGGTGATGATCTTGTTGGTGAAGGGCGGATTCATAAAGTGATGGGAATGTTTTCAAATATCATTCTCTCAAAAAGTAAGGCGCTGGTTGTGCCCTCTTTATACTTTAAAGATGAACTGATTAAGCGTTATCCTCATGTAAATAAAGAAAAAATAATTGTTTCTCCATCAAGTGGTTTTGATGAGAAGGTGTTTTTTCCAGCACGTAAAACATTTAATAGTGAGCAATTAAAGCTAGGCTATGTATCACGCATAGATGAAGGGAAAGGATGGCAAGAGTTACTTCAAGCGCTCGTATTGATTCGCAAAACTACCCCTAATGTTTATGCTCAACTCTCGTTAGATATATACGGTACAGGTTCCCAAGTTTCAGAATTGAATCAGCAGCTTGCTGATTATAATTTGCGTGATAAAGTGGCGTATTTTGGTGCTCTAGAACAAAAGGAATTGGGGTCAAAGTATCGAGAGTTTGACGCGTTTGTGTTTCCAACGCACCGCGAGAGTTTTGGCCTAGTTGCGATTGAAGCTATGGCATGTGGAATTCCAGTGTTGGCAAGCGATATTAGACCGGTAAATGATATAGTTGAACACAATAGTACCGGTTTACTTTTTAAACGTGGTTGTGCCAAGAGTATTGCCGACGCTATCGTCGAATTTGCGTTGATGCCAACTGAGAGAAAGCACGAGTTAGGGGTCGGAGCACAGCTCTCTGTGATTGAATATGGTAGCGTACAAGTCCGTGAGAAGTTGAAGCTTGATCTTCACTTTGCTTTGAATAAAGAGGAAATTTAAGTGACAAAGATAGCTGTAGTTGGTACGGGATATGTCGGTTTATCAAATGCGTTACTTTTAGCTCAGCATAATGAGGTTATTGCTTTAGATATTGATGAGACAAAAGTAAATTTGCTGAATCGTAATCAGTCTCCAATCGTTGATAAGGAGGTTGAGCAGTTCCTATTAAGTGGTCGGCTTAATTTTTGTGCAACGATGGATAAAGCAAAGGCTTTTGATGAAGCTAAGTTTATTATTGTGGCGACTCCCACGGATTATGACCCACAAACTAATTACTTTAATACGAGCTCTGTAGAGTCAGTTCTTAAAGATATCGAGAATCATAATCCAAACGCAATTGTAGTCATTAAGTCGACTATTCCGGTAGGTTATACCGAATCTTTAAAGTCACGTTTCCCAACGTTGAAAGTTCTGTTTTCGCCAGAGTTTTTACGTGAAGGGAAAGCACTGCATGATAATTTATATCCATCTCGCATTGTTGTGGGTGGGCATTGTAAGGACGCGAAGTTATTCGCCTCTTTATTGAAGCAAGCGGCAATAAAGGAGGATGTTGCTGTATTGCATACCGGAGCGACGGAAGCTGAGGCGATCAAGTTATTTTCCAACACTTATCTGGCAATGCGAGTAGCTTACTTTAATGAATTAGATAGCTATGCTGAAAGCCATGGCTTAGATTCGCGTCAGATCATTGAAGGGGTAGGGCTTGACCCCAGGATCGGCAATCATTATAACAATCCTTCATTTGGTTACGGTGGGTATTGCTTACCGAAAGACACCAAGCAGTTGCTGGCTAATTACCAAAACGTACCTAACAACCTGATCCGTGCGATTGTGGATGCTAATACCACCCGTAAAGACTTTATAGCCAATAGCATTCTTAAGCGCGAGCCGAATGTTGTAGGGGTGTTTCGATTGATCATGAAGTCAGGCTCAGATAACTTTCGTGCGTCATCCGTTCAAGGCGTGATGAAACGCTTAAAAGCCAAAGGCGTGACAGTTATAGTTTATGAACCTGAGCTACATGAGCGCTATTTCTATCGTTCAGAAGTCGTGCGTGATTTAAACGAATTTAAAGCACGTAGCGATGTGATTGTATCTAACCGAATGTTTACAGAGCTTGAAGACGTGCAAGACAAAGTTTATACCCGAGATCTATTTCAGAAAGATTAGCAAATGCTAAATTCTTACTTCTAAAGCTCAAGCCTGCTATCTAACTTATTTCGTAACTCGAACACAAAAGTAGAGGGACATAACTGGAGTTTGGAATAACAACTTGTTCTCTTGCAGTTGTTATTCCTTATTACTGCGTTAAATTTGTTTGCAATAGCCCAGCTATTAATGCACAAATGCGCCTTGTCTTAAAAAACACCAAGCTACAGCGCAAAAGTGTTTGCGCGCCTATGGTTATTTGTAAGTTAACTAACTTCTTATCTCGGCTTCAGGGACGCAAAAAGCCTCAAGATACTCTTGGTCTGTTTGGGAGCTGTACTATATAAAAAGATTATAAGTGCATAAGGCTCAACAATAAGCCTTCACAATGCCATTTCAAGCTAGATTATTTTCTGAAAATACTTATTTTTTCCACATTTTAGCGCTACAGTGATAGATACTTTTATTTAACATTTAATTGTGTTTTTGTAAATTGATGGTTGTCTTTATAATGTCAGCTGGTTTTTTGTAACTTCATGAATTTTAATGTTATTACTTGTTGTTGGTGAATGAGGTTAAGACCAAATGCTGAGTTTTATGTTGGATAAGATCTTTGCCCTGTGTATAATGCGCAAGGCATGTCACCAGTGTAAGCACTATGTTGTCAGTAATGCAGCGTTTATGGAAGTTTAGTCATAATGGATTATTGGTTTTTGTTGTATTGTAAACCTAAACAAGAGCAGCGAGCACAAGCTAATTTAGCTCACCAAGGGATTGAGAGCTTTTTCCCATTCGCTGAGTTCACCACGCTTAATCGCGGTAAGCGCGTTACATCCTTACGTCCAGTATTTCCAAACTATTTATTCGTTAAGCTCAACGCTGAGAGCGGTCCGTTTGCTGCGGTGAAAAACACTCGCGGTGTGAGCCGTTTTATTGCTTACGGCCAGAAATACCAAACTGTGCCTGACTCCCTTGTTGATCAACTTAAAATAATGGAACCTAAACAGTTGCATGGCGATACCTTGCCTAAGCAAGGCGATGTAGTGATCTTAAATACGGATTCATTTCAGAATGTACAAGCAATTTACCAAGAGCCAGACGGTGACACTCGCTGTGTTTTGCTATTACAGCTTCTGAATCAAGAAGTTAAAATTATCGTAGACAATACGGCGATAGAACGAACTACAAATTGATATTTCGTTTTATTTTAAGAAAATACATAAATTTTAATAACTTATCAGCATGTGGGGGCTGTAACCTAGGGGCGGAAGCGTGCCCAATGGCCACATCATTTTCATGTAGGCGCGATTTTACATCGTGCTTTTGGCAGCGACACCGGTGCGGCGAATTGAAAAACATGCGGGGTATAAAACCCCGCCTACAAAATTGGGTGCAATGCCGTTCAATCATGCCCCTGTAGGCGCGATTTTACATCGCGCTTTTAGCAGCGATACCGGTGCGGCGAATTGAAACGGTGAACGAAAACATGCGGGGTATAAAACCCCGCCTACAAAATAGGGTGAAACCCAGTTTAATCATGCCCCTGTAGGCGCGATTTTACATCGCGCTTTTGGCAGCGACACCGATGCGGCACATTGAAACGGTGAACGAAAACATGCGGGGTATAAAACCCCGCCTACAAAATAGGGTGAAATCCCGTTTAATCATGCCCCTGTAGGCGCGATTTTACATCGCGCTTTTGGTGGCCACACCGATGCGGCGAATTGAAACGTGAACGAAAACATGCGGGGTATAAAACCCCGCCTACAAAATAGGGTGCAATGCCGTTTAATCATGCCCCTGTAGGCGCGATTTTACATCGTGCTTTTGGTAGCGACACCGGTGCGGCGAATTGAAACGGTGAACAAAAATATGTGGGGTATAAAACCCAGCCTACAAAATCGGGTGAAATCTCGTTCAATCATGCCCCTGTAGGCGCGATTTTACATCGTGCTTTTGGTGGATGCGGCGAATTGAAACGGTGAACGAAAACATGCGGGGTATAAAACCCCGCCTACAAAATTGGGTGCAATGCCGTTCAATCATGCCCCTGTAGGCGCGATTTTACATCGTGCTTTTGGCAGCGACACCGGTGCGGCGAATTGAAACGGTGAACAAAAATATGCGGGGTATAAAACCCCGCCTACAGGCGCGATTTTATATCGCGCTTTTGGCTGCGACACCAGTGCGGCGAATTGAAACGGTGAACAAAAATATGTGGGGTATAAAACCCCGCCTACAGGCGCGATTTTATATCGCGCTGCGAATTTCGATTACACAAAATTGCAAATTTATAAATATCAAATAATTAAACCTTTGGCTGCTAAAGCCAAAATCATCATTTAACCCATTTGTCTGCTTGCGGCGGCACTACGGGCATGGTTTAATTTCACGAATTAAAAATTACTTAACAACTTGTTAGGCAAAAATTTGGGAAAACACATGGCGTTACGCGGTAAATCACTTTTAGCCTCCGTTGTTGTATTAACCCTTGGCGGTTGCAACATCATACCTGGTAGTCACTTTGAAGGCGTTGAATCAAGCCAAAGTGCAGAGCAACTTAATAGTGAGCTGGAAAAGGTCAATATCCAAATGATTGACTCTCAGCTTATTGCTACACAAAAGCAGCTGCAAAGCGCAGCTAAAATAACGGTAAACAGCAAAGGCCTAGATACCTCAAACTATGAGTATCGTCTTGGTGTGGGTGATGTACTCACCATAGGTGTCTGGGATCATCCAGAGCTGACGATTCCAGCTGCGGTTCAACGTACGGCAGAATTTGACGGTTTTCGTGTGCAGGCAGACGGCACAATTTCATACGCTTATGCGCCTAATATCAAAGCGGAAGGCCGTACAGTTACAGAAGTACGTGCTGACTTAGTAAAGCGCTTAAGTCGAGTAATTGAAGACCCACAAGTGGATGTGAAAGTAGTAGGTTTTAGAAGCCAAAAAAGCTACGTAACAGGTGAGGTAAACAAGCCGGGTGTTTACGCTATTACAGAAACCCCACTTACGCTGATTGATGCCCTGAATCAAGCCGGCGGCCTTACGGAAAACGCAGATTGGCGTACCGTCACTTTTACCCGTGGCGATAAAACCGAGGTTATTCGTCTAGATGATTTTTATGCTAAAGGCGATATTTCGCAAAACCGCTTACTTAAACATGGCGATGTTATTCATGTAAACCGTGACGATGCACAAAATGTGTTTGTACTTGGTGATGTGAAAAAATCTGGCACAGTTAAAGTGAAACGCTATGGTTTGAGCTTAGCGCAGGCGCTAAGTGACTCTGGCGGCTTAAACGAAAATACCGCCAATGCCAGTGGCGTATTTGTATTACGTAAACGTGACTTAGCAAAAGACGGCGTATTGGCCGATGTATACCAGTTAAATGCCAAAAATATCTCTGCCTTAGTACTTGCGGACCAGTTTGCGTTAGAACCAAGCGACATAGTTTACGTAACTACGGCACCAGTGGCGCGCTGGAATCGCGTAATTAGTCTATTATTACCTTCGGTCAGCGTGGTTGAACGTGTTGACGACCTGACAACCAACTAAGGAATAAGCATGTTTGACTCTGTTCTTGTGGTTTGTGCTGGCAATATTTGCCGCAGCCCAACCGCAGAATATGTACTAAAGCAAAAGCTCGAAGGTAAAAACATTGCGGTTAGCTCGGCAGGGCTAACCGCAATGGAAGGCAAGCCTGCCGATGCGATGGCCCAGCAAATTGCGGCCAAGCATGGGGTAGATTTAAGTGCTCACGCAGGGCGCCAGCTAAATAGTAGCTTAGTGGCGCAAAACGCGGTGATTTTAGTGATGGAGCAGCGCCATTTAAGTGATCTCTGTACCCGTTACCCACAAGCGCGCGGCAAAACCTTTTTACTTGGTAAATGGCTAGGTGATAAAGACGTACCCGACCCATACAAGCAAAGCCAGGAAGCCTTTGAGCACGTATACCAGTTAATTGACAGTGCCTGTAACGCCTGGCAAAAGTATTTATAGGGATCATGGGTTCATGAATGTTCCTCCTCAAGTTATGATGAATAGTCCAAGCAAAACACAGACAAATGATGTTCAAGAAATCGATTTAATGGCGTTGATTGGCGCGTTACTCGATAGAAAATTGTTTATTTTATTGGTTACCGCTTTATTTACCCTAGTTGGCATTGCCTATGCGGTATTTTCCACGCCTATCTACCAAGCAACAGCCATGATCCAAGTTGAGGAAAAGTCTTCATCAGTACCTGGGTTTGATGATGTATCAGGGATGTTTGAAAGCACCTCCGCTGCTGTAACTGAGATAGAGCTACTTAAGTCTCGCAGTGTGATTGGTGAAGCCGTTGATGCACTAAAGCTAGACATAGTTGCAGAGCCAAAGCTATTCCCTGTTGTGGGCGGCCGCGCCTTTAGAAGCTTTCGCGCAAAGCAACTAGGCGATTTAGCATCGCCAACCTTTGGCGCAAGCTCATACGCGTGGGGCGGCGAGCAAGTTGAAATCTTTAAATTTGAAGTACCAAGCTATGCCATTGGTGCAGAGTTTACTTTGCAGGCTTTGGGCAATGAGCAAGTTGCGCTATTGGACGCAGACGGTGAGCAAATATTAGCAGGGCCAATTGGCGAACAAATTGAGCAAGGCGCATTTATTCTTACGGTTAAAACCTTAATTGCCAACGAAGGCACCGAGTTTTTATTAGTAAAACGCGATAGGCTCAATACCATTTTAGACTTACAAGCCGATATCAGCGCCAGTGAAAAGGGTAAAGATTCCGGCATTATTAACCTCGCATTTCAGCATGAAAACGCCCATTACGCGCAAAAAGTGCTAGATAAAGTGGCCGATATTTATGTGCGCCGTAATGTGGAACGTAATAGTGCTGAAGCACAAAAGTCATTAGAGTTTTTAGAAGTACAACTACCTGAGGTGAAAAAGGAGCTAGAAGCCGCGGAGCAAAAGTTTAATAACTATAAGGTTAAACAGCGCTCAGTCGATATTAGCTTAGAGACCCAAGGCGTACTAACCCAAGTAGTAGAGCTAGATACCAAATTACAAGAGTTAGAGTTAAAGCGCTTAGAACTAGGGCGTAAATTTAAAAAGGACCACCCAACTTACCAAGGTATGCTTGAGCAAATTGCGGTAGTTAAAGAGCAAAAGCGCAAACTTACCAGTGAAGTGAGCAACCTGCCAGAAACACAACAAGAGTTACTGCGCCTAACGCGCGATGTTGAAGTAAACAACCAAATCTACACTTTGTTACTGGGTAAAACCCAAGAGCTGGATATAGTACGGGCTGGTACTGTGGGTAACGTGCGGGTTATTGACTCTGCTGAAGTTAACCGTTCAAAACCAGTTAAACCGAAAAAAGCCTTGATAGTAGTTATGGCCACTCTGCTAGGCGGTATGTTAGCCGTTGCTATTGTGCTTATTCAACGCGCATTGCACCGTGGTATTGAAGACCCGGGTGATATTGAAGCGCTTGGCATTCCAGTTTATGCCAGCATTCCGTACTCAGAATACCAAGATAAACTCACCGGTTTTAGTAAAGTACGTAAGGGGAAAAAAGAGGGTAAAGCGCGCTCAATACTGGCGGTAGATAACCCGGCTGACCTCTCAATTGAAGCAATGCGAAGCCTGCGTACTAGCCTACACTTTGCGTTACTTGAAGCAAAAAACAATATTATCTCTATCTCTGGCCCAAGCCCAGGTGTGGGTAAGTCGTTTGTTTCGGTAAACCTTGCCACGGTACTTGCACAAAGTGGCAAGCGAGTGTTGGTTATAGACTCTGACATGCGTAAAGGATACTTGCAAACTCAGTTTGGTATGGAGTGGGACAACGGTTTAAGTGATTACTTATCAAACCGCTTAACGTTAGAGCAAGTAATTAAACACTCGCAAGTTGCTGGGCTTGATGTAATTACCCGCGGGCAAATACCACCCAACCCAAGTGAGCTTTTAATGCATGCTAACTTTACCCGTTTGGTAGAAGAAGTAAGCAAACTGTACGATTTAGTAATTATCGATACCCCGCCAATTTTAGCGGTAACCGACCCTGCTATTGTAAGTGCCCACGCAGGTTGTACACTCTTGGTTACCCGATATGGTCAAACCCATGCAAAAGAGCTGGAAGTAACCCGCAACCGCTTTGAGCAAAATGGCGTAGATATTAAAGGCGTAGTATTTAACGGTGTATTGCGTAAGGCATCTAACGCCTACGGTTACTACGGTTATTACTACAACTACGAATATAAATCAGACAAGTCTTAACTCAAAACTCTGTAGGCGCGATTTTGTATCGCGCTTCTAACAGAGAATCGCAAAGCGGCCGAGTAAAACCAGCATCCTGTAGGCGCGATTTCACATCGCGCTTCTAACAGAGAATCGCAAAGTGGCTGAGTAAAACCAGCACCTTGTAGGCGCGATTTCACATCGCGCTTCTTACAGACAATCGCAAAGTGGCCGAATAAAACCAGCG
The DNA here is from genome assembly GCF_042643375.1 of Pseudoalteromonas fenneropenaei. Lineage (NCBI taxonomy): Bacteria > Pseudomonadati > Pseudomonadota > Gammaproteobacteria > Alteromonadales > Pseudoalteromonadaceae > Pseudoalteromonas > Pseudoalteromonas fenneropenaei. The sequence goes on from NZ_JBHRSD010000017.1 coordinate 259,465, forward strand.
CCCTGTAGGCGCGATTTTACATCGCGCTTCTAACAGAGAACCGCAAAGCGGCCGAGTCAAACCAGAACCCTGTTAATCGTATTCTTAACGGCGTAAATAACATTACTTTAATTGAACCACAGCAGTACTTGCCTTTTGTGTATTTAATGAATAAAGCGCATATCATCTTAACCGACTCTGGCGGTATTCAAGAAGAAGCCCTAAGCCTCGGTAAACCTGTTTTAGTTATGCGTGATACAACAGAGCGACCAGAAGCGGTTGAAGCCGGTACAGTGAGGTTGGTAGGGACGAGCATTGATAAAATTGTTGAAGAATTAAAGCAACTACTAACTAATCAAGATGCCTACAATGCAATGAGTTTTGCCCATAATCCTTATGGGGATGGTAAAGCGCGTGAGTGTATTTGCACAGCGGTTATACAACATAAATCAAATTAATTACTAGCAATATAGGCTACATATAAACGTTTTTGAAAAGGGATACCATGTCATTTAAAACAATTTCGGTAATTGGCCTAGGTTATATCGGATTACCTACCGCAGCTATGTTTGCATCACGTAAAATAAAAGTAATAGGTGTAGATGTTAATCAAAATGCAGTCGATACCATTAACCGTGGCGAAGTCCACATTAGAAAAGCTTATTAAGCCTCTTGTGAAGAGTGGTTATGGTAAATATGTTTTTGAGCTTTTAAAAAATGAATAAAAAAAGAGTGTGTGTCAATCTATTGGGAAAAAAAGGCTATGACTGTTTGAAAAGTCTTGTTAACTCTAACTTACATGATTGTTTGAGCATTCTTGTAGTAATAGGACAAGATGATAACGTAACAAATGATTATTCTGCAGAAGTAGAAGGATTGTGTAACAACTTTGATATCGACTTTGTATACAGAGATAAAACGTTAGATTACTCACTTTTTGACTATGTTTTTGCTGTTGGATGGCGTTGGCTGATTCGTGGTGTTTTAGAACAAAAGCTCATAGTATTTCATGACTCTATATTGCCAAAATATAGAGGCTTCGCTCCATTAGTGAATGCGGCGATGAATAAAGAGCCTCAACTGGGTGTTACAGCTTTATATGGTCATACTGAGTATGATAAAGGTGATATAATAGGTCAACGAATTATAAATGTAACTTACCCTAATAGAATTAGTCACTTTATAGATGTAATTTCAAATTGCTATGCAGTTCTTTTTATCGATATTGTCGAGCAAATTTTAGATGAAAAACCAATTTGTTCGATAGTTCAAAATGAAGCTGAAGCCTCTTATAGTATTTGGTTAGATGATGAAGATTATTATATCAATTGGGCAGATAGCGCAGAAGATATCGCTCATAAAATTAACTTATTAGGGGCGCCTTATAAGCATGCATGCACGTTTCTAAAAGAAGATAGAATAAACCTAATATCTGCCGAGGTTTACAAAGATTTAACCGTGGAAGCGAGGCATATTGGAAAAGTTATGTTAATTGATGATGGATGTCCTGTAATAATTTGTGGTGATGGTTTGATTAAGTTGACAGACTTCACAGATTCAAAAGGAAATTCTCTAATTCCTTATACCTCTATAAGAGCAAGATTTAAAAATGATTCCATTTAATACCCCCCAAGTTTGGGTTCCGAACTAAATTACATAAAGCAAGCGATTGAATGTGGCGAGCTTTGCGAAGAAGGTCCATTTCAAAAAAGTGTCAAGCCTGGTTTGAAGAGCATTTTAATACACATTTGGCATTGCTTACGCCCTCTTGTACTGCAGCATTAGAGATGGCAGCGATTTTGCTCGATATTAAGCCTGAAGATGAAGTTATTATGCCGTCTTATACGTTTGTATCGACCTCAAATGCGTTTGTTTTGAGGGGAGCGAAGATAGTGTTTGCTGATATACGCCCAGATACTATGAATATTGATGAAACAAAAATTGAATCATTGATTACACAGAAAACAAAAGCAATTGTACCCGTTCACTATGCTGGTGTGGCATGTGAAATGGACACAATTATGCAGATTGCTGCCAAACATGATTTATATGTAGTTGAGGATGCTGCCCAAGGGGTTATGTCGACTTATAAAGGTAAGGCTCTGGGAACGATTGGTCATATTGGATGTTATAGCTTCCATGCGACTAAAAACTACACTTCCGGCGGTGAAGGTGGTTTATTGCTCAAAACCCTGTAGGTGCGATTTCACATCGCGCTTCTAACAGACAATGGCAAAGCTGCCAGATAAACCCAGAACTTTGTAGGCGCGATTATACATCGCGCTTCTAACAGAGAATCGCAAAGCGGCCGAGTAAAACCAGCACCCTGTAGGCGCGATTTCACATCGCGCTTCTAACAGGCAATGGTAAAGCGGCCGAGTAGAACCAGAACCCTGTAGGCGCGATTTCACATCACGCTTCCAGCAGACAATGGCGAAGTGCCGAGTAAAACCAGCACCCTGTAGGCGCGATTTTATATCGCGCCTCTAACAGGCAATGGCAAAGCGGCCGAGTAAAACCAGCACCCTGTAGGCGTGATTTTATATCGCACTTTTTAAAAATAATCAGTATCCTAAACACGTCGTCAATTGACGTGCTTAACTAATTAGTAAATTTAGCAATTAGGAAGTATCATGAAAGTACTAACCGTTTTTGGTACTCGCCCAGAAGCAATAAAAATGGCTCCGCTCGTCAAAGCATTAGAGAGCGATTCGAGATTCGATGCAAAAGTATGCGTCACGGCTCAGCACCGAGAGATGCTTGATCAAGTACTTTCACTTTTTAATATCACCCCAGATTACGACCTTAATCTAATGAAAGCAGGCCAAACGTTACCAGAGGTGACAAGCCGCATACTCCTAGAACTTACACCTGTTTTAAAAGAATTTAAACCCGATGTAGTCTTAGTTCATGGTGATACAGCAACAACCTTTGCAGCAAGTTTAGCTGCTTACTATGAGCAAATTGCTGTAGGGCATGTTGAGGCTGGGCTGCGGACAGGTAATATCTATTCTCCTTGGCCAGAAGAAGCAAACCGCAAGCTAACAGGTGCGCTAACAAAATACCACTTTGCACCAACACAAACCTCTAAACAAAATTTACTTGCGGAAAATTACCCAGAAAGTTCAATTTACGTTACAGGTAATACGGTAATTGATGCTTTATTATTGGTGAAACAGCAAATTGAATCAGATGCAGACTTAAATTCAACGCTTGCGTCAAAATTCCCATTTTTAGACTCAACAAAAAAGCTTATTTTAGTAACGGGCCACCGGCGAGAAAGCTTTGGCGGAGGATTTGAGCGTATTTGCGAAGCGCTCGTCAAGGTTGCTAATCAGCACTCTGATGTACAGATTGTTTACCCCGTGCACTTAAATCCAAATGTACAAGAGCCTGTTAATCGTATTCTTAACTGCGTAAATAACATTACTTTAATTGAACCACAGCAGTACTTGCCTTTTGTGTATTTAATGAATAAAGCGCATATCATCTTAACCGACTCTGGCGGTATTCAAGAAGAAGCCCCAAGCCTCGGTAAACCCGTTTTAGTAATGCGCGACACCACTGAGCGACCAGAAGCGGTTGAAGCTGGTACAGTAAAGTTAGTAGGTACAGACGTAATTAAAATTACTGATGAGCTGAACCAATTGCTTACCAATCAAGATGCTTATAATGCAATGAGTTTTGCCCACAACCCTTATGGGGATGGCCAGGCTTGTGCTCGCATTTGTGAAGCGCTTATAAAAAAATTATTAAAATTAAGAATTAGTGAATATTGCTAGCACAGCCATTTTTGAAAAGGGATACCATGTCATTTAAAACAATTTCGGTAATCGGCCTAGGTTATATCGGATTACCAACCGCAGCTATGTTTGCCTCACGTAAAATAAAAGTAATAGGTGTAGATGTTAACCAAAAAGCTGTCGATACCATTAACCGTGGCGAAGTTCACATAGTAGAGCCAGAGCTTGATATGATAGTGCATGCGGTGGTTTCAGAAGGCTATTTAAAAGCAACCACGAAGCCAGAGCCTGCAGAAGCATTCTTAATTGCTGTGCCAACACCTTTTAAAAAGAGTGATAATCCAATTCCTGAGCCGGATTTAAGCTACATAGAGGCAGCAAGTAAAGCTATTGCACCAGTACTTAAAAAAGGCGACTTAGTGATTCTTGAGTCGACATCACCAGTTGGAGCAACTGAGCAAATGTCGGCATGGCTTGCCGAAGCTCGCCCCGATTTAACCTTCCCTCAACAAACAGGTGAAGAGTCTGACATTCGCATCGCCCATTGCCCAGAGCGTGTATTACCCGGTCATGTAGTGAGAGAGCTAGTTGAAAATGACCGTGTAATTGGCGGTATGACGGCAAAATGCTCAACTCGTGCAATTGAATTATATAAAACCTTTGTGAAGGGCGAATGTGTGGTTACAAATGCGCGCACTGCTGAAATGGCAAAGCTAACCGAAAACAGCTTCCGCGATGTAAATATTGCATTTGCTAACGAGCTTTCCATGATCTGTGACAAGCTCGATATTAATGTGTGGGAATTAATAAAACTTGCTAACCGTCACCCGCGTGTAAATATTTTACAGCCAGGCCCTGGAGTCGGTGGGCACTGTATTGCAGTAGACCCTTGGTTTATCGTTTCAAAAACGCCAGATGATGCAAAACTTATCCACACCGCTCGTAAAGTGAACGATAGCAAGCCAGAATGGGTAATTAATAAGGTTAAAGTAGCAATTGCTGATTTTTTGCAAGCAAACCCTAATAAAACCGCAAAAGATATAACAATTGCATGTTATGGCTTAGCCTTTAAAGCAAATATTGACGATTTACGCGAAAGCCCTGCTTTAAATATCGCTAAACAATTAGCTGAGCTGCATTCTGGAGTTGTTATCGCTGTAGAGCCAAATATAGAAAAATTACCACAAGAGCATAATCACATTGAGCTTGTAAGTATTGATTATGCTGTGTCACAAGCGTCTATAAGTGTGATATTGGTAAGACACCGTGAGTTTGAAAAAATTACTTTCAGTATCGAAAACCTAGTTATTGATACGATAGGAATAAGCTAGTTTTACTTTTAACTTAAATTATGATGAGAGTGAATTGTTATTAAATAGTAAGTACAGTATTAGGTTTGTGGTCTCGGTAATAGTATTTGTATTAACTTTTATCTGGTCTCAAATGTTGTTAGGTTCATATACTGAAGGTGATCAATATCATTATATTAAATTTTACAACGCGCTTAAAAATGCTGAGTTATCCTCATTATTACAACTTATGAAAGGGTATCTTAATGCTGGAGAACCCTTGTCAGGATTTGTTTTATGGCTAGGTGCTAATGCTAATATAGATAAAATCATATACATTTCATTTTTGAATTCTATTTTTGCTGTGGGTTTATACTTACTTTGTGCAAAGCATGATGCAAAGTGGTACTTCATATTGTTGCTGTATTTTAATTTTTACATAATAGTTCTATTTACGGGGGCTGAAAGATTAAAGATTTCAATTCTGCTTTTGACTTATGGGTTGCTGATAAGAAATGCAATAGGGAATATACTTTCTCTAAGTTCATGCGTTGCTCACTTTCAATCATCAATAGTTATCTTTTCAATGTTATTTGAGTATTGTATAAAAGCATCTTTAAGTATATTCAAATCATTAACTTTTAAAGGTAAAGATCTCGCATTTATTATTATATCTTTAATAGTGGGTGGGGCTTTGTTGACTGTATTTGGTAAGTCAATTATTGGTAAGATATCAGGATATAGTGAATTAAGTAGAGGGATTGTTGAACTAACTCAGCTAATATCGCTGTGCTTTTTGGCGTTTTTTGTTTTAAAAAATAGGTTTGAATTTTACTGTTACATGCTTCCAGTTATGCTGATTTCATTTGTGGTTGGTTCTTCAAGAATTAATATACTCGCCTTTTTGATTTTTTCTTTTTTTGTATTGGTGCAAAAAAAAACGAATCACCCAATTGTGATTGCTCTTATGTCTTATTTTGTTTTTAAAGGCTATTTATTTATTGAAAATATCTTTGTGTATGGTAATGGCTTTTATATAAAATGATTAAACTTTTTTTCATAAACGTAATGTCTGTTCTTGTTGCGTTGATATTTACACCTCTATTGACAAGAGAGTTGCATGAGGACTACGGTAAAATAGCGCTTTTTCTATTGGTTACAAATCTTGTTATGTCACTGGATTCTAATAGAGTAATAACAACTAGCGTTTTTATAAAAAACAATTGTAAGCTTCCCCTTTTTAATGTTGCAATCCCCCAGTTAATATATTTCTCTATTTTAATTCCTTTGTTTTTTCTTGTTGAATATTTTTATAGCTTCGATGGTTTTTATTGTGTTGTTGTTATTTTTTTATTGTCTATGTTTTCATCTGTACTGTATGGCACGATTGATGGTATGAAAAAGGTGGTTTTATCTGCAGTAATAAAAATGTTTTTCTGGTTCGTGCTCTTTTCATTATTGTATATTTATAGTTTGAAATTCAAAGTAATGGATTATATTGGTTTTGTTTTTGTTTTGGCTTTTTTTGTTCAGTTTTTTGTGTTGGTTGTAACCATCTTTTTCATTAAGTTGAAAGTTGATTTGCAATTTAATTCAAATCAAGCCAAGTCTTATTTCTATAATTTAATAAAGGTTTCAATTTTTAACCTTATCACGATAGTTTTGTCTGCGTTCGATAGGCTATTAATAAACTACAAGGTTGGTAGTGAAGGGCTTGCGTACTATTCAGTTCAGTCAGAGACAATATTGAAGGCAGGGATATTATATAGAACTATTACTTCGTATCTTTATCCTAGGTTGATAGAATCTGAGTCTAGCTTTAGAGTGCGTATATATAATTTTTACTTTCTGCCAGTATCAGTTTTTATCGTATTGATATTTCTATTTTCTAATTATTTGCCATTTCTATTTGAGTTTTATAGCGGTTTTGATAAAACTCACTTAGGGAATGTAGCAATTATTTTGTCTATGGCTTTTGCATTTAGCTGGTATGGATTTGCTGCTGTTAATTTATTGAATTCATTCGGTGATTTTTCATTTCAGATTAGGTTTTATTTGCTTCAGTTGCTTATTGTTGTTACGGCAGTTTCCGTGTTTTATGACTTGCTCGATTTTCATAAAATAGCTTTGCTTGTATTTATGATTAAGTTTACTGAGCCATTTATGTATGTCTACATTTCATTTAAACTAAGTTTGAAGTTGCAATTGATTTCAGTCTTAAATTTGTGTTTTCAAATTGTTCTAGCTAGTTATTTGCTGTTGGGTTTAATCTGATTTTGGTGTCTATAATGTTATGAGGAAGAAAGTTTTAATAAATGCTGCGAACTTACATTGTGGTGGCGGAGTTCAAGTTGCAGCTTCATTTATTAGTGAACTCGCAAATGAATGTATTGAGAACTTGGAAATAGTAATTTTTGTCTCTACAACAGTTCATGAAAACGTTCAGGGTTTACATTTTGAGGGGAATGTGGAATTAGAAGTCGTGAATGTAAATGGTTTCTCAAGGGAATTACCAAGTGCATTTGACCGTCATTTTGATTTGATTTTTACTGTATTTGGTCCTGTGTACTTTACCGTAAAAGTAAAGCATATTGTAGGTTTTGCTAACGCTTGGATTCTATACCCAGATAATGAAACATTAAAAAGGCGTAAATTTTTAAATAAAATGTTCACGCTCCTAAAGCTGTATTTACAGCGGAGAAGTTTTCAAAAAGCTGATAGGTTAGTAGTAGAACTTGAACATGTTAAAGAGGAACTGGTTAGAAAACACTACTTCAAAGCTGAAAATATTGATGTTGTTTATAATTGTGTTTCAAGTTTGTATTTTGACGAAAAGCTTTGGCTCCCATTAGATGCTAACATTAAAACAACAGAAGCTGTAAAAATTGGATTTTTAGGGCGTAATTATCCACACAAAAATACCAACTATTTGCTGGAAATAAAAGAATGTCTAAAAAAAATATATAATATTGATTCTGAAATTTATGTAACTTTTACAGATGAAGAGTGGGGTGCTGTAACTCCCGAATTTAAAAATGGTGCAAATAATTTAGGGTCTTTAAATGTAAATCAATGTCCGGCTTTCTATCAAGCAATGGATTTAATCCTATTTCCAAGCTTTTTAGAATGCTTCTCTGCAACACCATTCGAAGCAATGCTTATGAATAAACCTGTTTTTGCTTCAGATAAGCCTTTTATAAGGGATGCCTGTGCAGAACATGTTTTTTATATTGACCCTAATGACGCTAGTCATGGTTCTAAAGTTATAGTTGATTATTTAAGATTAAAGGCCGATAAAAAGGAGCAACTACTTTATGATGCAAAGATATACGCTAAAAATTTCTCTTCAGCTAAGGAAAGAGCTGAGAATTATATAAAAATTATCAAGCAGACGCTTATATAAGGTTGGAAGGGGAATAGATTGTTTTTTTTAGGTGATGTGGCTCATCCATTTAACGGAAAACCGAAGTGGCCTGACTTTGAAGGTAAACCACCACTTGTTGTGAACTTAGAAGGACCATTGACGGGACTCGATGAACAAGTTTTATTGAAAGAAAGTGTTTTATTTAATCATGATTCTATATTAAGTACGTTAGTAGACAGTAATGTAGTAGCCGCTTGCCTTGCAAATAATCATATCACAGATTTACCAGATGGAATTCTTGATACACAGAAAAAGCTTAGTAAATGCCGTATTTTGGGGTTTGGTGCAGCGAAAGATAAGTTTTCCGACCTGATTCCGGAGCCTATATTATGTGGGAATCTAAATTACATATTTTTGGGTTTTGGTTGGGATGTTATTCAGTGTAAAAATTTAACAACTAAAAGGGAAGGAGTCTCACCACTTAAAAAAAATAATGTTATCGCTAAAGTTAAGGAGGCTCGAACTCTATATCCTAATGCAATATTAGTGTGCAGTTTCCACTGGAATTATGAGTTAGAGCTCTACCCACAACCAGCTCATAGACAGCTTGCAATGTTAGCTATAGATTGCGGTGCCGACTTAATTATTGGTCATCATTCACATATTGTTGGTGGGGTTGAGATTTATAAGAATGTACCTATTGTATACAGCCTAGGTAATTGGTGGTTACCACAAGGAGTATTTTTTAATGGGAATATAAAGTATCCAGAGGAAAGTTTTCAGCAATTAGCTTTTGAATACTGTCCTTTTGGTAATCACAAGTGTCATTGGTTTAAGTATTCTATTGAAAAACATGAGCTTATATTTGATGGGGTGGAAGAGGTAAATAAGTCAAAAAGGATTTTAGAGCTTACTCCATTCTCAGGTATGGGGCATCAAGATTATATTAATTGGTTTAAAGTGAATAGGAAAAAGAGTAAAGCACTTCCTGTATATAAGTATTTAGATGCAGTGTTTTTAAATGAATTAAAGGATGTGTGGATTAAACTTAGGCATCCCTTGATGTTGACTGTGAAGTGGTTGTCCACCGTGTTTAGGAGATGATTGTGAGGTTTGCAATATATGAGAAATCACCAATTTTTTTACAAAACATTTTTTGTTCTTTTTATGGTTATTTAGAGTCAAAGAAAAGGTTTAACAAAGATTTTAAGGACTCCCTTTCTTCTTTATTGGAGTCTGACTTTTATAGTGCCGATGAAATTGATGAATGCAAAAAAAAGTTGATAACAGCATCTTTGTTAAATGCAAAAAAGTCAGGTTTATATACTTCATTAAATCATGTTTCTGAAGAGGATGTAGTTAGAGAGCCATATATAGTCTTAAGGTCTTTGCCAATATTAACTAAAGATGATCTCCGTACGCTGGATTTATCCAAAATAAAATCAGGTGACAAGTTGCAAACAGTTGTTACAAGCGGGACAACTGGGAAAGCACTTAAACTAGTTAGAGAAGCAAAATGCTTTGCGATTCAATGGGCTGTTTGGTTTCGTCATAGATATCGGTTCGGTATTAAAAAAGGTGATGTAAGTGTGAACTTTTCAGGAAAACCCTTAGTGCCTGTCTCTCAAAAGTCGCCACCGTATTGGCGCTACAATGCCCCCATGAAACAGCACTTGATCAGTATGCAGCATATAAACGACAATACAATTGCACCTATAGTGGAATTTCTTAACACCGTAAGGCCTTCGTTTTATTCGGGTTATCCTAGCATAGTTTCTGAGGTTGCAAGGTTAGCATTATCAAAAGGATTAACACTTGAAGCTGAAGCTACTCCTCAGGTGGTTTTTACTGGAGCTGAAAAATTATTGGGCTATCAGAAACAGGCTATTAAAGAATGGTTGGGTCCAAATGTAGTTGTTACTGATCAGTATGGATTAACAGAAGGTAATTGTAACTTTTCTCAATGCGAAGCAGGGAATTACCATGAGGATTTTGAATTTAGTCATATTGAAATTGTAGATGGCGTAATCAATAGTGATGGGAGTACAACAGGAAGGCTTATAGGGACAACTCTCCATAATAAAGCTTTTCCTCTTATTCGCTATGATACTGGTGATATTGCTACTATGGCTAGTGCAGACTTTAAATGTGAATGCGGTAGAAGCTCTAGGGTGATTTTGGAGGTCGATGGCCGTTCTGATGACTTCGTCCTTCTCCCAAACAATCAGCGTGTAATGAGGTTTGATTACCTATTCAAAGACACTTACGAAGTTATAGAAGCTCAAGTCATTCAAAGTGAACGACATGTAATCGATATTAAAGCGGTTTTGGCCGAAAAGGGAAATAAGCACGCCTTTGAGGAAAAAGTTGAAGGCCATTTCAGAGAATATATTAGTAATGATATAAAATTGCGTTTTAATTACGTTGATATGATTGAGAAAACAGCGACAGGAAAATTTAAAGCCGTCCTAAATAAACTGGATTTACCATGAAACAAATTCTACAAGACATGGCTAAAGGAGGCTCAGCCATAGTTGAAGCTCCTGCACCTCAAGCAAACAAAAACCATGTAGTGATTAATACAACTACAACGCTTATTTCTGCGGGCACAGAGAGAATGCTTGTAGATTTTGGTAAAGCTAATTTAATCGACAAGGCACGTGCGCAACCAGACAAAGTAAAAATGGTTTTAGAGAAAGTACAGACCGATGGCCTGATGACTACCATTGATGCCGTTAAGTCTAAACTCGCTCAACCTTTACCTTTAGGTTATTGTAATGTTGGCACTATTGATTCCATAGGCTCTGGAGTTGATTCATTTAAAGAAGGCGATCGCGTTGTTTCAAACGGACCTCACGCTGATGTTGTTCGAGTTTCTAAAAATTTAATAGCTAAAATCCCTGATAATGTCTCTGATGAAGAGGCTGCTTTTACAGTTGTTGCAAGTATCGGTTTGCAAGGTATTCGCTTAGCTAACCCAACTATGGGTGAGTGCTTTGTTGTAACTGGTGTTGGCTTGATTGGTTTGTTAACCGTTCAAATGCTGCGAGCGCAAGGTTGTCGCGTTTTAGCAATTGACTTCGACCAATCAAAGCTAGAGCTCGCAAAGCAATTTGGTGCTGAAGTTTGTAACCCTGGTAAAGGTGAAGACCCTGTAGCCGCTGGTATCGCATTTAGCCGTGGAGTAGGTGTGGATGGGGTTATAATTACGGCATCGACAAAGTCGAACGATCCTGTAACGCAAGCAGCGCGAATGAGCAGAAAGCGTGGTCGTATTATTCTTGTTGGTGTGACTGGTTTAGAGTTAAGTCGTGCTGACTTTTACGAAAAAGAACTAACTTTTCAGGTTTCTTGTTCTTATGGTCCAGGTCGCTACGATCCAAATTACGAAGAAAAGGGTAACGATTATCCAATAGCGTTTGTTCGCTGGACTGAGCAGCGCAATTTCGAAGCTATTTTAGATATGGTGGCTGGTGGGCAACTTGACGTTAAGCCACTTATTTCTCATCGTTTTAAGTTTGAAAACGCGAGTGATGCATATGATCTCTTAACGAGTGATAAAAGTGCATTAGGGATCTTATTACAGTTCGAATCTAGTCCAGCTAGCCGACATGAAAAAACAATAAAGTTGAAAACGAATGTTAGCTATTCAGCTTGTGCACCGGTAGTTGGGTTTGTTGGTGCTGGGAATTATGCATCGAGAATGTTGATCCCTGCCTTTAAAAATGCTGGCGCTCAATTTCATAGTATTGCTACATCTGGCGGTATTAATGGTGTGATTCATGGCGAAAAAGCAGGGTTTGCTGAAGCGACTACTGATACACAAGCTATGATTAATAACCCTAGCATCAATACAATCGCTATTGTCACCAGACACAATAGTCATGCATATTTTGTTGAGCAAGCGTTAAAAGCAGGCAAAAATGTTTTTGTGGAAAAGCCATTAGCAATAACTCAGGATGAATTAGCTTCGGTAAAGCATGCATATTACGAAGCTATAAAAGCTGAAAATGCGCCTAAATTAATGGTTGGCTTTAACCGCCGCTTTTCACCTCAAGTGCAAAAAATGAAACAATTGCTTGCGCCTGTTAAAGAACCTAAATCTTTTATCATGACTATGAACGCAGGTAATATTCCAGCTGAACATTGGACACAAGATGTTAATGTTGGTGGTGGTAGAATTATTGGTGAAGCTTGTCACTTTATTGATCTCATGCGTTTTTTAGCTGGTAGTGAAATTGTATCAGTTCAGGCAAGACGTATGGGTGATACAGCCGCTGTAGAAGTCACAGAAGACAAAGCCGCTATTATTTTAGGGTTTGCAGATGGTTCTTTTGGCACAATTCATTATCTAGCAAACGGCGCTTCTAGCTTCCCTAAAGAGCGAGTTGAGGTGTTTGCTGCTGGCGGTACTTTACAGTTAGACAATTTTGTAAAGCTTAAAGGCTTCGGCTGGAAAGGTTTTAATAAAATGAATTTATGGAAGCAGGACAAAGGACAAAAAGCGTGTTCGTTAGCGTTCATTGAATCAATAAAAAATGGTACTGATGCGCCAATTTCAGCTGATGAATTGTTTGAGGTCGCAAAAGTAACTATTGATATTGCAGAGCAGCTTCGAAATCAATAATGAGTTTAATAAAAGTTAAAACAGCGCTTGCGCTAGGTTTACCCAACCTAGCGCGAGTTTTCGCTTACCAACTAGGGGTTAAGACAGGTTTAAACCCAGTTAAAAAAATTAACGCTTTACTTAAAACTGGCGAGTTCTTTTCTGCTGATTTTAGTATGGCTCCAACATTAAAGGCAAACAGCTATTGGATTGAAAACCACTATTATTTCGGTCAAGCAACAGAACTTACTGGTATACCTAACTGGCATAAAAATTTCCTTACTGGCGCAAGTACAAACTCAAATAAACCTTGGTTTTTACTGAGTGATTTCAACGACCAGTTGGGTGATATAAAGGGTGTTTGGGAGGCATCTCGCTTTGACTGGGTTGTAAGTTTTGCGCAAAATGCGAAGGTTGGTAACAGTGGATCATTAGAGCAACTAAATACTTGGCTTAACGACTGGACAGTGAATAATCCTGCCTATATGGGCGTTAATTGGAAGTGCGGTCAAGAGGCTTCTGTTCGCGTAATGCATCTTGCTTTAGCTGCGATAATCCTAGAACAAACAAGTAATACAAGTAATGTGCTTTTGAGTTTTATCAGGGCGCACCTTAAGCGAATTTCACCCACCATTATGTATGCTGTTGCTCAAGATAATAACCATGGTACATCAGAAGCTGCTGCATTGTTCATAGGTGGTTCTTGGCTAGCCAATAATGGTGACAAACAAGGTGAAAATTGGTCGCAGCAAGGACGAAAATGGCTAGAAAACAGAGCGAAACGCTTAATTGAAAGTGATGGCAGCTTTAGCCAATACTCGGTTACATACCATAGAGTGATGCTAGATACTTACTGTTTGGTTGAAGTGTGGAGGCGAAAACATAACCTACAACTGTTTTCACCCAAACTATACAACAAGTTAAGTGCAGCGAGTATGTGGCTTTATTATTTCACCAATATTAATACTGGAGATGCACCTAACTTAGGGGCTAATGACGGCGCTCGTTTAATACCATTAACAAACACTGATTACAGAGATTTTAGACCAAGTGTTCAATTAGCTAATTCCATCTTTAATAACGCGCTCGCTTACAAAGAACAAGGTGAATATGATCTTCCCATTGAATGGCTAAGAATTGAAAGACCAATGGCTGAGCTACCCCTGAAGACAAGTACTGACTTTACTCGAGGCGGTTACTGTTTTTTAAAACAAGGTGATATTGAAGTTTATTTAAATTATCCCCAGTTCAAGTTTAGGCCAAGCCAGTGTGATGCGCTTCACTTAGATCTTTGGATTCACGGTGTGAATATTATCCGAGACGGCGGCACCTATAGTTACAATGCGGGCAGCAACTACATTGATTATTATGGGGGTACTGAAAGTCACAGTACTGTTCAGTTTGACAATCACGAGCAAATGCCGCGATTAAGCCGTTTTTTACTGGGGGATTGGCTTAAAGCGATTGAAAAAGAAGTTCTAGTCAAACAAGCTGGTTTGCAATCACTTTCAGTCGGTTACAAGGATAGATTTAACTGTAAACACGTTCGTAGTCTAAAGTTAACTGAAAAAAAGCTAATCATATCTGATAATGTATCTGGTTTTAAAACCAAAGCAATTTCAAGGCTTCGGCTAGCGTCATTAGATTGGGTGCTTGAAGGCAATAAATTAACTAGTTCGGTGTGCACGATAATTTTTAACGCAGATGTTTCAATTAAGCGAGCCGAACTAACTAGTGGTAAAGAGTCGCGTTATTACTATCAAGAATCAGATTTACCAGTTCTTGAAATAGAAATTCAATGTGCTGGAACCATTACAACGGAAATCATTTTTTAATATGAAAGTTTTATATTTTCACCAGCATTTTTCAACCCCTAAGGGCTCTACAGGCATACGTTCTTATGAAATGGCGCAAAGATTAATAAACCATGGTCATGAAGTGACAATGGTTTGTGGAAGTTATGGTGGCGGTGAAACAGGGTTAGACCAAGTTTTTAAAAACGGACGTCGAGAAGGGGTTGTTGACGGTATTAATATTATCGAGTTTGATTTAGCCTATTCTAATAAAGATGGCTTTGCCAAAAGAGCAATGACCTTCTTAAAGTTTGCTTTAAAAAGTATTGGTATTGCATTAACACATAAATACGATGTTCTTTTTGCAACGACTACGCCTCTTACGGCTGGAATCCCGGGAATATTTGCTAGATGGTTGCGTTTTAAACCTTTTGTTTTTGAAGTCCGTGATTTATGGCCTGAGCTACCTAAAGAGATGGGGGTGATAAAAAACCCACTTGTTTTAGCCGCAATGTCTGCGCTTGAATGGTGTTCTTATCGTTCTGCGCATCGATGTATTGGGTTGTCCCCTGGTATCGTCGAAGGGATTACAAAACGTGGGGTTGCAACTTCAAAAGTTGAATTAGTCCCAAACGGGTGCGATTTAGGAATATTTGCGGATGATGTTCCTGCATGGAGGCCTGCAGGCGTTAGTGAAGATGATTTAATGGCCGTGTTTACTGGTACCCATGGAATAGCAAATGGCCTAGGTGCAGCTCTAGATGCAGCAGCAGAACTTAAAAAGCGTAACAGAAACGACATCAAGTTAGTGTTGGTAGGCCAAGGTAAACTAAAAGAACGATTGCAGCAACGAGTGGCAAAAGAGCTGTTAGACAACGTTATTTTTCATCCACCTGTTAACAAAGCAAAGTTGGCTGAATTAATGCGGGGTGCTGATATCGGTATGCAGTTACTTGCTAATATCCCAGCGTTTTATTTCGGTACTTCGCCTAATAAGTTTTTTGATTATATCTCAGCTGGACTACCCGTTTTAAACAATTACCCTGGCTGGCTAGCTGGAATGATTAAAGAAAATAGCTGTGGATATTCTGTTGAACCAGATGATCCCATCGCATTTGCCGATGCTTTAGAACATGCTGCCGCTAATAGAGCTCAGTTGCGAGAAATGGGAAAACGCGCTCAGCAGTTGGCAAAGCGAGAATTTAATCGCCATGATCTTGCCGATAAGTGGGTGATGTGGGTCACAGGAGCTGTAAAATGAAGCGAGTGTTTGATATTTTTGCAGCTTTAGTTGCATTGGTATTTCTATTGCCAGTTATTCTTCTGGTTGCTGTACTAATAAGAGTAAAGCTGGGTTCACCTATTTTATTTACTCAAGACCGTCCTGGCTTGGATGGTAAAATATTTAAAATGATGAAGTTCAGAAGTATGCTAGACGCAAAAGGAAAGGATGGCAATTTACTGCCTGATGCTCAAAGGCTAACTCCGTTTGGTAAGTTTTTACGCTCTACTAGCTTAGACGAGTTACCCGGGTTATTTAATGTAATTAAAGGCGATATGAGCTTGGTTGGGCCAAGGCCTTTGCTGGTTCAGTATCTTCCACTTTATAACTCAGAACAAGCTCGCCGTCATGATGTTCGCCCTGGCATAACGGGTTGGGCACAGGTCAATGGTCGTAATGCTATCAGTTGGGAAGATAAGTTTAAGCTTGATGTGTGGTATGTCGATAATCGCTCGTTTTGGCTCGATTTAAAAATACTTTTACTTACCGTTAAAAAAGTATTTGTCAGAGAAGGTATTTCTGCCGAAGGCCACGTAACCATCGAACCTTTTAAAGGTAGCTCGAATGAGCTCAAATGAAGTACAAACATGTGCCATTCTGGGGGCTAGCGGCCATGGAAAGGTGATTGCTGAAATGGCCGAACTTTGCGGTTATGAGGAAATATATTTTTTTGACGACCGCTGGCCTGCGCTGCAGGGTATTGAGCATTGGTCTGTATTTGGTGATACAGCATCGTTGTTTGAGTCCTGTTTAAAGTTTACCAACGTTGTTATTGCTATTGGTAACAATACAATTCGTATAGAAAAACAGCGCCTATTGCAAAGTGCTGGAGCAAACTTTTCCCCTCTTTGTCACCCTAAATCGCATATAAGCTCCTATGCAAAAATTGGGGCTGGTAGCGTTGTTATGGCGAATGCTGTTATCAATCCGTTTGCATACGTAGGCAATGGTTGCATTATTAACACCTCAGCTGTTATTGAACACGATTGCTCAATAGAAGATGGCGCACATGTCAGCCCTGGAGCAATGTTAGCTGGAGGTGTTTGCGTTGGTGAAACTAGCTGGGTTGGGATAGGTGCTCAAGTAAAACAATTAGTTAAAATTGGTAGCCGATGCGTGGTTGGTGCAGGAGCTACGGTGGTTAATGATATTTCTGATGGTTTAACAGTAGTAGGAACGCCTGCTAAGCCAATTGTTCAAGGATAAAAAGTGCTAAATACCCAATTTTCTCCATGGCCTTCATTTACAGAAGAAGAAGCCAATGCCATAAGTCGAGTTTTACTCTCAAATAAAGTGAATTATTGGACTGGTACAGAGTGCCGTGAATTTGAAAAAGAATTTGCGTCTTGGTGTGGGGCAGAATATGCCATTGCGCTAGGCAATGGTACTTTGGCGTTAGATCTTGCGCTTAAAGCGTTAGGTGTTAGTGCTGGCGATGAGGTTATTACAACACCTCGTACGTTTTTGGCTTCGGCATCAAGTATTGTAACTGCTGGTGCAACACCAAAGTTTGCTGATGTAGATTTAAATAGCCAAGCTATTACAGCAGAGTCAATAAAGGCGGTATTAACGCCAAAAACCAAAGCAGTAATTGTGGTGCATTTAGCTGGTATGCCGGCAGAAATGGATGACATTATGGCTTTAAGCGCACAGCACGGCTTTTTTGTAATTGAAGATTGCGCGCAAGCACACGGTGCCAAGTATAAAGGCCGCTCTGTTGGCACAATAGGCCATGTTGGTGCGTGGTCATTTTGCCAAGATAAAATTATGACCACAGGTGGTGAAGGTGGAATGGTAACCACTAACGACAAAGCCCTTTGGTCTGCTATGTGGTCTTATAAAGATCATGGTAAGAGTTTTGATGCGATATACAATCGTGAACATCCTCCAGGTTTTCGCTGGTTACATGAGAGCTTTGGGACTAACTGGCGCATGACCGAATTACAAGGTGTGATTGGCCGTATTCAACTTACTCGGATGGCAGATTGGACTGCAAAACGGCAAGCTAATGCGAAGTTGTTAGATAAGGCCGCGAGTGTGTTCCCATTAATTCGTTTGGTTGATGTACCGGATTATACTGAGCATGCTGAATATAAGCACTATATGTTCATTAGGCCTGAATATTTAGCGGATGGTTGGACAAGAGACCGCATTGTTGAAGAAATTAACAAGCTAGGCGTACCATGTTACCAAGGTAGTTGCTCTGAGGTGTATTTAGAAAAGGCATTTGACGGCACGCCATGGCGCCCTAGTGTGCGTCTGCCGAATGCTGTTCAACTAGGAGAGACTTCTTTGATGTTTTTGGTTCACCCAACATTAACATCGGAAGAAGTAAGCAAAACGTTAGAAGCGATGACAACTGTGTTTAAAGCTGCGAGCGCGATATAAAATCGCGCCTACAGGCGGCGTTTTACACCCCGCATTTTATCTGCGGTTTTTCTCCGTAGGGTAAGGTGTATTTGGTTGGATACGCGATATAAAATGGCGCCTACAGGCGGGGTTTTACACCCCGTATTTTATCTGCGGTTTTATCTGTTTGTGTCGGTGTGGTTGGTTGGAAGCGCGATATAAAATCGCGCCTACAGGCGGGGTTTTACACCCCGCATTTTATCTGCGGTTTTTCTCCGTAGGGTAAGGTGTATTTGGTTGGATACGCGATATAAAATCGCGCCTACAGGCGGGTTTTACACGTTGCATTTTATCCGCAGGTTTTAATCAGTAGGGTAAGGTGTGGTTGGTTGGAAGCGCGATATAAAATCGCGCCTACACGCGGAATGTTTTGTCCCCGCATTTTATCTTGGCGTCAAACCCTTAACTTTAAAAGTGCCATTTCCCCATACTTTGTTCTAGTAACAATCATTACAAAATCACTCGCTCAGATCATTTGTTTTTGCACAATTCGCGATTATAGTTAAAGCATCTCAGCGTTTTGTTTTTTGGGCGTGGATGCGCCCAAGCAGTAAGGAAATACAGTGGATAGTGTCCTCAATTCTTTATTTAGTGCCTCTCGTACGCAAAAAAGGTTAATTACCTTATTTTTCGACTCTTTATTTATCGTTATTGCCTTTTGGTTGGCCTTGATTGTAAGGCTCGATAGTCTCGCGCCACTGGCCAAGTTAGAAAATTGGTTGGTGCTGCTGGCGTTAGTGCCGTTAAGCTTATTTGCGTTTATTAATCTTGGTTTATACCGAGCAGTGCTGCGTTATGTTACCACGCAAGCTGCATGGGCAATTATTGGTGGTACATTAATCAGTACAGTGGTATTGGTACTGGTCGCATTTTTTGTGCAGGTGAACATCCCTCGTACCATGCCGTTTATTTATGCTTGGTTGGTGCTGCTTACAGTAGGTGGCTCGCGTATTTTCGCACGCGCTTTACTTAGCCGTTTAACGTTATCTAACAAAGAGCCTGTGGTGATTTATGGTGCGGGTGATGCAGGGCGTCAGCTTGCTTACGCGCTTTGGTCAAGCCCTGAATATTATGTCACTGCTTTTATTGACGATTGCTCAACTAAACAAGGCGCAATTGTGCAGGGTATTCCTATTTTGCCATTTCACCAGCTTTATAAGCTTGTTGACCAAGGTAAAGTTGAGAAAGTGCTATTGGCTATGCCATCAGTCAAGCGCTCAAAACGTAAAGAGATCCTCGCTAAGCTTGAGCAATTCCCAGTTAAAGTGATGACGGTGCCGGGCATGGCTGACGTTATCGAGGGTAAACCGCTTGCCGAGTTTAAAGACGTCGAAATTGAAGACTTATTAGGCCGCGATCCGGTAGACCCAAAACCTGAGTTAATGGCTGAAAATATTACTGCTAAAGTGGTCATGGTGACAGGTGCTGGCGGTTCTATTGGTTCGGAACTATGTCGTCAAATTATCCGCCATAAGCCTGCTAAATTGGTGCTGTTTGAGCTTTCGGAATATGCGCTCTATGCAATTGAAAAAGAGCTTAGCCAAATTGTGCTAGAGTGTGGGTTGAAAGTGAAATTGGTGCCCATTATGGGCTCGGTACAGCACATAAACCGCATCGAAACCTGTATGAAGGCGTTTGCTGTACAAACTGTTTACCATGCCGCGGCTTACAAGCATGTGCCTTTGGTTGAACACAATGTGGTTGAAGGGGTACGTAACAACGTATTTGGCACTTACTTTACTGCTAAAGCCGCAGTGAATGCAGGTGTTGAGACTTTTGTTCTAATCTCTACTGATAAGGCCGTGCGCCCAACCAACGTAATGGGCGCAACTAAGCGCATGGCTGAGCTAGTATTACAGGCCTTTGCGAAAGATAAGGCCTTTAACAAAACCCGCTTTTGCATGGTACGGTTTGGTAATGTTTTGGGCTCTTCAGGTTCTGTGGTGCCGCTGTTCCGCAAGCAGATTATGCAAGGCGGGCCTATTACGCTTACACATCAAGACATTACACGCTTTTTTATGACTATCCCAGAAGCGGCTCAGCTGGTTATTCAGGCAGGCGCGATGGGCAAAGGTGGGGATGTGTTTGTATTGGACATGGGCGAGTCGGTTAAGATTAAAGATTTGGCTGAAAAGATGGTGCGTTTGTCTGGGTTAGAGGTGAAATCAGAACGTAATCCTCATGGCGATATTGAAATTGTCTGTACTGGCTTGCGCCCAGGTGAAAAGCTCTATGAAGAGTTATTGATTGGCGACAATGTCGAGCAGACTACCCACGAGCGTATTATGACGGCAAAAGAGGTGATGTTACCGTTGGCCGAGTTGAATGTATTTTTAGAAGCGTTTGACATTGCGTGTCATAATTTTGACCATGAAACCATCCGCCAATTGTTGCTAGATGCGCCTACTGGGTTTAACCCAACCGATGGCATTGGCGATTTAGTGTGGAATGCTAAGCAAAGCAAGCAAGATAAAAGTAATGTGGTCAGTATTAAAGCCAGTTAGTGGTTAAGGCTGTGGGCGAGGGTTTTACACCCCGCATTTTATCCGCAGGCAATGTGAAGTTGGCAAGAAGCGCGATATAAAATCGCGCCTACAGCATTCGTCACATTGTTCGCCTGTAGGCGGGGTTTTATACCCCGCATTTTATCCGCAGGTTTTTATCCGTAGGGTAAGGTGTGGTTGGTAGGATGCGCGATATAAAATCGCGCCCACAGCATTCGTCACATTTTTCGCCTGTAGGCGGGGTTTTACACCCCGCATTTTATCCGCAGTTTTTCATCCGTAGGGTAAGGTGTGGTTGGTAAGATGCGCGATATAAAATCGCGCCCACAACAATATGAAGCCCCTGTAGGCGGGGTTTTACACCTCGTATTTTATCGGCAGGTTTTTATCCGTAGGGTAGAATGTGGTTGGTAAGATGCGCGATATAAAATCGCGCCCACAACAAAATGAAGCCTCTGTAGGCGGGGTTTTACACCCCGCATTTTATCCGTAGGTTTTTATCCGTAGGGTAAGGTGTGGTTGGTAAGATGCGCGATATAAAATCGCGCCTACAGCATTCGTCACATTGTTCGCCTGTAGGGGGGGACAACAATATGAAGCCCCTGTAGGCGGGGTTTTACACCCCGCATTTTATCTGTAGGTTTACCCGTAGGGTAAGGTGTGGTTGGTAAGATGCGCGATATAAAATCGCGCCTTGTATTCGTCACATGTTTGCCGGTAGGCGGGGTTTTACACCCCGCATTTCGGTGGGTTATTTGAACGTACTGTACGCTTCTTTTAGGCGCTCTAAGTGGTTTTGAATATACCCTACCGATAGCCTGTCTTGGTTTAAGTAAGTGCGCTCAATACTTTGGCTGGTTTGCGGTAGTATTGCAGTATTGAAACTCAAGTTATTGCTTGTCTCACCAATACGAGTGCGTACTTGGTGGCGCCAGTTTTTGTTGCCTGAGAGCTGGCCAAATTGGGTAACCGCGTAATCTTTTCTTGGCGTGAGTGGAATGTTAAAGCCAATCCCTACCATTTGTACGTCGGTGTTTTGGTAGAAGATATCTACTGCTGCATCGCCAAACCAGAATTTCCCTTCTAATTTAAAGCCGGTATCGCCATAAAGGAATTTACCTGCTTTGGCAGATAGCGTTACATCGTGATCAGCAAAGTGATAACGGTAACCACCAACGTAGTATTTTAGCTCGCTGCTATAGTCTTTATATTCAAAATAACCTACCTCTGCAGTTAACTGATGCGCGCCTGCTGGGCTATGCCACAAGCTTTGGTTGCGTACCCCGTACATATCATAAAAGTCTTGATATAAACCCGCTTGCGTTTGGTTGGTAATGTTAAAGGGCAGCTTAAGGGTTTGAGTAAAGAGAATATCTTTTACGCCATTTTTGTGCTCGTAAAAGTTAAATGGTTGGCCATCTTTATAGTCATCAGAGCTTGTTAAATGCTGGCGTGCGGAAACGTCGATACTCGCACCTTGCCACAGCGGTAGGCTAACGTCTGCTTGTAGTGCCAATGAATAATCTAGTACCCCAAGTTCAGTTGCTACCGTTGTTACTAAAGCTGGGCTTAATGCCACGCGAGGTAACCAGTAAGGGGTCTTGTTGGCACCGTGGTGCACCCACTTTAACCCGCCTCGGTCAATGACTGGGGTTTGCGTTATCGTCAGTGCTGGGGTAATACCCTGCGTGATAAAGTTTTGATAGTCGGCCACTAAACCTTTAATTTGTACTTGGCTAATGTCGAGCTTTTTCATGGTTACAGTAAAGGCGATATGGGCAGGTAGCTGCGCCTGTATACGACCAAGCACTAAACCAAGCGCGTCTAGCTCGTTGCGGTTAAACACATGGTTTTCAAAAATCACTGCAACTTCACTGTCGTTATAGCCAACTTCAACGCCTTCAAAGCCATCTTTAAGCAATTGATATTTGAGCGCGATAACGTCTTTTTCAAGCGCGTTAATTGAAGTTTGGTATTCGTTTAATTCTGCTTTGGTGTAGGTTTGCTTTCTTAGAGCTGGGGCATGTTTAGTTGCTATTTGTTGTATATCGGGCGCCGCACTGACTTTTACTTTGTGCTCTTCTTTGAGTAGTTTAAATTTGGCGTTAATGCCAAAGTAGCTGCTGTCTTCTGTATGGGTATCGTCTACATCGCTGTAGAGTTTGCCGCTCAGGGTTAAATCAACCCAGTCGCCAGTCCATTCACTTGGAATATGCACTTTTACGCCCGCATTGAGCGCCTGGGCGTCGTGCTCGGCGCTTACTGTCAGCCATGTAAATGGCATCCATTCCACACCACCAAATGCGCCATCTAAGCGGCCAGTTAAGTTTTCTGTGCTGCCTGCACCTAAGGTAAAGCGAAAATCCCCTAGCTCTTTACTGGCAACGGCATAATAAGCTTCATAGTTGTTGGCAGCTCCACCTAAGTCTTGGCCACCAATGGCAAGGGTAAACCAGTCTTTGGGAATATAAGGCACTTGGTATTTAAGGTTAAAGGATAGGTCACGGGTTTCTTTGCCACGATATTGTGAAGAGAACAAGTTGTGGTTCATTGAGCTGGAGGCAATTTTCCCCGCAACTTCTAACCCTTCAAACAATCCTGCTGCGAAGTTAAAGTTGTAGCCATCGACATATTTGCCACGAAATTCGAGTTGGTTGTTATAGCCTACTGCTACATCGCCACGGTCTAACACTTCGGCGTTGGGAATATTAAATAGCCCAGTAAAACCATAAAAAGCTTGGTCGGTTTGGTTATTGGCTGAAGTGGTAAAGGTTGCACCGGCGCATAGGCTGGCTAAAAGTAGCTGAGCTTGACGTGACTGTTTCAAAGTAATGCCCTTTTTGAATTATTGTCGTGTCCCGATGGGCCGGGAGATCCTCTTGTAGTTATTATGCCTTGCGGTGTGGGATGTTCAAGGTGAATTACATAATATTCAGGAAATTATAAGTGATAAGGGTGGTACAATATTTTGCTGATTGGCGGGGATTACACACCGCAGTCTTGTCAGTGCGTAATGTGTGGTTGCCGCTCGGTAGTTGAAATGCGCGCCCGTAGAATCTGTAACATTTTTCGCCTGTAGGCGGGGTTTTACACCCCGCATTCTATCCGCAGGCAATGTGCAGTTGGCAAGAAGCACGATATAAAATCGTGCCTACAGAATGTGCCACATTTTTGCCGGTATGCAGGGTTTTACACCCGCATTTTTGTACTAACAGGAGGTTTCGCTTATGCTTACTGCAATGCACCACGTTGCGATTATTGCCAGTGATTATGCTAAGGCAAAACATTTTTATCTGGACATTTTGGGGTTAGAGCTAATTGCCGAACATTATCAGGTGCATCGCGATAGTTACAAAATAGATTTGCGGGTGCCAGATGGCGTACAAATTGAGCTGTTTGTTTTTAATAACCCGCCACCGAGACCAAGCTATCCAGAGGCCAGTGGTTTAAGGCATCTGGCTTTTGCGGTTGCGGATATCGAACTTGCGCGAGCCAATATAGTTGCTTTAGGAGTTGGCTGCGAAGAAATTAGAGTCGATCCCTATACAGAACTAAGATTTTGCTTTTTGGCTGATCCAGATGGCTTGCCCATCGAATTGTACGAGGTGAAAAGCGCGATATAAAATTGCGCCCACAGTTTTTGCCACATTTTCGCCTGTAGGCGGGGTTTTACACCCCGCATTTTATCCGTAGGTTTTTATCTGGGGAAATGTGCAGTTGGCAAGAAGCGCGATATAAAATCGCGCCCACAGAATTTGCCATATTTTCGCCTGTAGGCGGGGTTTTACACCCCGCATTTTATCCGCAGGTTTTTATCTGGGGAAATGTGCAGTTGGCAAGAAGCGCGATATAAAATCGCGCCTACAGAATGTGCCACATTTTCGCCTGTAGGCGGGGTTTTACACCCCGCATTTTATCCGCAGGTTTTTATCTGGGGAAATGTGCAGTTGGCAAGACGCGCGATATAAAATCGCGCCCACAGAATGTGCTACACTTTTCGCCTGTAGGCGGGGTTTTACACCCCGCATGTTATTTAGATTTACAGTTAACAAGGATTGTTATGTATCGCTCTCATCTACTTCGCGTAGGTCGTCGCTCTATACCTTACCATGCTTATTTATTGACCTTTGTATGCGCGCAGCGTCGCAATCATTTTGATTCCCTTGAGTTTAATCGAGTAGTTGTTAATCAAATATACAGACAATGTGAAGAATCAGGCGTGTGTTTAATTGCCTATGTACTTATGCCTGATCACTGTCATCTTTTGATCCAATTGGACAAAACGACAGAATTGTCTGACTTTGTGAAAAAAGTAAAAGGTAACGTAGCTAAAGAAGCACGTCCATATTTGGCTGGGGCAAGGTTATGGCAAAGTGGATTTCATGAAAGGTGTATTCGCTGTGAAGTTGATTTGGTGGTTGCTGCGCGTTATGTCGTGGCAAATCCATTGCGTAAGAAGTTGGTCGATAAAATAGGCCAATTCCCTTATTGGAATTGCATCTATCTCTAGGCTAAGAAAAGCGCGATATAAAATCGCGCCCACAGAATTTGTCACATTTTTGCCGGTAGGCGGGTTTTACACCCCGCATTTTATCTGCAGGTTTTTATTTGGGAAAATGTGCAATTGGCAAGAAGCGCGATGTAAAATCGTGCCCACAAAAAAATCTGCTACAGTTTTTGCCTGTAGGCGGGGTTTTACACCCCGGATTTATCCGCAGGTTTTATTTGGGAAAATGTGCAGTTGGCAATACGCGCGATATAAAATCGCGCCCACAGAATGTGCCACATTTTTGCCGGTATGCAGGGTTTTACCCCCCGCATTTTATCCGCAGGTTTTTATTTGGGAAAATGTGCAGTTGGCAAGAAGCGCGATATAAAATCGCGCCCACAGAATTTGCCACATTTTTGCCTGTAGGCGGGGTTTTACACCCCGCAGAGTCAATCTTGCTTAGGCTTCTAGTGCGTGAGCTAGGCTTGTTGGCTCGATTTCAATACATACGTTGTCATCGTTCCAGTTAAGGCCAACGAGCGCGTCGTCTGCGTTCAAGTCTTCAATCCACTCATCAAGAAAATCCGCTAAGCTGATGGCAACGGGTGAAAACTCAGCCCATTCTTCTTTGCACTGAGCTTTGGCCTTAGCTTCGTCGTCCCACAATAACAATACATCAGTTTCGTCAAATTGGTTGGAATCGCAAACCACTAAGCCGCCGTCTTCTGCGCTAAGCGCCCATACTTTGTCGGCAATACGTGCGTTACTCACAAAAGTGACTACATCAGATTCGAGTTCTAGTTCATTCATACTTAATTCTCTATGCATAGTTACGTGGATCTGTCTTAGCAACCGGTAAAGTCTCAGAGACTTTGTGATGGAATGCCAGCAGTGCTGAATAGGGCTGTAAATCCCACAAATTGCGGAACAAAATCCAATCCAGTAGGCAGTATAAACTGATCTCAATATAACTGCAGTCACTATCCTTAAATTTAACAGATTGTTCATTTAATAAACTCAAGATAGTAGCGACTCGCTCTTTTTGTAGCTTAAAAAACAATTTGTCATCATCCGTATTAAAGCCAGAGCGTTGACACAGTAAAAGTTCTATCAAGGAGTCGTTAGCAGCATTGATAGTGGTCAGTGTATTCTCTTGCTGCCAACTGAGTTTGGGCAGTTTGCACTTCTCGCTGAGGTAACGATAAATCACGCCAGAATCAACAACGGTTTCTTCGCCATCGAGTAAAAAGGGGATCTTCTTCGTCGGGTTATGTTGGCTTAATGTGGCTCGACCTTCTGGTGAGAAGATATCAATATGAATATATTCATAATCAAGCTTTTGCTCATCAAGCCACAAACGCAAACGACGAACATAAGGGGAAGTGTGTGAACCATATAAAATCATCAGCTATTATCCTTTCTCCAGATAGCAGAAAACCCAAGTCCTGAATGGAGTTGGGTTTTAGTGTTTGCTTGCCAACGTTAAAACTTTAATAAACTACTGGCGCTTTAGCGTTAGCTTAGTCGCTACGACTTGTCACTTCAAGTAAGTGATAACCAAACTGAGTTTGGACTGGGCCTTGCACTTCATTAACAGGAGCGGAAAAAACCACGCGGTCAAATTCTGCTACCATCATGCCTGGGCCAAATTCTCCTAAGGCACCACCATCTTGAGCCGAAGGGCAATTCGAATGGTGTTTGGCTAATTCAGCGAAATCTTCACCGGCTAAAATGCGCGCTTTCAAGTCCAAACACTCGGCCTCACTATCGACCAAAATATGGCGTGCACTTGCTAATTTCATAGGCTTATCCTTAATCTGTTATTATTCATACTTTATTCTAGGATAAAAACGTCAAAATAACAGGTTTATTTCAGCTGCTTTTCTATCGCTTGGCGTAGCTCGTCGGATTCTGGTGTAGTTTTGCTATTAAAACGCTCAATTGTCTTGCGGTCAGCAGAAACTAAATATTTGTAAAAGTTCCAGTTTGGTGAGCTGGTGGCCGCATTCAAATGCTTGAACACGTCATTGGCATCGCTACCTCGCACAGCGGTAGTGGCCATCATTGGGAAGGTAACGCCATAGTTCATAAAACACACTTTGGCGGTATTCGCTTCGTCTTCTTCCTCTTGGAAAAAATCATCAGATGGGAAGCCAATCACCACTAAACCTTTATCTTTATAATCCTGATAAAGTTGCTCTAAACCTTTAAATTGGCCAGTAAAACCACAATTGCTGGCAGTATTTACAATCAGCAGAGGTTTGTCTTTAAACTCACATAGGTTGATAGACTCTTTTGAGTGTAATTTACGTAAACTCACATTGGTGAAATCGTCGCACTCTGAGCCTGTTGCGAAGAGTGAAACGCTTAATAACGCACTACAAATTCCGATTGTCGCAAATCTAAACATGGTTGTTTCCTTCTTAAAATAGCTGCTCTAGTATACGCAAGCATAGCGGTCTTTGATCACAACTTATCCATGAGCAACATTATAAACACAACTGACAGCCTGCCAAGTGGCATACGTCCAGCACAATTAGCGGACCTCAGCGCAATTGTCGCGATTTACAATCAAACTATTGCTGGCCGCATGGTCACCGCAGATACCGAAGAGGTGAGTGTGGAATCTCGGCGTGAATGGTTTTTAGGCCACACAGCAACGCGGCCAATCTTTGTCTACGAAGAAGCTGGGGTCGTGCTGGCGTGGATAAGCTTCAAATCATTCTACGGTCGTCCTGCCTATAATGGTACTGTGGAAGTGAGTATTTACATTACTAAACAAGCTCAAGGTAAGGGGCTAGGTAAAAAGCTTTTAGAGTTTGCGGAACAATTTGCGCCAAGCATTAAGGTGAATGTGTTACTTGGTTTTATCTTCAGCCACAATTTACCAAGTATTGCGCTATTTGAGCGACAAGGTTTTACGCTGTGGGGCCAACTGCCGGAAATTGCCGTTATGGACGATAAACGCTACAGCTTGAGTATTTTTGGTAAACAACTCGACAAACATACTCTTACTACTTGAAGCCTAGCTGTAACGCTAACTGGTTTAGGTATAGTTCGTTCTTTACTTGGTTTATTGTCCCGAAATTATCTTGATAACAAGTTAACCTATTGATGTAATTATGGATTAAATTCCTTTCTTCAAACATGACGTCGCGATGATTTGCGCTACACTCAATAAAGCGCGAAATTTTAAGAGCGACGTTATGGCAAATCAGGTCTTGATCATTGACAGTAATAGTGTGTTGGCAATGCGCATTAAAGTGCTTTGCGAATTATTGGGTTGCACAGTAGAGCACATGCATTATCTGTCGCTCAAAGATAACACCAACTTTGCATTATATGACGTGATTGTAATTGCTCATGGTATGCCGCAAAACTGCATTCCAGTGCTGAGTACACTTAACAATCATCAAAAACTTATCTTACTGGCACCAAAACCTGATAATACCGAACATTTAAAAGCTTTTAGCACACTTAACAAAGTGTTACCCAATGCGATTGTGATCTATCCCTTTTTCGCCAATAAAGACATCACAGGTTTATTGGAACGGGTCTTGGAGGTCGGTAGTCACAGTCGCTTAGTACTTCCCAATGTGTTGGTGGTCGATCACAACGAAGAGCGCCTTGAGCATATCGCCAGTAATTTGCGCAGCGCACAAATTAAAGTGCTGACAGCCAGTGATTTGGATGGTGCGCTACAAATCGCGCAAACCTGTTTTATTGATTTGCTGATCAGCGACTTTAATTTAGGGCATGTATCGGGGCTCGAAATATTTCGCCAACTTAAGCAGTATCAACCCAATTGCCGCTGCTTACTCCTGACTTCAAGGCCAAATCAAGTCGATATGCTGGTGGCGATCCGGCAGGGGGTTGACGATGTATTAGTTAAGCCAGTTAACGAAAACACCTTATTGCAAGCGTTGCATAAGCTGTGGCAAAACGAATTACTGCGCCGCCATAACCAAGAGCTAGTGGAGCGTTTGCAAGCCACGGTCGATGCGTTGATAGAGCGGGACAGCTTACTGCGGGTTATTTATAAACATACCCCAGACCCCATCATTTTGTTTAATCGCAATGGTAAAGTGATTGAAGCGAATGATGCATTTTCGCAACTCTTTAACGAGCCTGTCGAATCGCTGGCAGGCAGCTCGATTTATCATTTAATTGAGTCTGAATGCGCTGAGCAGTTTCGAGAAACAATCAGAGTAGAGAGCAGTAAGCGGCAGTTTAGCTGCGATGTAAACCTCAGTACCAAAGATGGTGGTGTGCCGTTTGTGGGGTCTTTTAGTGAAATTGATTACCACGGCGAAATGGCGCTGGCGGTTATCTTTAAAAATGTTGCACATTTAAAAGAAAAGGAAGAAGTGCTAGAAGAGGCAAAAGCCACTTTAGAGGAAGAGGTACAGGCTCGAACGGCGCAATTATTACTTGCTAAAGAGCAGGCAGAAGCAGCCAACTTAAGTAAGTCGGAGTTTCTAGCCAATATGTCCCATGAGCTGCGCACGCCTATGCATTCAATTCTCAGCTTTACCCGGTTTGGTCTAGATAAATTGGGGCAAGGTGAGGTGCCAATTGACAAACTGCACAAATATTTATCCCGTATTGAAACCAGCGGTGAGCGGTTGTTATCGCTACTCAATAATCTGCTCGACCTCTCCAAACTGGAAGCGGGTAAATTCCCGTTTCGTCCTGACTTTCATGATTTAGGTGGGATCTTAAAATCAGGCATTGATGATGTTGCTGGCAGCGCTCTAGCTAAGCACATTGAGCTGATTTTCCATCCACCTTCAACGGTTGTGAAATGTTGGTGTGATAACGAACAAATCAATCAAGTGATCCGCAATTTGCTGGGAAATGCCATAAAATTTAGTTCAGAAGACTCACAGGTGATGCTGCGTCTAAAAGTTGATGATGGAAAAGCTAGGATCAAAATCATCGATAATGGTGTGGGTATTCCTGAAGACGAGCTAGAACATATTTTTTCCAAATTTGCGCAAAGTAGTAAAACTGACAGCGGGGCGGGAGGAACAGGGCTTGGCTTAGCACTGTGCCGTGAGTTTGTCTCGTTACACGGCGGCAATATTTACGCAACTAATAATAAGTCTGCGGGTGCGACAATCCACATTGAATTGCCATTAACACCCGCTGCCCCTAATTAAGACTTAAGTATGCATGGAAATGTCAGTAGATAGTGTGGCAATAGTTGACGCTTAACACTATAACTTAGCTAAAGCGTGATTTTTAATGAGAGAATGGTTATGGCATTACAACGCGTACTGGCAGTAGACGATGAGCCCTTTAATCTAGAAATTATTGAAGAGATACTGGAAGATTTGGATTTCGAGCTGGCCACTGCAGCAAGTGGCCCTGAGTGTTTAGAGATTGTAGAAAAGTTCGATCCGCAGGTGATTTTGCTCGACGTCAGTATGCCGCAAATGAGTGGTTATGAGGTATGTAAGGCGTTAAAAGCCAACCCAAAAACCGCTCATATCGTTGTAATGTTTGTATCCGCCAGAGGCTCAGTTGAGGAGCGCATGGAAGGTTATGCGGTGGGGGCGGAAGATTATATCGTCAAACCTTTCGGCCATACGGAATTAAAGTCTAAGCTTTTGTACCTTAAAAAGATGTTGGCTGAGAAAGAGCAGTTAGTGCAACAAGTAGAAGATGCCACCAATACTGCCTTTAGTGCTATGGTAACCAGTAGCGAAATGGGCCAAATAGTTAATTACATTGAGCAAATTGGCGAGATAAATCAATTAGGTGAATTAGCTCAAGCGCTCATTATGTGTTTAAGTTCTTTTGGGCTTAGTTGCAATATCGAATTGCGTACCAATGATACCCGCCAGCATTTTTCAACATCCGGTATTTGCTCACCGATAGTCATTGAGCTGTTTGAAATCTTAAAAGGTAAAGGGCGGTTGCATGAGTTTACCAATCGGATTTTGGTGAACTATGAGCAGATCAGCATCTTAATTTTGAATATGCCTAACGACGACCCAGACAAACGCGGTCGCATTCGTGACCATATTTGCTTCATCACTTCAGTGACTGAACAGCAATTAAGGGCCATTGTGACCCGAGATAGATTGTTGACGCAGCAGCAAAATCTCAACGAAGTGATAGGTATGGTGCACAATAAATTCCATACTTTAGTTTCTATGCTTGATTCGAATCGCAAAGATAACGAAGCGGTATTTAAAGAGTTACAGGAGGAATTTGAACAGCGCATTCCTTCGATGGGCTTGGACGAAGACCAAGAGATCTTTATTTATTCTAAACTCGATAAAGCCATTCAGCGCTCAATTGCCCGTGAAGGTGCGGTAGCGGATGTGAAAAGTGCATTTAAGGAAATCGAAAGCGATTTAGCGCTACTAGCTCAGCATGTAAATCACTAATCTAGCCTGTAGAATACCATGCGGGGTGTAAAACCCCGCCCACAGGTGAAGTATAAATACCTTGTAGGCGTGATTTTATATCGCGCTTTGGGTTGGGTTCATAACATACGGGTGTAAAACCCCGCCGTCCATAGGGAAATATGAATATCTTGTAGGCGCGATTTTATATCGCGCTTTGGATTGGGTTCATAACATACGGGTGTAAAACCCCGCCAACAGAGAAGTATGAATACCTTGTAGGCGCGATTTTATATCGCGCTTTTGGTTGGGTTCATAACATACGGGTGTAAAACCCCGCCCACAGGTGAAGTATAAATACCTTGTAGGCGTGATTTTATATCGCGCTTTGGGTTGGGTTCATAACATACGGGTGTAAAACCCCGCCGTCCATAGGGAAATATGAACACCTTGTAGGCGCGATTTTATATCGCGCTTTTGGTTTGGGTTCATAACATGCGGGGCGTAATACCCCGCCGTCCACATGGAAATATGAATGCCTTGTCGGCGCGATTTTATATGGCGCTTTGGTTTGGGTTCATAACATACGGGTGTAAAACCCCGCCCACAAGGGGATATGAATACCTTGTAGGCGCGATTTTATATCGCGCAGGTGGTTAAGCGTCTCTGGGTAAGCCTTTCTCGACGATGCGAATAAGCCGAGAGATTTTACGGTTTTCAGCATCATTTTTTAGCTGCTGTTGCTCTAGTGCCCAGTCAATATGCAGTTGTACCAGTTCACTTACGTGTGGTCGTTTGGCTTGTAATGCCGCCACTATGTTAGGGTCAAATGGGGCATTGCCGAGGCCAACGGCCAAATTACGTAGCCAGCGCTCATGTCCTATGCGGCGAATGGCACTCCCTTCGGTATGCTTTAAGAATGTCGCTTCATCCCAGCCAAAAAGTTCAAGTAACGGCTTGTCTTTGATTTTTTCGCGCGGTAAAAAATCTGCTTCTTGGGTAATTTGACCGTAACGATTCCACGGACACACCAGCTGACAATCGTCACAGCCATAAATACGATTACCCATTTTACTGCGAAACTCTAGAGGAATGGGGCCGTCTAGCTCGATTGTTAAATAGGAAATACACTTGCGCGCATCTACCACGTAAGGCTCGACAATCGCGCCTGTTGGGCACAACGTTAAACAAGCGGTACACTTACCGCAGCCTTCACTCTGGGTTGGTGTATCTATTGGCAGAGGAATATCGACGAATAATTCCCCTAAGAAAAACCACGACCCCATTTCACGGTGGATCAATAAACTGTTTTTGCCGCGCCAGCCGAGTCCGGCTTTTTCTGCTAGTTGCCGCTCCAACACAGGCGCAGAATCAACAAAAGGGCGGTAGCCGAGTTCGCTGACTTCCGCTTTGATCTGCTCACCGAGCTGTTTAAGCTTGTTGCGCATGACTTTATGGTAGTCACGACCCAGTGCATAGCGACTAACGTAGGCAATATCGGATTGTTTAAGTGCTTTGGCGAAACTGGCGTCCGGTGGTAAATAATGCATTTTGACGCAAATAATGCGTTGGGTGCCTGGCACTAATTCAGCAGGGCGGGCGCGTTTCATACCATGGCTTGCCATATAATGCATGCTGCCGTGATAGCCTAAATCGAGCCAACGTTGCAATTGTGCTTCATGTTCACTGAGATCAACATCAGTAATAGCCACGTCGGCAAATCCAAGTGCTTTACCCCATTGCTTAATTTTCTCAGCTAGGTCACGATAATCAATATTTGGCGTGGTCACAGAAGTCTATCGGAATGAAACAATACAGTGCCAATTTACCACAAAAAGCCTATACCGCCCAACAAGTTCAAGAAAACGAGCAACAAGCGGCGGAATTAAGCGCCACCACACTCAGTCATTTAATGCAGCGTGCCGGCGCTGCGGTGTGTAGTTATATCCTTGATTATTGCAAATTACACCAGCTGGAAGCCGCTAGCTGCTTGATTCTAGTCGGTAAAGGCAATAACGCCGGTGATGGTTATATTGTCGCTGAGCTACTACGTCAACAAGGTTTGAGCGTAACCGTGTGGGCCTTGTTTGCACCACAACTGCTGACTGGAGATGCAAAAAATGCTTGGCTTGCCTATCAGCAAGCAGGCGGAGTCATTACCGAGAATTGCCCTGAAAGTGTGTTTGATGCCGCGATAATTGTCGATGGGGTCTTTGGCAGTGGCTTTAAAGGTGAACTCCCAGCAAATGTGCAGGACGCGTTTGCGCTCGTTAATGGTCTTAGTGTCCACCGAGTCAGTATTGACTTGCCAAGCGGTGTAAATGGCACGTCAGCAGCGGTCGCTGAAGGCACGTTTTGCGCCGACACTACGGTTACTTTTATTGCCCTTAAACAAGGTATGCTCACGGGAGCTGCTCGTGGTTATGTGGGGCAACTGCTCTTTGCTGGGCTGGGTGTGGCCAAGTCGTTTTCTAAGTTACTGAAGGCGCCAAGCCACTACAGTAATGCCGAAAACCTATTACAACATAAACCCGTGCGTGCTTTTGACAGCTATAAACATCAGCTTGGCCATGTGCTGTTAATTGGTGGCAATCTAGGCATGGCGGGAGCAATTCGCTTAGCCGCAGAAGCTTGTTTGCGTAGCGGCGCTGGGCTGGTTAGTGTGGCGACGCACCCCGCCAATCAAGCAGTGGTATTGCAAGGGCGATATGAGCTAATGGTACATGGTGTTGCGGATGCCAAAGCGCTGCAGCCTCTGCTCGAAAAAGCGAGTGTGGTGGTCATAGGGCCTGGGCTTGGTCAAGACAGCTGGGCAGAGCAATTACTTGGTGCGTGTAAAGATTTAACCGTGCCGCTTATCTGTGATGCCGATGCGCTGAATTTATTAGCGCAGCAGCCAAGTTGTTGTAAACCTGCAGTGATCACTCCGCATTTGGGTGAGGCTAAAAAGTTGCTCGCGGGCTTCGCCGCCAATAACACCACACTGCCGGAAGCGTTAGATAGGTTTAGCATGGCAGAAGTTTTAGCTACGCAGTTGGACACGATTTGTGTGTTAAAAGGACCCGGTTCACTGGTACAGTCGCCCGAGCGGCGAAATATTAATCGGTCAGGTTGTGCAGCGATGGCGAGTGCTGGGATGGGGGACGTGTTATCTGGTATTATTGCCGCGCTTGTCGCGCAACAAGTGCCGTTATTTGCAGCAGTCAGCCTAGCTGTGTATATTCATGGTTTGGCTGCTGAAGAAGCTGCGAAAGACGGTGCAATTGGTTTATTGGCAAGCGATTTGTTTAGCCATATTCGACGTATTTTGGGGTAACAATGACCACACAATTAAGCATTCCGTTGGCGGATGAAGCGGCTACCGTGCAGCTTGGTAACCGTATTGCAACTATAGTCAAAGCGGGTGCGGTAATTTATCTGCATGGTGATTTGGGTGCAGGTAAAACCACTTTATCGCGCGGCATTGTGCAAGGTTTTGGTCATCAAGGTAAGGTTAAGAGTCCTACCTATACTTTAGTTGAACCTTATGAGCTTGCCGAGGTCAATATTTATCATTTTGATCTTTATCGTTTAGGCTCACCAGAAGAGCTTGAATATATGGGCATTCGTGATTATTTCGATACCACGGCGGTGTGCATTGTAGAATGGCCGGAAAAAGGTCATGGCTTTATCCCAACCC
Source organism: Pseudoalteromonas fenneropenaei (assembly GCF_042643375.1). Taxonomy (NCBI): domain Bacteria; kingdom Pseudomonadati; phylum Pseudomonadota; class Gammaproteobacteria; order Alteromonadales; family Pseudoalteromonadaceae; genus Pseudoalteromonas; species Pseudoalteromonas fenneropenaei. Next base: position 294,958 of record NZ_JBHRSD010000017.1, read on the forward strand.
CAGATCTGGATGTAACGATGCAGTATGAGGGTGAAGCAAGGCGTTTTTATGCCGTCGCTCAATCCGTGCGCGGTGAACAACTATTACAACAATTACAAACCGATGAAAGTGAGTGATCTTTTCAATAAGTTATTGCTAAGCTGGCGCAACCTGCTGGCGCTGCTGCTGTGCTTACCTATCGTGGTAATGGCAGCAAACAAAATTGAAGGGGTGCGGGTGTGGCCGTCGCCCGAAAGTACGCGTGTGGTGTTTGATCTCGAGCAAAAGCCCGATTTTAGCTATTTTATGCTGCAAAACCCAGCCCGTTTAGTGATTGATCTTGAATCTACCGACAAGCTCAATACCTTGCCTGCCATTCCCGAAGAACACAAAATTATCAAGCGCATGCGTTACAGCAAACCCAAAGATAAGAAAAGTATTCGGGTGGTGTTTGATTTATTGCAAAATGCCAAGCCTGTGGTATTCGCCTTAGCGCCAACTGGGCCTTATAAAGACCGCTTAGTGGTGGATTTATACGGCACGCAAATGAGTGTTTACAGTAATGAGAGTAACAGTGCAAAACGCAGTGTTGAGCGCGCCAAAGACCGTAATATTATCATTGCTATCGACGCTGGGCATGGTGGTGAAGACCCAGGTTCAATAGGTCCTGCGGGCACTTATGAGAAAAACATTACTCTCCAAATTGCCAAACGTTTAGCGCGTTTGGTTGATGCCGAACCTGGTATGGAAGCGCGTTTGATTCGTACAGGCGACTACTTTGTTAACCTCAATACTCGTACCGTGCGAGCGCGTGAACGTAAGGCGGATTTCTTTGTTTCCATTCATGCAGACGCATTCTCAAGGCCAGAGCCAAATGGTTCCTCGGTTTGGGTGTTGTCGCTGCGCCGTGCCAACTCTGAAATTGGTAAATGGCTCGAAGATACCGAAAAGCATTCACAGTTGCTAGGTGGTGCGGCGGATGTGATAAAAGACACTGCCAACGAAAAATATCTGGCAAAAGCCTTGTTAGATATGTCGATGGATCATTCGATGAAAACGGGTTTTCAAGTCGCCGAAGAAGTGGTCAGTGAGCTGCGCAAAGTGACTAAGCTTCATAAACGTGAGCCGCAGGCGGCTAACTTTGGGGTATTGAAATCACCCGACATTCCTTCCATTTTGGTGGAAACTGGGTTTATTTCTAACCCCAAAGAAGAGCAACTATTGCTTTCTGGCTCGCATCAAGAAAAGCTTGCGCGCGCGATATTTAATTCTTTGAAGCAATATTATTGGCAAAATCCACCGGTGGATTCCTTGTTCGCCTCGCTTAAGGCTGATAATCCGACCATTCATAAAGTTCAAGCCGGCGAGTCATTAAGTGTGCTTGCCAGCCGCTATGGTGTGTCGGTTGAGGCGTTGAAAAGAGTGAATAGTCTTAAGTCTAACACTTTGTTTATTGGTCAGGTCTTGACCATTCCAAAGGCTTAACGTGGTATTTAACCGACTAAGGTAACGCATGGCAATTGAGATCTTACCTGCTCGCTTAGCAAACCAAATAGCAGCAGGTGAAGTGGTGGAGCGGCCCGCTTCTGTGGTTAAAGAGCTGGTAGAAAACAGCCTAGATTCGGGTGCAAACCGTATCCAAATCGACATTGAACGCGGTGGTCACAAGCTTATTCGGATCCGTGATAATGGCAGTGGCATTGACCAGCATGAGTTGGTGCTTGCGCTATCGCGCCATGCGACCAGTAAACTGAAAACCCTCGACGATTTAGAATGTATAGCAAGCCTTGGTTTTCGTGGCGAGGCGCTGGCCTCTATCAGTTCAGTGTCTCGGCTGACGCTAAGCTCCAAACCGGCAGCGCAAGAAACCGCTTGGCAGGCATTTGCTGAAGGCCGCGACATGGCGGTGCAAGTGCAGCCTACTGCGCATCCTGACGGTACTACGGTTGAAGTAAAAGACTTATTTTTTAACACCCCGGCGCGGCGCAAATTTTTACGAACGGAAAAAACCGAGTTTGCCCATATTGAAGAGCTGGTAAAGCGCATTGCGCTGAGTCGTTTTGACGTCGCGATTACTTTAACGCATAACGGCAAAGTGGTGCGCCAGTTTCGCCCAAGCTTAGATGGCAGCAATGATGTACAGCGCGTCGCGCAAGTAGCAGGTAAAGCGTTTTTGACTGAAGCTTGCCACTTGCAAGCCGGTAATGAAGGCCTGTCGTTACATGGTTGGTTAATGCCAGTTGGTACTTCGGGGACCACGCAATACACCTATGTGAATGGCCGAATGATGCGTGACAAGTTGATTTTACACGCCATTCGCCAAGCTTTTGAAGAAGTTGTGGGCAGTATTGAGTTGCCCAGTTTTGTGTTATTTGTCGAGCTAGATCCAAGGCAAGTTGACGTCAATGTCCATCCGGCTAAGCACGAAGTGCGTTTTCACCAAGCACGTTTGGTGCATGACTTTATTGTTCAAGCTTTAAAACCCGCGATTAGCAGCGAAGTTTCGCCAAGCTTGCTGGTGGCACATGGCGATGGCGTAGAGCACGACCACAGCGCGGTTTTTGATGCAGCGTGGCACAATGATTTCGAGCAAAATCAACAGCAAAATAGTGAGCGTGACTACGTCGCACCGCTACGCAAAGCGCACCAACCCGCCGCCGAGCATTCCAGCTATTTATCTCAACAGTTATCTCAAGAGTTATCTCACGAGCAAACGTATGCGGATAGCGGCGATATGCTCAGTGCAAAAGCGGGTAATGCGCGCGGAAGTTCAGGCTCTCGGGGCTATACTGCTCGTGCATCATCACCCCATAGCGGCACGGCCAGTTCAAGCAGCAAGCACAATTACAATGTCAATGCGCTGTACCAACAATTGCAAGTGCGCGAAACGGACTTGGTAGCTGCGCCAACTGAACACTTAACCACAGCCACGCCAAACTTTACCTCAGTGATGTTTTTACCTTTGGGGCTACGCCTTGAGCAGCGCCAAGACGGCTTGTACTTAAGCCGTTATCGCGATGCACTGGCATGTTATTGGCAAAGCGAACTAGAACATCAAGGCACTTTAAACTCTAAAGCCTTGTTGTTACCAGTGCGGGTAAGTTTAAGTGCAGAGCAAATCCCTTTGTTTGAAAAATACCAGTCTTGGCTCGCCTTACTGGGTTTTGAGATCCAGTTATTTACCAGCTACATCATAGTGAAAAAACTGCCACCGGCATTGTATTCAATTGATGTTGCGGAAATGATTCAGCGCATTGTCAGATTGCTTATGCAAGACTTAGTGGCGCAGTGGCAAAGTCATGAGTGGCTTGGGTGGTTTATTGAGCAAATTCCTGACAATTTCTTGCAAAGCCAAAGTTTTTCCGAGCTTCGCCAAGAAATTGAAAAAAATCCGCAATGTATCGCCCGTTTAGTGGAAAAAGCAGTTAAAATAGATCCTATGCTGTTAATGGCGCAATTTTCGAAAGAGAAGTAATTTGGAACATAAACCCGTTATTACCTTGATGGGACCAACTGCTGCGGGTAAAACTGACCTTGCAATTGCACTGTGCCAACATCTTAATACCGAAGTGATTAGTGTTGATTCGGCTTTAGTGTATCGTGGTATGGATATTGGCACTGCCAAGCCCAACGCCGCGGAACAAGCGTTGGCACCGCATCATTTGATTGATATTTTAGACCCCAGCGAAAGTTACTCTGTTGCCGATTTTCGCCGCGATGCAGTTGCGCAAATTGAGCGTTTACATGCGCTGGGCAAAATACCTATCTTAGTCGGTGGTACTATGATGTATTTTAAGGCTTTGATTGACGGATTGTCGCCATTGCCTGAAGCTGATGCGATAATACGAGCTGGGTTAGAAAGCGAGGCGCAAGCGAAAGGCTGGCCTGCGATGCACCAATTGTTGCAGCAGGTAGACCCTGAAGCAGCGAGTAAAATCAGCGAAAATGACTCTCAGCGCATTAATCGCGCGTTGGAAGTATATCGTCTCACGGGTAAAGCCATGAGTGAGTTGCAGCAAGTGAAAGAAGCACCGTTGCCTTATACGTTCCACCAATTTGCCATTGCGCCCGCTGACAGAGCCGTGCTGCATGAACGTATCGCGTTGAGATATAAAAAAATGTTGGAAGAGGGGTTTGAAAACGAAGTTTCGGCCTTATATCAACGACAAGATTTGCATCCTGATTTACCATCTATTCGCTGTGTTGGATATCGGCAGATGTGGGATTATTTAGCGGGACGCTGTGATTACGACGAAATGGTGTTCAAAGGTATCGCAGCGACTCGACAGCTTGCCAAACGGCAGCTGACTTGGTTACGAAGCTGGCCCGAAGTCACTTGGCTTGACAGTGGAGACCAAGAAAACTTGCAACGTGTTGTAAGTTCGCTAAGCTAATAAAAGTTGGGGCGAAAAAAGTTCTGATTTTTACCGGCCAATTACAATAACACCTAGAACTAAGGAAAATAACATGGCAAAAGGCCAATCGTTACAAGATCCATTTTTGAATGCGTTACGTCGTGAGCGTGTTCCCGTTTCAATCTTTTTAGTTAACGGAATTAAATTACAAGGCAAAATCCAATCGTTTGATCAGTTTGTGATTTTACTTGAAAACACTGTAAACCAAATGGTTTATAAACATGCCATCTCTACTGTGGTGCCTGCGCGCGCAATTACTTTCCAAGGTATTCAAGGTACTGACGGCGTAGACAACCCAGATGATGGTAACTATTAACGTAGGAGCGTAATGCTTGTTTGACCGTTATGAAGCCGGCGAACAGGCAATCTTGGTTCATATTAACTTTTCTCACGAGAGCGACCGCGAGGATCTGCACGAGTTAGAAATGTTAGTGTCTTCTGCGGGTGTTAATAGTTTGGCGGTTGTGCAAGGCAGCCGTCAGACACCCCATGCAAAGTTTTTCGTCGGAACTGGTAAAGCAGAAGAAATTGCCGAGATTGTCAAAATCCACAATGCGGATGTCGTCATCTTTAACCACCAACTTAGCCCCTCTCAAGAACGAAATTTAGAGCGTGTTTGCCAATGTCGGGTGTTAGATAGAACATCATTGATCTTAGACATTTTTGCCCAGCGAGCACGAACCCACGAAGGTAAACTGCAAGTTGAGTTGGCGCAGCTTAAACATATCTCCACACGTTTAATTCGCGGCTGGACTCACTTAGAACGCCAAAAAGGCGGGATTGGTTTACGCGGACCTGGTGAAACACAGCTGGAGACTGACCGTCGTTTACTTAAAGCGCGGTTGAAAACCATTATGAAACGTCTCGAAAAAGTGGCGTTAGTACGTGAACAAGGTCGTCGTGCGCGTAGCCGCAACGATGTCCCAACGGTGTCATTGGTCGGTTATACCAACGCGGGAAAATCGAGTTTGTTTAATCGGATCACCAATGCCGATGTTTACGCGGCGGATCAACTTTTTGCCACCTTAGACCCAACATTACGTAAAGTTGAGTTGCAGGATGCCGGGGCGGTGATTTTAGCGGATACGGTGGGCTTTATTCGCCATTTACCCCATGATTTGGTCGCGGCATTTAAAGCAACGCTAACAGAAACCCGTGAAGCGGATTTACAACTTCATGTCGTCGATGCGGCGGATCCGCGTATCGTCGGTAACATGAAAGAAGTACAATCAGTGCTTAAGGAAATTGAAGCCAATCATGTGCCGCAGCTGCTGGTGTATAACAAAATTGATTTGCTGGCGGATACCGAGCCTATGATCGAGCGTGATGATAACGGCGCGCCGATTCGTGTGTGGTTGTCGGCGCAAACTGGGGCTGGGGTTGAGTTGTTGTTTCAGGCAATGACTGAGCTGTTATCGAAAAAAGTCCTAGCCGCAACGCTTTGTATCCCTGCCAATTTGGGTAAATTGCGTGGTTCACTCTTCACTTTGAATAGTGTCCAACAAGAAAGCTACGACGAGCAAGGTAACTGGTTAATTGATGTGCGTATGCCGATGGTTGATTGGGAAAAACTGAAAAAGGAACACCGTCATAACTTAGATGACTTGATTGTTCAGGCTTAAGCATAGACAATTTACTGGGAAAATAACCAAATCTGGTGAAGTTGCTGGTTACCAGCAACTTATATCAGCTGGGATTTTGCATCGGGCATGAGGTCTAGATGCAGCAAGTGAGTGGGAAAAACTGCGAAATGAGCGCGTATTTTTCTGTCAGTCGCGCTTTTAATTTGTTAGATTTAACTTAATTCATTTTAATTACAATGGAGTAGAGCTATGGCCTGGAACGAACCGGGTAACAATGGCAATGGTAATGACAACGACCCATGGAAAAACCGTGGTGGTCGTGACCAAGGGCCTCCGGATCTGGATGAAGTGTTCCGCAAGTTTGGCGACAAGTTTGGTGGGATATTTGGCGGTAAATCAGGTGGCAACCGCAATGGTGGCTTAGGTGGTATCGGTTTTACCATCGTTTTTCTAATTGCGTTAGTCGTTTGGGCACTAAGTGGTATTTATACGGTGAAAGAAGCTGAGCGTGGCATTGTGCTGCAGTTTGGTAAATTTGATCGTATCGCTGAGCCAGGTTTACGCTGGAAAATGACCTTTATTGAACGTGTTATCCCAATCGATATTGAAGCCGTACGTTCACTTTCAGCTTCAGGCTTTATGCTCACAGAAGACGAAAACGTCGTTAGCGTTGAGTTTGAAGTGCAATACCGCGTCATTGACCCTACTTTGTATCGCTTTAGTGTGACCGATGCCGACCACAGCTTACAACAAGCGCTAGATAGTGCACTGCGTTATGTGGTGGGGCATTCGCGTATGGATGAAGTGCTGACTACTGGGCGTGAAATAGTTCGTCAACGTACATGGGACGAGCTGAACAAAGTCATTGAGCCTTATAAGCTAGGTATTATTGTCACCGACGTGAACTTTAAAGATTCTCGTCCACCAGCGGAAGTGAAAGACGCATTTGATGATGCCATTGCAGCACAAGAAGACGAAGAACGTTTTATTCGTGAAGCTGAAGCTTATGCGCGTGAGATTGAACCGCGTGCTCGTGGTCAAGTTACACGCATGACGCAAGAAGCCGAAGGTTACCGTGAGCGTATTACGTTGGAAGCACAGGGTGAGGTAGCTCGTTTTGAGAAACTTTTACCTGAGTATAAAGCGGCCAAGCAAGTCACACGCCAACGCTTGTACATTGATGCGATGGAAGAAATCTTGGGCAACAGTGCTAAGATCTTAGTTGATGTTGAGGGCGGCAATAACATGATGTATTTGCCATTGGATAAGATCATGGAACAAAGTGCAGGTCGCGCTCCATTGTCTTTACCAAACCAAAACGACATCAATCATTTACGTAGCAAGTTGTCATCACCTGCGCATACGAACAGCACGCCGCAAAGCACAGATCGCTTTAACAATGACCGCTTCAACAACGGGAGATAATGCAGATGAAAAATTTTAGTATTGTATTGCTGCTGGCTGCCGTGGTGTTGTGTTTTTCGTCAGTGTTTGTTGTAACTGAAGGGCAACGTGCAATTGTATTGTTGTTCAGTAAAGTACAAAAAGACGGTGACGATAAGGCGATGGTGTACGGCCCAGGCTTGCATCTAAAGGTGCCTTTCTTCGCTCAGGTTCGTCATTTGGATGCGCGTATTCAGACTTTGGATGGTGCACCAGATCGTTTCGTAACGAGCGAAAAGAAAGACCTTATTGTTGACTCATTTGTGAAGTGGCGCGTGAACGACTTTAGTGCGTTTTACCTTCGTGCCCGTGGCGACAAGCAATATGCTGAAACGCTACTTAAACAAAAGGTCAACAACGGTCTCAGAACGAACTTTGGTTCGCGCACTATTCGAGAAATCGTTTCTGGTGAGCGTAGTGAGCTGATGGAAGAAGCGTTAGTACAAGCAGGTGAAAGTGCTAAAGAGCTTGGTATTGAAGTGCTTGACGTGCGTGTGAAGCAAATTAACCTACCAAGTGAAGTCAGTAGCTCAATTTACCAGCGTATGCGTGCTGAGCGTACCGCAGTGGCAAAAGAGCATCGTTCACAAGGTCAAGAAAAAGCGGAAACCATTCGCGCTGAAGTTGACCGTCGTGTGACCGTAATGCTCGCTGATGCAGAACGTAATGCGCGTACCGTGCGGGGTGAAGGCGACGCTAGCGCTGCCAAAATTTACGCAGATGCTTATAGTAAAGACGCTGAATTTTTTGCTTTCGTGCGTAGCTTAGAAGCCTACAAAAATACCTTTAAAGACAAAAATGACGTGATGGTGCTCTCACCAAAGAGCGAGTTTTTCAATTATATGAAAGATGCTAAAGCCAACTAATTTTTAGCTTCACCTAAAAGCCTCGCCAATTGGCGAGGCTTTTTTGTATGTAATTCAGGCGCTTCTCTACAACTTGCAAAAAGAACAAGTAAAGAGCAGAAAAATTAGCCAGAACGGGGTGTCTTCCCCTTTGCTTTTCTGGTAAAATCTGCGCCTAATTTTTTCTAAGTGATTTTGCAATGGGTAAAAACGTCGTTGTATTAGGCACCCAATGGGGTGACGAAGGTAAAGGTAAGGTTGTTGACCTACTGACAGATAAAGCGTCTTATGTCGTTCGTTATCAAGGTGGTCATAACGCTGGCCATACACTAGTGATCAACGGAGAAAAGACGGTATTACATTTGATCCCTTCTGGGGTTTTACGTGATAACGTAAAATGTATCATCGGTAACGGTGTAGTACTTGCACCAGACGCTCTGATGAAAGAGATTGGCATGCTAGAAGCGCGTGGCGTTCCGGTTCGTGAACGTTTGCTTATCAGCGAAGCCTGTCCGCTGATCCTGCCATACCATGTGGCATTGGATAAAGCGCGTGAGTTGGCGCGTGGTAACAAAGCTATCGGTACAACTGGCCGTGGTATCGGTCCTGCGTACGAAGATAAAGTTGCACGTCGCGGTCTGCGTGTGGGTGATTTGTTCAACCCAGAGCAATTCGCTGCAAAACTTAAAGAAATTCTTGAGTACCACAACTTTACATTAGTGAACTACTACAAAGTTGATGCGGTTGATTTCCAAGAAACGTATGACCAAGCAATGGCTGTGGCAGACATTCTGAAATCAATGGTTGTTGATGTGACTGAGCTACTTGATACAGCGCGTAAAAACGGCGATAACTTGCTGTTTGAAGGTGCACAAGGCACATTGCTAGACATCGACCACGGTACTTACCCGTATGTAACTTCATCTAACACTACAGCTGGTGGCGTTGCAACTGGTTCTGGTTTTGGTCCACTATACCTAGATTACGTGTTAGGTATTGTTAAAGCTTACACTACGCGTGTAGGTTCTGGTCCATTCCCAACTGAGCTTAGCTGTGCAGTAGGTGAGCATTTAGGAACTAAAGGTCACGAGTTTGGCGCAACTACAGGCCGTAAACGCCGTACTGGTTGGTTTGATGCAGTGGCAATGCGCCGCGCGATTCAAATCAACAGCATCACAGGCTTCTGCTTAACTAAACTAGACGTGCTAGATGGCTTAGAAACCATCAAGATCTGTACTGGTTACCAGATGGAAGATGGCACAGTCACTAACGTGTCACCACTTGCAGCTGAAGGCTATGAGAAAGTAACACCAGTTTACGAAGAAATGCCAGGCTGGAGCGAGAACACAGTTGGTGCAACGACGCTAGAGCAGTTACCACAAAACGCGGTTAACTATATCAAACGTCTTGAAGAAATCACTGGTGTGCCAATCGACATTATTTCGACTGGCCCAGATCGCGTAGAAACCATGATTGTACGTAACCCATTTAGTGCGTAATCATCACAGTTCACGTGACGTCTGATTAAGAAAAGCTGCCTCGGCAGCTTTTTTTGTGCCTGTTGGTATAATTATTGAAGGGTTACTTCCGATAAACAGATCAGAGTCAAAATTCAGGCGGAGTTATGGTGAACAAAGGTCAACAGTTTGCAGTATCAATGTGTTTGTTATTGGGAATGACAGCAGCGCTTCACGCTGAGGAAATTAAACCAGACAGCACCTCAGCCGTGCCTTTGTACACCCAAGAAGAATTGGTTGGTCTTATCAACAAAAATCAGCATCTGCAACGCGTTAAAGCAGATGATTGCCAGTTACTTGACGATATCAAAGCCCGTGCCGAAGTGATGGCGTTACCCTCATACCAATTTCTCTATGGCGATATGCTCGCCTATGGCGTGTGTTTGGACGCCAATGTGGAGCTAGGGGTGCATTATATGCGTCAGGCAGCCCAGCAAGGCTTAGCGGCAGCGCTTGAGCAATTAGGGCGTTACTATGATACAGGCAAGCTTGTACAGCGCGATAAAGCCATGGCAATTACTTACCTACGAGAAGCGGCAGCGCAGGGGAATCTTGCCGCTCAGCTGCGTTTTGTGCGGCTCCTCAATGACGGTCACGGTAGTCCGCGAGATTTTGAGTCGGCCTATCATTGGTTATTTCATGCGGTAGTGGCGGATGCGAAAGTCCACAAGCAAATCGAAACTGCCTTAGCTCAGTTGGCTGAAAAGATGCCAGAGAGTGTTGTGAAGCGCGCCCGCTTGTCAAATTAGTACTTTCACGTTAGCGCATTAAACGACTGTTGTAGAGGTGGCATAAGCCACCTCATATAACGACTTTTTAACGTTCTTCGCTATTTAAAGAACCAATCTTCTCACCTATTTTCATCTCTTTGTTATTGCTTTCTTTTAACAGCGACATTTTTGGCGGTTGTAGCGATATAACACGTTCACCGACTTCAGGGGGCTTAGCCATATCGGTGACAAACGGCCGAATTCTGACTGTGTCATCGTCTTTTTTCTGCTCTAAAATCACAAACAGTGGAATGGCTTCTTTGTTGGTTTCCTGAAATTGTTGCCAACTAAACTCTTCTGAAATACGCGTCGCGCTCACTTTTCCGCCTTTAGAGATAAGGCTTGAAAGTTTGGCGTAGTTACCTAGCTCGGCGAATAAAATTTGCCGCGAGAGGAAAGTCGCACTGTCTTTGTTGGCTTTGGCATGGTTAGTTGAAGAGCGTAGCGAATAGACGTTCTGCTCGCCAAGTAAATGCGAAAAATACTGCACCCCTAAGGCGTTGTGATGGCGATTAGGTGAAAGTGCCAACACGGATTTTAAACTGGTTAAAGGTAGATAGCGTTCTGCATGTTCAGATTGCGGGTTACCGTAATAGCAGTTAAGCCCATCCATGCGTGCCATCTTGCAGTTTTCCCACGCAGGATCAGAAAGATACACATCAATGTTGAGTTCTTTTAGGCCCACACCAATCGCTCTTGCGACATGGTTGGCGCCAATAATTAAAATGGTATTGGGTGATGGCTGGCGTACTTTTAGTAGTTTAGCCAACGGCGTCGCGGTTAAGCTTTGGCTTACAACTGTGATGATGATCACAGTAAAAATCAGTGGCACAATTTTATGCGCATCAGGGATCTCGGCTTCAATCATACTCAGCGCAAACACTGAGCCGACCGCTGCAGCAACAATACCTCGAGGGGCAATCCACGCCAGCACTAAGCGTGACTTAAATGGTAGCTCCGAGCCATACGTAGAAACCGCAATACAAATTGGCCGTGCAACAAATAGGACTACTGCAAGGAATAAAAACACCTTGAAATCCAACTGCATTAGGTCAGCTAATTGGAGCCTCGCAGCCAGTAAGATAAACAAGGTAGAAATCAGGATCATCGAAAGGTCTTCTTTAAATTCAAGCACCGAGTCGATTTCTAAATCATCCTGATTGGCAAGCCAAATACCAAAGACCGTGACAGCCAATAAACCGGATTCGTGGGCTAAATAATTAGAACCAGTGAAGCTTATCAGCACTAAAGCTAGGATAGCGAACTTATGCAGCTCAAAGGGTAGCCACTCTTTGCGGATCAAAAAGCTCGTTAATGCGCCCGCAACCACCCCAATAGACAGGCCAACCGAAACCGTTTTAAACAGGGCAATGAGGGTGTGATTAACGATGCCTTCGTCACCGACCAACATCACAGCTTCGAACACCAATACCGCAAATAGCGCGCCAATTGGGTCTATTACTATACCTTCCCAGCGCAAGATGCGGTCAATGTCTTTGTTGGGCCGCATAGTATTGAGCATCGGGGCAATTACAGTTGGGCCTGTGACGACCAAAACCGCACCAAGTACCGCGGCAACGCGCCAGTCGAGGTCTAAAATGCCGTAGGCAGCGAGGCCGACGATAACAAAGGTGGCGAGCATCCCAGTCGAACACAGGTTCCTTACGACTTTACCTATCCCTTTGAGTTCTTGGAAGTGTAAGGTCAATGAGCCTTCAAATAAGATCACCGCTACCGCAAGAGAAACCACCGGAAATAGCAAGTCACCGAGTAAGAGATCAGGGTCGAGTTGGCCGCTAATCGGGCCGAGTACTAGGCCAACAATGAGTAAAAATAAAATCGCAGGAACTTTTAAAAACCAGGCGAGCCACTGGGCAAATACCGAACAAACTGCGATCCCGGCGATATAAATCGCTGACATAGACTCTCCAGCTAAGCTTAAATGATGAGATCCAGTTATAACACAGAACGCTGCTTTGTATAGCGAATAACAGCTTGAAATTTCAAAGTTATTGCGCAAGTTTATATTACAAATAAATGAAGCCTATCCGTTTGGCTTGAAATCAACTGCTTAAGTACGTTAAGGTAAAAAAGACGGCGAGCTTTACTACTCGCCAATTTATCTCCTCTATTGCGCAATAATTCATTGCGGTTTAGATCTTTTCAGCTGCATCAAACCATGATGGTCACGCTGAAAACGGTCCGACATCAGACAGCCGAGGCGCTGCTCTGGGGTCACAATCCAGCTTTTATTTTTAACTTGTAGAGCGCTGACATTTTGTCGACCTAACTGACACCTTGTGAGCTTGTTTCTGCACCATCCGCATTAGATTGGTTGCGAGATCTTGTGCCATTTTTAATTTGGTGCGAAAGCAGTAGGTATCCCTTATTTTAGCTATAGCGCTGGCTAGGTTGTTTGAATAATAAGCACAGAGGAGTAAAACACAGCCATAGAATGGAGAGAGAAGGTGAAAAGGCTAGTTATAAAAATTGGTAGCGCACTGATTGCGCCGCAGCAAGATGGCTGTCGCTCACAGCATTTGCTGAAAATTGCCCAGTTTATTGTCGATTGTCGTAGCAAAGGCATCGAAGTGATTTTAGTTTCATCAGGCGCTGTCGCGGCGGGCGCGCATTTATTTGCCAAAGAAGTGCAGCAATCGGTTGCGGTAAGAAAAGCCATGGCAGCGGCGGGGCAAACCGAGATGATCTCAATGTGGGAGCGGTTTTTTGATTTTCCTACTGCGCAGCTGTTGCTAACACATGCAGATTTACGCCACCGCGAGCGCTACACCAGTATACGTGAAACATTATTCACTTTACTCGCCGAGGGCATTTTACCTATTATCAATGAAAATGATGCCGTCACCACAGATAGCCTTAAAGTCGGCGATAACGACAATCTTTCTGCTATGGTAGCAGCCGCTGCGGACGCAGACAGTTTAGTGATTTGCTCAGATATAGATGGTTTATATAACGCCAATCCCAGAGTGGTTGAGGGCGCGAGTTTAATTCCTGAGGTGCGCGCTATCACAGACGAAATTAAAGCCATGACCGACGGGCCAAATAGCGCGCAGGGCACAGGCGGGATGCGCACGAAGTTGCAGGCGGCAGAAAAAGCCACTTCACACGGTATTACCACCTACATAGTGAATGGTTTTAAAGACAGCACATTTCGTTTGCTTTTAGAGGGACAAAACCCAGGTACGGTGTTTTTCCCGTATGATGAGCCACTCCTTGAGTCGCAGCATTGGTTGATGCACACAGCCAAAGCACAAGGGGAACTAGTGGTATCGGCACAGCTTACCAAAGCAGAGGAACCTTTAGCGCAACAAGTACGCAGTGACGATATTGTGGCGGTTAATGGCGAATTTTCTGCTGGAGAAACGGTGCTTATTACCGATCCGCAAGGAAACCGCCTTGCCAAGGCAAAAACCAATTATAGTAGTTGTCTGCTGAGCTTTATTGCTCAGCACGACAGTGGCCTGCTCACCTCACAAATGCAGGAGAGCATAGGGCCGGTGATTTCGCAGCAACATATCGCAGTATTGGAGAAATAAAGCAGCATGAGTTTCATTACAGAATTAGCTAAAAACGCAAAGGCAGCCGCTAAGATCCTGGCGCTGCTTCCTACCCCAGAAAAAAATGCGGTATTACAAGCCATGGCACAGGCGCTGCGCGACAACTGCGATGCGATTCTTGCAGCCAATGCGCTTGATCTTGCGCAAGCGAGTCAAAATCAGCTCTCGGCGGCTATGGTCGATAGATTAACACTTAATAAAGCGCGCATCGATGCGATGGCCGCAGGCATAGAAACCATTATCTCCTTACCCGATCCAGTAGGTGAAATTCGTCAATTCGGCACGCGGCCAAATGGCATTGAAATTCGCAAAATGCGTATTCCGCTTGGTGTGGTATGTATGATTTACGAAGCGCGCCCTAATGTGACTGCGGACGCGGGGGCATTATGCTTTAAATCGGGCAATGGCGTGGTGCTACGTGGTGGTAAAGAGGCGTTACATAGCTCGTTAGCGATTGCTGAAGTGTTACACACGGTACTGCGTGCGCATCAGTTACCAGAAGCACTTATCACAGTCGTACCAGACCCAGACCGTGGTCTTTTAATGGAGCTGATGCAGCAAAAAGACTATATCGATTTAGTGATCCCACGTGGTGGTGAAGGGCTGATAAAATTTGTCACAGAGAACAGCACTATTCCGGTGATCCAGCACTTTAAAGGCGTCTGTCATTTGTATGTAGATAAAGACGCCGATTTGGCTGTAGCGCTTAACTTGCTACTCAATGGTAAAACTCAGCGTACTGGAGTGTGTAATGCGCTTGAAGGTTTATTAGTACACCAAGCCATTGCCGCTGATTTCTTGCCGCAGGTGAGTGCTGCACTTAAAGAAAAAGGGGTAAAAATTAATGCGTGCGAGCACGCTGCGCCATACTTTTCCAATGCAACCGTGTTAGGCGCAGAGGAATTTGGTGAAGAGTATCTCAGTTTAGAAATTGCCATTCGCGTGGTGGATGACTTTACCATGGCACTAGCACACATTGACCGTTTCGGCAGCCACCACACCGAAGTGATCTGTACACAAAACCAAGCGACAGCGGAGCTTTTCCAACGCAGTATCGATGCCTCGGTGGTGATGGTGAACGCCTCATCGCGTTTTTCTGATGGCGGTGAGTTAGGGCTTGGCGCCGAAATTGGTATTGCCACCACTAAATTACATGCCTACGGTCCGATGGGGCTTGAGTCTTTAACCGCAGAGAAATATCTGGTGAATGGCTCGGGGCAAGTACGTCAGTAGCAGTATTACTGAGCTAAAGCGCTGCGGTGCTTGCATTGGCGGTTTTAGCTTCGAAGTTTTTTTGGGGTGCGATAGTAAGCTATCGTACCTGACTTTCTTTTTTACCTGCGGAACATGAAAAAGCGGCGTTTTAATCGTTCAAGCAAAGTTGCAGCGTAACCGCAAAGGAAAACCAGCATAATAACGAGTGAAAAGCAGAAAATGCTACTAAGTACGTGAAAGTGCTATTAAGAAAGAAAAATTATTTGAAGTATAAAGAATTTATAAAACTATCAAGGAAAGGTTGGAAGGTGGTGGAGCTAAGCAGGATCGAACTGCTGACCTCCTGCGTGCAAGGCAGGCGCTCTCCCAGCTGAGCTATAGCCCCACATTCCAAGCGATAAATCCGTTTAAGATTCATCAGAAGACGGAGCGAGATTATAAGTATTTCTATTGTCGCGTCAACCCCTAAATTCAAAAAATATTTTACCCAATCGCAATTTGCTTTGTTAGACTGCCATAAATACTGATTTGGGTAAGAAAACCTATGACATTGACACGCTTACTAAGCAGCGCATTGCTGTTTAGCTTCTTGGCTGGCTGTGCCACCAAACCCGATGAACCTAAATATCGTATTGTCGATGAGCAATTTTTTCAGCGCGCGGTAGATGGCGGCAGAACTGAGTTTGTGTTTATCGTCACTGTAGCGGCTACGCCGCATTTACGCCAAGCACCGAATAAACCCATCGGAAAAAGCGAGCGTAAACAAATTGCAGAATTTGAACGCTTAGAAGACTCTCCTGCACTTAAAATTCAACTTGAGGAAGAAGCGGTTGGTAAGCTAAAACAAACGCTATTAGATCGTAAAATATGCCGCCAAGGCCACAGTATAGACAATGTCTATTGGCGTGAGCGCAGCGTGCAACTGCGGGGTGGGTGTTTTGAGTAATGAAGCGCAGCGCTTAGCACTACGCAGTTTACTCAACTTGCTGGATATCGAACCGCTCGAATACCAGCATCCGCCTTTGATGACATGCGAAGATGCCGACGCCTTGGCATTAGTCCGCGAGGGGACGCGCTTAAAAAATCTGTTTTTGCGAGATAATTATGGTCGTCGCCATATTTTGCTTATCACAACTCCCGAGCGACGGGTTGACCTGAAACGTTTATCACAGCAGCAAGCTATGTCGCGTTTGGGATTTGCATCAAACGAGCGACTTGCCCGCTATTTAGGTATTGAGCCGGGCTGTGTATCAGCACTCTCGTTGGTCAACGCCCAAGAAGGCGCAGTCGAGTTATGGCTTGATGATACGCTGCGTGATGCTGCGCTTTGGCAATGTCATCCACTGGATAATCGTTTTACTTGGGTGCTCTCGCTGCCTGATCTGATGCGCTTTTGGCAACATTTAGGTTATCAGCCCAAATGGATCACACTGTGTGATTAACGGGCTTTGCTTGGGTTTGACGCACGCACCAAGCACCGCACAGACTCACCAATAACAGGGTGAGCAAAAACCCCGTTTGGCCGAAATACTGATAAATAAACCCCGGTAAAAATGAACCAAGCGCGCCACCGCTGTAATAAAACGACACATAAGCGCCATTTGTGACCGTTGCTTTGGCGCTGCTAATCCGGTTGGCATAACCTGCTGCTGTGGTGTGGATCATAAACATCGCGGCACAAAACAAGGTGAACGCAGTAATAAACAACCACAAGTTGCTGCCTTGCATTAGTGCCAACGTTAAGCTGTAGAGTGTAAATACGGACAGTAAAAAGTGTTTAGCGCTGCGACTGTGGCGCAATAGCCACGGGCTACTTACCGAAAGCACCGCACCAATTAAATAGCCGGTATAAACTAAGCCAATGTCTTGACTGGCGGTAATGGCAAAGCTGTCTTTAAGGATAAAAGGCAGGTAATTCATCAAGGCTGCAAAGCAAAAGAACATACAAAATACAGCAAGGTAGAGCGCAATTAATGGTCTATCTTTTAGCGGGCGTAAATAATCACGTGGTGATGCTGCGGCTTTAACCGTTACCGCGCCATGACGCGAACGAATGCTGGATGCCAAGATTAACAAGAGCGCCGCAATCACATAATAAAAGCTCTGCCAAGTAAACCATTCGGCAAAACTCGCCGCTAGCATGCGACCAAAATATCCACCCACTATGGTACTTGCGATATACCAGCCCATTTTTTGCTGAATGTGTTCACCTTGATACCGCTCCCCGATATACCCAGTCATGCTGGTCAGCGCGGCGGGTAACAGTAACCCTTGCACAAAGCGCAGCACTTGCAATAGCCTAAAATCCTCACACAAGGGGAATAATACACAGCTGATTGCCAGCAAAATCATGGTCAGCCGCAGTACTTTAAGCACATTACGTTTCGCCAGCAGCAAGCCATAAAAAATCGGGGCAATCGCCAGTGGTAGCATAGTCAGTGACATCAGTGAGCCACTGATGGCCGGAGAGATAGCAAATTGCTCACTGAAGAGCGCAAGTAATGGCTGAGGCGCGTACAGAACAAAGAAAATAGTCACTGAACACAACAGCAGTAACGGCAGCGGCATAAACACCTTAGGTGAGTGATATAACGCGCTTAGTTTACTCAATTTAGCGAAATATGTGCGGCGAATTACGACAAAATTTGCGCTAAATCACAGAATTAAATTTTCCTGCTGTTAGATTAGTGGCGCTGGTACTTCTCATCCTCGGTTTGGCTGATTACAATGTCAGAAGAGAAAGCATAGATTGGAGAATGCCAGCATGGGTTCATTGCAAGAGCAGTTATTAAAAGCCGGTTTGACCACCGCGCATCAGGCGCGCGTGGCAAAATCTGAAAAACGTAAGCAGCAGAAAAAGAAAAAGGGCGCCACCAGTGACCCTAGCGACTTACAAAAACATATTGAGCAAACCAAACTGGCACAGCAGCAAAAAGCGGACGAGCTTAACCAAGCGCGTTTAGCTGAGCAGCATCAGAAAGAGCAAATTGCACGGGCGAAGCAAATTCTCGCGCATCACAAGCAAGAGGCAGTGCGCGGCAACACCACCTTCAACTTTGTTTATGAAGGTAAAGTTAAAGAGCTTGAAGTCAACGACAGCACCCGTCAAGCGCTCGCCAAAGGGCGTTTGGCTATTTGCGTACTGGAAGGCCAGTTTTATGTGTTACAAGATGAGCCTGCGCGTAAAATTGCGGCCATCGAAGAAAGCTTTATCGTGATGCATGCTATTGACGACGAGCAAAAGCCAGATGCAGACGACCCATACGCAGATTATGAGATCCCTGACGATTTGATGTGGTAATGAGTGGCGGGGAATCGTCGCTGCGTAAAGTGATATCGCTTTAACTTGAAAGGCTTAGCAAAAGTGAGTGAGTAGACTACACTCAAACAGGAATTACCGTTAAACAACAAGAGATAGGAACAATGAGCAAAATTAAATACTTACTTTTAGGTACTGCACTTTCTATGACGGCGATGGTTTCAACTTCAGCAGCAGCAGACGGCGCGGCGTTATATACAGCAAAAATGTGCCAAACTTGTCATGGTCCAGAGGGTAAAGCGCCAATTATGGGCAGCTATCCAAAACTGAATGGCCAGAATAAAGACTATCTGGTTGCACAAATGAAAGACATCAAATCTGGTGCGCGTGCCAACGGTATGTCAATGGCAATGAAAGCTATGGTTGCTAATGTGAGCGATGAAGAAATGGTTGCGATTGCCGAGTATTTATCGCAAGTAAAATAAGCCGTTAAGTTTGTTTAAAAAAACCATCGTTGCGGCGATGGTTTTTTATTATCTCCAGATCAATCTAACACCTTCATTCGCATATTCGCTGCTGGTAACAGGTAAAAAAACAGCTTGGCAATACCGGGCGCGCTTGGATTGAATATCTGGTCAATCTCATTTAGACTTCTATACATCTAATCAGGTTGCGTGTCTCGCGATCATATGGAGCAAAATATGTTTGAACTGCCCAAACTAGACCTTAAAGGTAAAGTCAGTGCAAAAGAATGGCAACTGCGTGTGGATTTAGCTGCATGTTATCGTTTGGTTGAGCATTTTCGCTGGGGCGATTTAATCTACACCCATATGTCAGCACGTTTACCCGGTACAGATCACTATTTGGTGAACGCATTCGGTTTAAGTTTTGATGAAGTCACGGCATCGAATCTCGTTAAGGTAGATTTACAAGGTAATATTCTTGACGATACGCCGTTTAAAATTAACCCAGCGGGTTTTACCATTCATAGTGCCATTCATGAAGTACGTGAAGATGCGCATTGTGTGATTCACTTACACACCAAAGAAACCATTGCAGTAGCGACCTTGGAAAGCGGCTTATTGCCACTTAGCCAGCATGCGATGTTTTCGTTGCCATCATTGTCCTATCACGGTTACGAGGGGCTTGCGGTTAATGAAGCGGAAAAAGCACGTTTACAAGCGGACTTAGGCACCACCAATCACATGCTGTTGGTGAATCATGGGGGTCTTACAGTAGGCCCAACTGTGGGGGATGCCTTTATGCGTTTTTATGATTTACAGCGTGCTTGTGAAATTCAGGTGGCGATTCTGGCTACCGGCCAACCCGCTATTCCAGTACCACAACCCATTATCGACAATATTTATAATCAGGCTAAAGTAGTTCACAGTGGCAGTACAGGTGGACAGCTAGCGTGGCCTGCCATGTTACGTAAAGCGTATCGTTTAGACCCAGGTTTTGCTGAGTAGGAGCCAAAATGAAAGTTACTCGCGTCGAAGTGTTTGATATCCATTGCCCAGAAAGACCGCAGTGGACCCCAGTTTTCGTCAGAATCCATACCGATGAAGGAATTTCTGGCGTCGGTGAAGCTGGCCTTGCTTATGATTTAGGCCACAGTGCCGCAGCTGCTATGATTAAAGAAATGGCGGAAGCGTTTTTAATTGGCCACGACCCATTCCAAACTGAGTTACTTTGGTCGCGCATGCTACGTGAAAGCTTTTGGGGCTTAGGTGGCGGCCCGGTTATTTACGCCGCGATGAGCGCGATTGATACTGCACTGTGGGATATCAAAGGTAAGGCGTTAAACGTGCCTGTGTACCAACTGCTCGGCGGTAAAATTAATGATGAACTGCGCACCTACGCCTCGCAATTACAATTTGACTGGGGTCCTGACTTTAAAAAGCTTATCCACCCACAAGAATACGCCGAGGCCGCGTTAAAGGCAGTCGCAGAAGGGTACGATGCGGTTAAAGTAGACCCTATTATGTACGATAAAGACGGCAATACCTATTATGACCGTACTAAGCTGATTTCACGCCCTGAAATGAAGCTTTACCGCGCGCGTATGCAAGCCATTCGAGAAGCGGTAGGCGATGAAGTAGACATTATTTTTGAATGCCACAGCTTACCGGGTGCAACGTCTGCTATTCAAATTGGCGAAATTGCTGAAGAGTTTGACTGCATGTATTACGAAGAGCCAGTGAACTACTTAAAC
The DNA here is from genome assembly GCF_042643375.1 of Pseudoalteromonas fenneropenaei. NCBI lineage: Bacteria > Pseudomonadati > Pseudomonadota > Gammaproteobacteria > Alteromonadales > Pseudoalteromonadaceae > Pseudoalteromonas > Pseudoalteromonas fenneropenaei. The sequence continues at coordinate 315,777 of NZ_JBHRSD010000017.1, forward strand.
CATTCACTACACGACAAAGTGGCAAAAAAGGTCAAAGTACCGTTGGCGGGTGGCGAGCGTTTGTATAATCGCTGGGCGTTCCGTCCTTATTTTGAAGACCAAAGTATTGACGTATTACAGCCAGACATTGGCCTGTGCGGTGGTTTTACCGAAACGAAAAAAGTCTGTGATTACGCTGATATCTTTGATATTCGTATTCAAGCGCACGTTTGTGGCGGCCCTGTAGCAACCGCAGCCTCGTTACATTTAGAGTCGGCGATTCCTAACTTTTTAATCCACGAACACCATACTTATGCACTGAAAAGCTGGAACCGTGAACTGTGTTTACAAGATCCACAACCAGTAAATGGCAAGTTTAAAGTCTCCGATGCCCCAGGTATCGGAATTGAGTTAAACGATGAAGTGGTGATGCGCTCAGCGCGAGTCGAGATTAAATAGCAGGTAAATCAAAGGGGCGTAAGCCCCTTTGGAATTTTCTAAGTTTGTTTATTTCTAAGCGTGGGTAATATACTCAATCGATGATTTTTATAACTATCTATAGTCATAAATGACATTATGGCGGTGGTTATTGAAAATACTATATAACCTGTAATATCGAATATGTCGTAAAAAAATTGAACTTGATAGTTAAGTCCATTTCGCAAATAGTTCTCAATTAAACAAAAAAAGCTTAACGAAATTAAGCAGAGCTGTAACCAAGGAAATACCTCATCTGCCGGTGTGGCTCTAATCTTCACAGATGGCCATAGCTTAGATTGAATCTCCATTCTTTTCACCAAAGGATACAAAGGTAACAGATTTATTGAGGCCTGAATTCCAAAAATAATACTATTTTGAATTAACCTATCGTCATCAGACGATTTTAGACTTACCAAACCTAAATTGAATAATACTTGCTCAAGGTAGTATGGGCATATCATTAGTATGCCTAAGGCGACAATATTAAAATCCTTAATTCTAAGTGCAATTAGGATTAGAATAGAGTTGTAAATAAGGTAAGTGTAAATAAAAATATTAGGAGCATTGACCAATACAGCGATTAAAACTAGTACTGATAGCGCAAAGCTATAAAGGTTGTAGCTCCTTTTTTTCTCGGTCATACAATCTAGCCGTTAGTTGCTTTGCAAGTTTGTGTGATCGGCTTTTCTGGTTTTTGAATGGCTCCACCATTCACTTGTTGGCATTGTTTAAGTGCTAACTTTTTCATCTTCGTATTCCTTATACATTTTTCTTTATTCCTCTAAGTCGCTTTTAGAAAGCCACTTAGTCGGTTAACCAAACTGAAAACAAAATTTGATTCAATTTGGTTGATAGTCTTGGCAGCAAAAACTAGTTCATTCAGCGCTCGTAGGCACTTGATGATACAGTAAAAGACAACCCATGAAAGTGTTATTCTACACTGCCGAGTGATCTACTTTTATCCCAAGGTTAATTAAAAGTAAAATAATTTACGATAATAATGAACGGTTCACATAGAACAAAAAGCTTTAAATGTGCTTAAAATAAACACATCATATTGATTTTTAATGGTTAATAACCATTGGTGTTTAAGTTGGTCATTTTGCCTTTTAAGTTATTTGTTAATGATTTAGTCTGGTTTTAACTCGTTCGCTTAGCTTTTTTGGCACAATTTAGCCAAAATCTTGATAACTTGATAAGCCACTTCTGTAGTAACTTTGAGGAGTTTTTTCATGCTTTATGGTGATTTGATTCTTGTCTGTGGCTCACTTTTTAGTCAAAATTTTAGCACTTAGAGTGGTTATCTAAGGAATACAATGAAAAGGACATTTTATGAACGACCCCACAAAAGTAAAGGAGGGTTCACTTTGGCGTCTCAAGGGATCTGATATGAAACTCTTTTTGGCTTTATCAGCAATTTTAATGGCGCAGCATGCACAGGCATCAATTCAGGCTTTCCCAGAATATCGTTGTGAGCAAGCTAGTGTTGAAATCCAATTGGTGGATTTGAAATTGTGTACCAACAAAAATGCACTGCGAAGTGTCAATGTACTTGGTTTGAGCGACCCTAACCTAGTTTTGACCTTGTCGAAACAAGAACTAGCCATCGCTAAACTGCCTCCAGCAATTGCTATCGCGAACTTGCACCAGAAAATGGGGATTACAGTTCACCAGTTATTTATGCGCTTGGCATCGGGTGAGCTGACCCCAGAAATCACCGCCGCATTTGCGGTCAATGAGCAAAACCCGATACAAGTGTTTCAGCATGAGGCGCTGTTCGCGCTTGCTGTGATAGGCAGCAATCAGGACTATGACCGCATCTATTTAAATCTTAAAGACGGTGAGGCTATCTACCAAATTACCGGAGAGTTCAATCAGCTAGAACTCGAAAGTATTCTGGCTGCGATTCAATACATTGACTAACTATGAGTGAATCAGGAACCACTTAGCAATAAGCTGGTTCCTGATTGTATACCCTGCCTACTTGAAGCCTATCTGCAACTCCAAGTGGTTTGTGTATATGAGCGCTGTTAGCAATCAAATTTAGCTATTTCGTTTTCCAGCTGTTTTGTTAAAACTTTAATGCTGTCGGTTGCTAAATGTGCTTGCTGCGACACCCCAGCGGTTTGCGCCGCAGTATCTGAAATGGTGACTACACGACGGGCGGTATCTTCACCGGCATCGAGCTGTTCTTTGGCGGCAACGGCAATTTGATGGCTCATTTGCGAAATCGCACTTAACGATTGCGCGACTTTACGTAGCTCATCGCTGGCCTTTTTCGACATCGACACGGTTTTTTCGCTGGTTGCAATACTGGTGTTGACGGACGACTTGGCTTCTTGTGTGGCAGCTTGCAGCTTACCAATCATAGTGTGAATTTCACCTGTGCTACTTTGGGTGCGCTGTGCCAATTGCCGTACTTCGTCGGCGACTACGGCAAAGCCGCGTCCTTGTTCACCGGCGCGGGCTGCTTCAATTGCAGCATTGAGGGCCAGCAGGTTGGTTTGCTCAGCAATACTTTGAATAACACTGAGTACATTGGCAATGTTACTGACCTCATTATCGAGGACTTGAATGTTATTACCAGCGCTGTCAATTTGCTTTTCTAATAAAGCTATGGTGTTTGCGGCCTCAGTGGTCAGTTTATCAGCGGTTTGGCCTTGGTTTTCTGCTTCTTGTACAGAGTAAGCGGCTTGCTCGGCATGTTCTACCACGGTTTGCGCGGATGCAGTCAATTCGGTAATGGCAGAAGCGACCATTTGGGTTTCATCGCTAAGGCTGCGCGTGAGTTGCTCTAACTCGTTGGAGCGACCTTCGCCGTCAAGGCTCTGCTCACGGAGTGTGTCACTGACGTCTTTAATGCCATTTACTACGCCTTGTAAGCCGCGCTGCATATATTGCATGGCGGCAATGATGCTGTTTTCTCCCGCTTTACTGGCGTCGATTTGCGAGCGCAAGTTACCGCGCGAAATTTGTTTTACAATTGCAAGTACTTGGTCTAACTCACCACCGAGCTTATTCGACAAGCTCAGTCCAAAGCGCGCTAGGGCGAAGGTGATAGCAATCGCAATCAGCAGAGATAAACCGAGTAGCCAACGGGCGGTTTCCCAGTAACGCTCGTCTACTTCTTTATAACTAATGCCAGTGCCAATATACCAACCAAAATAGGGGGTTTTCTGTACCACAGAGGTCAGGTCGACAATTTCACCGCCGCGCTCAGATGTCCAATGGTAAGTGATAATACGATTGGTTTGGCTGCCAACGAGGTTTTCTACCATCCGACCAATACTATTGCCGTTGGCATCTTTAAAGTCGTTAAAGCTACTGCCATGCAGTTGTGGATCATGCGGTGCGGCGATGAAGTTAAGATTTTCATCCACCGCATACACATATTCCGAATCTTTATATTTATTTTCACGTAGGATCTGCGTTGCAAAGCGCTTCGCTTGCTCGTCGCTCAACTGGCCGCTTTTGGCGAGTTGTTCAAACTGTTCAACTACGTTAACAGTGCTTTTCATTAATTGGTTGATACGTTCAATGTTGTCGCTTTCGCTGGCAACACGTAACGATTGTAATCCGACAATGGCAACTAAAAGCAGCGCAAGGAAGATAGCGGCAGCAAATAAGATGATTTTTATTCTTAGAGTTAGTCCAGACAGCACGGTAGGCCCCTTATCGTTAATGCTAGAATATTATCTACCATGAAACTAAGCTTAATGTAACTAAGTTATAGCGCATTTATAGGGGCTTTTAGGTGATTTTTACTCAAGTTTGTCCACAAAATGAGGACTTATGCATTAGTTATGCTGAATTTCGCTTTCTTTTAGTGGTCTATACTCACCTTCGCTAAGTTGGCTATCCAGTTCAATTAGGCCAATACTTTCACGATGTAATTCAACTACTTTGTTACCTACAGCGGCCAACATGCGTTTAACTTGGTGGTACTTGCCTTCGGCAATTTTAAGGCGCAGTTGGTAGCTGGCTAAGATCTCGGCTTCGGCTGGTTTTGTGAGCTGTTTCTCGCCATGTAACTGCACGCCTTCACGCAATTGTTGCACAGCTTCTTCTGTCAGTGGGTCGCGTGTTTCTATTAGGTAAGTTTTAAATTTTTCATGTTTTGGCGAAGTCATTTGGTGTGACCAATCGCCGTCGTTGGTAATGATCACTAGGCCTGTGGTGTCGATATCAAGACGTCCAGCAATATGAAAATCCTTTAAGTTGGGCTCGTCCAACAATTCAAACACGGTTGGGTGTAGCTCATCGCTGTTGGCGCACACATAACCTTTTGGCTTATGCAACATAAAGTAGCGTTTGCCTAAGTAGCTCAGTACTTTATCGTGCCAAGTCACTTCGTCACTAGCTTGTACACTAAAATCAAAGCTGTCGATGGTTTCGCCGTTTACTTTGGCAAATCCGCGTTTAATGCCCGCTTTGACTTTAGTGCGCGGTAGTTCAGCTAAATGGCTCAGGAATTTGTCCAAGCGACAAGGAAATTTCATAATGTTTCTCTATCAGGAATTGATCAGTGCGCAAAGCGCACCAACAGGATTAGTTTTTACGGTAAATTTCTGGCAGCAGGTCGTAAATGTGAACACTTAAGCAGTAGCTAGCAGGGCAAAATGCGCTGATACACGCTAACAGAGACTCGCTGAGGGTTTGCTTTTGCGTTGTCGTGCGGCCAGCCATAATATGCACTTGAATATGGATAAAGCCTTCTTTACCTGCGCTTAATTGATAGTGCTGATAAGTTACCGCGCGGGTTTTGACCGTCGCAGGGTCAAAAAGATCAGTTGCGATAGCGGCTTTATGTACACGTTCTAACAAAACTTGTGGCAATATCGGCAAATGTTCCGAATGTTCGATAATGATGTGTGGCATAACTGCTGAGGCAAAAGCAAATGTGTCTCAAGTTTAGCAAGCTTCACTCCAATTCAAAAGGAAACGAGTATGACATTGACGAAATTCTTTAGTGCTTCTTGCCTATGTCTTGGCGCCTTGGCAACGTTAAGCGGTTGTAGTGACGATGCGGCAAAAGTGAGTTTGGGGCTCTTTACCACCAAAGATGTGGTGGTAAGTGGTTGGGCTGATCCTAAAGTGACAGGAGTCACTTGCCATGTCAGTCATATTGAAGCCAATCTTGATTTTGCCGACCCCTCAGATATGTCGATTGCTTGCCGTCAAACAGGCCCAATAACTGAGTCGCAAATGGCCGAGATTGACTTGTCAAAGTCTGGTGAGGTGGTATTTAGTACCTCAAAGAGTGTGCTGTTTAAATCATTAAAAGTGCGCCGAGTTTACGACAGCGCAAGTAAAACGCTGATGTACATTTCTTATTCCACCAAAGAGTCAACGGGGAGTCACCATCATGCGCTGTCTACCGTACCTTTGTATGGCACTGATGCGTGGCAGTGGGCAGTGGCGAGGACCAAATCCTAATGTTTAAATTTTTTCAAAGTCAGCCTCTTATCAGTGAAGAGGAACAAGACTGGCTAATAGATGTGTTCGTTTGGGCGGCAGAGTACCTTGATGGCGATTACTTTTTAGCCCATACGCAATTAGTGACACCAACGGCGCAGCATTTTCCAGACCGCGTGAGCAGTATTGAAGACATGGCGACCAGCGTGTTTCGCCATGTGGTGAATTATGCCGGCATGAGCCATTGGCCGTTACAGCTGGTGGCACCAAATCGTTTTAGCGCGCAGGCCTTTCCCGCTTTACAGTTTGCTGGTGGCTTACGGGGCAAAAATAGCCAATTAATGACGATGCAGCCACAGCCTGTGTACATTTCATTTAACCCCCAGCAAATCAATCAACCGGAAGATTTGGTGGCTAGTTTTGCGGTGGCACTCGCACACGTGTTGGTTGCCCAAGTACGTCGCCAAGGTGGGCCGTTAACGCCAGGTGGGGAGGAGCAGCTCGCAGCCGCTTGCGATGCCATTGCGATATATTTGGGCTTTGGCATTATGCTCAGTAATACCGCATACCGTTTTAAGGGTGGCTGCGGTTCTTGTTATAACCCATATGCCAATCGCCAAGCAGCGCTCAGTGAAGCACAAAGTATTTTTATGCACGCTTTGGTGAGTCATTTTAAACCCGATCAAAAGCACCACAGCCATCTTAAAGGCCATGTGCGTAGTCAGCTAAAACAAGCGCAAAAGCAGTTGGTTAAACATCTTAAAACTACCCCGCAACCTGTGTTGCTGGCAATGGAGTCCAGTCATGGCCGCTTATCTTGATGAATTTATTTTAATCGCATTGGCACATTTTTTTGCTGTGGCAAGCCCAGGACCAGATTTTGCGGTGGTATTGAAGCAAAGCGTCCAACATGGTCGCAGTAATGCATTATGGACCAGTGCTGGTATTGCGCTCGGAATTTTAGTGCATGTGGCGTACTGTTTAATGGGGGTGGCGATTCTATTATCGCAATCAGAGAGTTTGTTCAACGCCCTGAAATATGTTGCGGGTGCTTACCTCCTGTATATTGGTATTCAAGCGCTGCGCGCTAAGCCCGCCAGCGGTGATGCCGCGCAAGGCAAAGTGCAAGAACTGCCAGAAAGTGCTTTTAAAGCATTGCGCCGTGGTTTTTTGGTTAACGTGCTTAATCCCAAGGCCACGTTGTTTTTCTTATCGTTATTCACTTTGATCATTAGCCCGCAAACCCCGTCGTTAGTGCAAGGCGCTTATGGCCTGTATATGGCAATTGCGACTTGGGTGTGGTTTTCTAGCTTATCTTTAATCTTGAGTAAAACATCAGTACGGCAGTTCTTTCATCGTGCAGGACATTGGTTCGACCGTGGTATTGGTGTCATTTTAGTGGCTTTGGCAATTCGTGTGGTAGCGAAATGAGTGAGCGCTTATTGCTCAACTTTGCCTATGGTTCAAATATGGCGCCAGCTCGTTTACTGGCGCGTTTGCCTGCTGCTGAGTATCGAGGTGTGGTGACATTGGAAGGTTACCGTTTAACTTTCAACATGCTTGCCCATGATGGCTCAACCAAATGTGATATTGAAAAAGCCCACGGTGAACGCGTTTATGGTGTGATCTATGCGCTTACTAACGCTGAAAAGCAGCAGCTTGATGCGATTGAAGGAGAGCGCTACGACTGCGTTGAAGTGACTGTAACCTGTCAGGCCGCTCAGACGTTCACCGCATTTGCCTATATTGCCAACACGCACGATGCTAATGTCCTGCCTTACGATTGGTATTTGCAGCATGTGGTCAAAGGCGCTGAGCAAGCGCAATTGCCAACAGATTATATTGCTCGGATCAAGGCAACGAGTGTACAGCCCGATAGCGACCGGCTACGAGCTGCTCGCGAGTATGCCGTCCACCGTTAAGCTGCTTTGATACTCACATTACTTGTCGCCTACCTGCAACTTAAAGTAGGAAGGTTATACATTAAAACAACAAAAACCAAGGTAACAGCGTGAACTTACAACTTAACTCGATTACTCGCGTCGTGACGCACTTGGCGCTTGGCGCATCGCTACTTATGGCAGCTCAGGTTTCAGCAGGCGAGGTTAAAGTCGCAGATGTCGATGCAGCTGTGCATGCTGCAATGAACAAGTTTCAAATCCCCGGCATTGCAATTGCAGTGGTAGAAAAGGGCAAAGTAGTGATGGCTAAGGGTTACGGTGTACGTCACTTAACCAGTCAAGCGCCAGTCGATGCCGAAACCTTGTTTGGCATCGCATCGAATACCAAAGCCTTCACCGCGGCTGCTCTTGCTATGCTCATAGATGAAGGAAAGCTCAGCTGGGACGACAAAGTGATTAGTCACTTACCTGAGTTTCAGCTGGCAGATCCATATGTCACCCGTGAAATGCGCGTTCGCGATTTGCTCAGTCATCGCAGTGGTTTAGGGCTCGGTGCTGGCGATTTAATGATTTGGCCAGACACAGATAAATCAACCAAAGATATTCTCGCGGGGCTGAAACATTTGCCTGTCGCCTCAAGTTTTCGCTCAGAATATGCGTACAACAACTTAATGTTTGTGACCGCAGGTGAAGTTGTTGCCAGAGTTTCAGGCATGAGTTGGGCGGATTTTGTTGAAACTCGAATGTTACAGCCGCTTGGCATGCAGCACTCGCGCGCGGGGTTTTCCAGAATCGCCAAAGACAACCCAAACTGGGCAACCGGGCATGTGCCTTATGAGGGCAAGTTGCAGCCGTTTTTTGTTAACTACCTTGAGGATTTTCAGGGCGCTGGTGCTATCGCTGCGAACGTCAAAGACATGAGCCAATGGCTTATCACTCAGCTACAACACGGCAAAATGCCATCAGGCAAAGAGTTGTTCAGTGCAACTCAGCAAGAGCAAATGTGGCATCCGCATATCACACGTATACCAACTGCAGAAAACCGCGAGCGCTATCAACAGCAATTTAGAGGTTATGGCCTTGGTTTTGCGATTGAAGATTATTTTGGGGTCAAAAAGCTCGGTCATGGTGGCGGTATTTTAGGCATGGTTTCACAGGTTGCGATGTTACCTGAGCAACAGGTTGGTGTGGTGGTGCTCAGTAATCAGCAAGCTTATCCAGCCCTCACCGCTATCATCGACGAAGTGTTTGAAGATGTGTTAGAGCGTGAAGACAAAGACTGGGTCACTGAGCTTTATCAATCTTACAGTGAAGAAAAACGCAAGGCTTATGCCCAACTTGGGCCCAAAGTCTTGGCTGCTGTGCAACCGGCTTTACCCGCGCAACATTATACTGGTACCTTACAAAGCCCTTGGTATGGTGATGTGATAGTGGAAAGCATAGCCGGTGAGCTGCGTATTGATTTTACCCATACCAAAAAGCTGAAAGGCAAGCTGGTACATTACACCGGTGATACTTTTGTCGTGAAGTGGGACGAACCACTCCTTGAAGCTGATGCGTTTATCACTTTCAATATGAATGAGAGCCAGCGTGTAACTGCGGCGCAAATGCGGTTTGTGAACCCAGATATTACCGATTTCAGTTTTGATTTTCATAATTTGGCACTAAGCGCAAAATAACGAGTCCCGCGCCTTGTTAGTTGAGCACGACAAGGCGCGCTAGGCTAAAGTCGCACAGTCAGGCGCGCCTAGGTTTGCTACACTGATGACACGTTAGACAGATTGATGCGAACAACCAATAAGGACAGCCCGGCTTATGCGTACTGCAATCATTACTCATCCTTTATGTCGCCGCCATAAAATGATTGCCGAGCATCCAGAGTGCCCTGAGCGTTTGGACGCTATTTCCGACCGTTTGTTGGCATCTGGGTTAGATTTAATGCTAATTCATAAATCGTCGCCCAAAGCGAGCGATGACGATATTGCTTTAGTGCACACCAGAGCCATGATTGCCAAAGTGCATGCCGCTATACCCAGTGAGGGCTTGACCTCTTTAGATGGTGATACTTGGTTATGCCCAGATTCCTACAAAGCGATTGAGCGAGCCGTAGGTGCGGGATTAATGGCCGTAGATGATGTACTCGCGGGTGAATATGACGCGGCATTTTGTGCGGTGCGGCCACCGGGCCATCATGCCAATCAACATACCTCTTCTGGTTTTTGCGTATATAACAATCTGGCGATAGCGGTGCGTTACGCACAACAAAAAGGTGTTAAGCGTATCGCTATTCTGGATATTGATGTACACCATGGTAACGGTACGCAGGATATTTTCATGGATGACGAAAATATCCTGTTTTGCTCTTTGTTTCAGTATCCATTTTACCCCCATTGCGAAGTGGTTAATAACGATCATATCGTTAATTCGCCACTGGCAATCAATAGTAACGGTCAAGATCTACGCGGCGTTTTCGAGCAGTACTGGCTGCCCAAGCTACAGGCGCAGCAGCCTGAGCTGATTTTTATCAGTGCTGGATTTGACGCCCATTTGGAAGATGATATGGCCAGCTTAGCCTTGGTAGAAGCCGACTACGCTTGGTTTACCGAGCAAGTGGTGGCTGTGGCTGAGCAATGCCACAGCAAAGGCATTATTTCATTTCTTGAAGGTGGCTACGAGCTTTCTTCCCTAGGACGCAGTGTTGCGGCACATTTGCGGGCTTTGCTCGGCAGCGAGTAACGCGAAAGCTTCATTGACGCTGCGCAGTTGGATTTTACTGACACAGCAGTGACCTTCACGCAGCAAAGATTGCTGCACCAGTTGGGATAAATCCGTTAAGCTTGGTAGGGTCAGCGCATGGCCTTGTAGTGAAAGGCATGAGGCGTCCTGATAAATCCCATAACTTTCACTAAGTGACTGTTCTGAAAGGCTATGTAGCTCATCGTTAAGGCTTTCTTCACTATCAATATAGACCAAAGTCTCAGCCACTAATAGCAACATCGGGTACGACTTAATACGCATATATTGTTCTCAATCAAAGTATAAAGCATGAGCCAGAGTATACTCGATTTTCCTTGGCGATTTAAACGTACATGGTCGGTCAAATTGGTATGTCGTTTAGATTTTGTAGCTTGTGTTGCGAGGATTGAGAAATGAAAAGTGGAGATGCCCGTCAGTTGAAGATCCAAGATGTGTTATCACATCGGTTGCTCACGTGCGATGTTGCAACACCTTTACGTGCTGCGGTGAGTTTAATGCGCGAGCGTAACGTCAGCTCCATTTTTGTCATAGAGCATGAGCAAATTGTTGGGATCTGGACTGAATCAGACTGCGTGCGTATCGACTTTAACCAGCCTAATTTTGCCGATGCACCCATTCAAGCTTACATGGCGTCACCTGTCCATGCCATTCACAGTGAGCAAAGCTTAAGTGACGCGACAATTAAGTTTCATCAGCTTGGAATTCGCCATCTACTTGTAACGGATAGCTTCAATAAGCCTTGTGGGGTGATTTCACTGTCCGACATAGTGCGTAATCAAGGACTTGATCACTACTTACATTTTCGTCCGATTGAAGCCCATTATGAGCGCCATATCACGATTTTAAATAGTTGTGACAGCCTCGCAAAAGTGGTGGATGTGATGCGGATGAAAAAGGTCACCGCAGTGCTGGTGCACGATAAAGCGAGTGATGAATACGGTATTATTACCCAGCGCGATATTGCCTATGTGATTTTGGAGCCAAATTGGTGTAAGCCGTGCTGGGACATTGCCAGCTTCCCTATGTTGCAAGTGACTCCAAGCGATAGCCTGTTTGATGCGTATCGCCTAATGACAGCCAATGCAATTCGCCATTTGGTGGTGGTAGAGCCACATCAGCGCACTGTGATTGGTTTATTAGCATTGAAAAATGTGCTCACTGAAATTGAAACCGCCTACTGTAGTGAGTTGGAAAAAGTCTTAGTTCAGCGTGATATTGCGCTACAAAAATCGGAAAAGAATCTCTATCTTGCCAATCGTATCATCAGCGCTTCGCTGGATGGCATTATGATCACCCGCAGTAATGGTGAAATTATTCAGATAAATCCGGCTTTTAGTGCCTTAACTGGCTATCAAGAGTATGAAGTGGTAGGCAAAAAACCGAGTATTTTAAGCTCAGGTCTGCATAGCAAAGCCTATTACGACAAAATGTGGCAAGAGTTGGCTGAAAAAGGCGTGTGGCAGGGCGAGATCTGTAACCGTAAGAAAAATGGTGAGATTTACGTTGAGTGGCTGACCATTATTGAGATTAATGAGCCATATAGTGATGACGTGTTGTACGCGGCGATTTTTAGTGATATTACCGAACGAAAAAATAACGAAGAAAAAATCGTCCGGCTCGCCTATTTTGATGAACTGACTGGGTTGCCAAACCGACGCTTATTCAACGACCGCTTGGCGATGGCACTGGCTTCGGCGCATCGCGATAAACTGAAATTGGCGGTGATGTTTATTGATTTAGACCGCTTTAAAGAAGTGAATGACACTTTGGGGCACAGCGCGGGCGATCAGCTGCTGGTGCAGGTGAGTGAGCGGATCAAACGGATTTTAGCGGAAGGCGATACTTTAGCTCGACTTGGCGGCGATGAGTTTGTGGTACTACTAACCGACATTAAAAGCATCGAACAAGTGGTACACTTTGCCGATGAAATATTAGCGGCACTGAGCAAACCTTTTGATATCGCGGGGATTGCTGTCGGGGCTACCGCATCACTTGGGGCAGCAATTTATCCTGAAGATGGGCTTGATAGTGAAACCTTACTTAAACATGCCGATGTGGCCATGTACCGTTCCAAAGAAGTCGGGCGCAATTCATTTCAACTTTACAAAGCGTCGATGAATGCGCGTTCATTAGAGCGCTTATCGATGCTCAGCCGCTTTCAACATGCGCTTGAACATGATGAGTTTGAACTGTATTTCCAGCCTCTGGAATGTCTCACCAGTGGCCGTATTATGAGTGTGGAAGCGTTAGTCCGTTGGCGCGACCCCGCACTTGGCATGATTTCACCTGCACAATTTATCCCACTTGCAGAAGAGCTGGGTTTAATTGTGAAATTAGATTGCTGGGTTATCAACAAAGCCTGTGAGCAGCTTAGTATCTGGCGCGCCGCAGGGCACGATATTCGGCGTCTGGCGGTGAATGTCTCAGCTCAGCATTTAAGCCATGGTAACTTGCCGCAAACGGTAGCACTAGCGCTAGAACGCTATCAGATTGACGGCCGTTATCTGGAAATCGAACTGACGGAGAGTAGTTTTGTTACTAACCTCCATGAAGCTAAAATCACCTTAAAAAAACTTAAAGCTTTGGGCGTCAGTATTGCGCTGGATGACTTTGGCACAGGCTACTCAGCACTGAGTTACTTAACTAAGTTGCCTATCGACATTTTGAAAATTGATGCCAGCTTTATTGCCAAGATCCCAGACGAATACGGCAATAGTGAAATTGTCAGCGCGATAGTGGCGATGGCCAAAGCACTTAATTTACATGTGGTGGCAGAAGGGGTAGAGAAAACCGAACAGCGGCAGTTTTTGCAAAAGCTCGGTTGCCATACCAGCCAAGGCTACTTGTTTTGTAAACCATTGGCTGGGCAGGAGTGGTTACGTTTTTACAATGCCGTGAAAGTCACTTCATAACCCGTGAACTTGCGAATATTGATCACGCCAGTATCAAAAATTAAGTACTGGCCTTTGATCCCTTGTAGGATGCCACTCGCAACGGGATCTTTGTCAAAATTAAATGAACTGAGCTTGTTGGCGCTGTGTAATTTTGGAAAGGAAAGCTCCATCACCGGCTCGTCGAGCGCTTCTATAGCACTGTCACCGTAAAGTGCCGTCAGCTCTTGCAGTTTATTTGCGATAAGGGGTTTTAAGCGTTCTGCTTCGGCTTTTAAATCTAGCTCCACAGCAACATCTTTAAGCATATTGCGCCAATTGGTTTTGTCGGCTACAAATTCGCTCAGTGCCACTTCCACTAAACCCGATTGCAAACGGGTTTGTACTTTGAAAATAGCCACTGCTTGGGTTGCGCCTTGGTCAATCCAACGGGTCGGGATCTGGCTATGGCGCGTAATACCGACTTTTAAACCTGAGGTGTTAGCCAAATAAACGTAGTGCGGCACCATGCAATGTTGCTCGGCCCACTCAGGCTCACGGCATGTACCAGCAGCAAAGTGGCAGGTTTCTGGTTTCATAATGCACATGTCGCAGCTGGCGAGTTTTTTCATGCAGACAAAACAATGGCCCTGCGAAAAGCTCTTTTTGGTTTTTTTGCCACAGTTGCAGCAAAAGATATTGCCGCTAAATGTGAGCGAGATAGCCTTACCGATAAAATCATTGAGCGCCACTTGCTGTTCGCCTAGCGGTAAAAAGTACGAAATCGGAGAACCCGCTTGCCCACGCATTTTGCTTAATGTGCCTTGCATCTTTACGCCCCTAAAGATATAACAAAAACGCCAGTGTAACAGAGCAAGCGCAGGGCGCCAAAATCTCGACTGAGTTTATTGCCTTGTGGCGCGTTCTTTAAGTAATGCTTCGGCTTGTTGTTTGCACTGATTATACATATCAATGCATTCATTTTGGCACAGTTGCTGGGTTAAAGTACCGTCCAAGCTTTGTTGCTTACAGGACTGTTCACATTGATAGCTTTGCTGTGCGCATTGGTTTAATTCTGGTGGCAGCTGGGTTTGGCAAGCGGCTAACATGAACACGCTGCATGCAGCAGCAAACGTACGTTGTGGTGCGACAAAACGCTGGGTGAAGCGAGGGTTAAACATGCACTTTTCCTTATTTTGAGCGCCCTGAGTTGCTTTTTACTGCGCTTTTGGCAGAGCTTAAAAAGGGCCTTAAAGGCCCTTTTCGTTTTAAATTTAGGCAGATACCTGAATATTGTCAATCAGGCGAACTGAACCTAACATGGCTGCGACTAAAATAACAAAGTCGCTGTCTGTGGCGCTGGCAGGTTTTAAAGTATCACGCTCTGCAATGGCAAAGTAATCAACTTTAAGGCCGGCAGCGGTAATGGCAGCTTCTGCTTGTTCGGTTAAAACTGCGAAACGGCGATCGCCAGTTTTTAGCGCTTCAGCGGTATTCTTTAGGGTTGCATAAAGCACTTTAGCGGTGTCTTTTTGCTCTGCTGAGAGGTAGCCATTACGTGAGCTCATAGCAAGGCCATTGACTTCACGTTGTGTCGGTACACCGATTATCTCAATCGGAATCGATAAATCTTTCACCATAGTGCGGATCACCGCCAATTGTTGAAAGTCTTTTTCCCCAAAACAGGCAAAATCAGGCTGTACTAAGTTAAACAGCTTAGTGACAACCGTTGCCACACCGACAAAATGGCCCGGACGTGAAGCGCCACAGTAACCTTGAGACACTTCAGGTACATCGACATAAGTTTGCGCATCTAAGCCGTTTGGATAGATGGTTTCAACACTTGGCGTAAAGACGATGTCAGTATTTAACTCAGCTAGCCCTTGTTTATCTTCGGTCAAAGTCCGTGGGTATTTGTCGAGATCCTCATTTTTACCAAATTGCATGGGATTAACGAAAATACTGACCACCACTTTGTCGGCCAAAGTTTTGGCTTTTTCTACCAAAGAGAAATGACCTTGGTGCAAATTGCCCATAGTTGGTACGAAAGCAATGCTCAAGCCTTGCTGACGCCAGGCCTTGATTTGACTGCGTAGCGATTTAATCTCACTAATTGATTGCATTAATTAAACTCGTGTTCTGGGCCTGGAAACGCGCCCGACTTTACATCATCACAATACTTCTTCACAGCTGCTGGCATATTGCCGGTTTCAGCTAAAAAGTTTTTCGAAAATTTGGGAATGTAACCTGCAGAAATACCAACTAGGTCGTGCATCACTAAGATTTGCCCGTCGGTTTCTTTACCAGCACCTATACCGATAACTGGGATACTGACCGCTTCACTGATGCGTTTGGCTAAGCTGCTAGGAATACATTCTACTACTAATAATTGTGCGCCTGCTGCTTCTAAGGCTTTGGCATCGGCAATCATGCGCTCGGCTTGTGCGTCATCGCGGCCTTGAATTTTAAAGCCACCAAAAACATGTACCGACTGCGGCGTAAGCCCTAAGTGACCACACACCGGAATACCTTGTTGGGTAAGTAAGCGGATACTATCGTATAGCCATTCACCACCTTCCAACTTCACCATATTGGCGCCAGCACGCATCAACGTTGCGGCGTTTTCACAGGCCGCGGCTGGGTTGCTATAAGTCATAAACGGCATGTCAGCAATAACAAATAATTCTTTGCTACCGGCACGCACACAACGCGTATGGTAGGCAATGTCTGCTATTGTTACCGCTAAGGTGTCATCACCGCCTTGCAGCACCATACCTAGCGAATCGCCAACCAGAATAATTTCTACCCCAGCGTCATGAAAGAGTTTAGCAAAACTGGCATCGTACGCAGTTAGGGCAACGATTTTTTGCTTTGCTTGTTTCATTTTTAGTAAGGTAGAAACGGAAGTTTTAGCCACAGCAATCTCTCCACTCGGATTTGCTTAGTTTATGCCAACGGGGGAAACCAGTTGTCATCCATTACATAAATACCATTGGCTGGTAAAGCCTGTTTTAACTCAGCCACAGTTTGCCCATTTGCAAGGCAAAGGCTTGGGGCTAAGTCGCTTAATGGGTAAATTACAAACTCGCGCACTGTCATACCATAATGCGGTACGGTCAGTCGCGGCGTATTGATCACCGCATCAGCAAATAACAGTATATCAAGATCTAACGTTCTTGGACCCCAACGCTCATCTTTGCGCACGCGACCAAATTGCAATTCCAGCGCTTGCAGTTTGTCGAGTAGCGCTAAAGGGGTAAGTAGAGTGGTAAATTCAGCCACCGCATTGACATAGTCGGGCTGATCTTGGGGTCCCATAGGTTTGGACGCGTATAACTTAGAAACACGCAAAGCGCTTATTTGTGTATCACGGGCTAGTGCCTGCAGCGCACCTGTCAACTGTGCAATTGGCGCGCCTTGGTTGGCGCCAAGGCCAATATAAACCTTGTGCATTGCCTGCGGGTGGTTATCAGTCATTATCAGTCGGCTTTTTTCTAGGTTTACGTGGGCGACGACGACGTGGGCGCGGACCTTCATCTAAGGTTTTAACCATAGTTTTTTGTCCTTGCGTATCTTTCTCTAAATAGTTCGTCCACCAATCAGCCAATTCTTGTAAGGCGGTTTCGCCACTGGCAACGCGCAGTAATAGGAAGTCATAAGCGGCGCGGAATTTAGGTTGTAAGCTTAAACGGTAAGCACGTTGTCCTGCGCGTTTATCTAAGCGTAACTGCAGATGCCAAATATCGCGCGCGCCTATGGTAAAGCGCTTAGGTACGGCAACATGGCGTGCACTGTCAGCAAGAACTTGGTTCATCGCAATATTGTAAGCATCATGTTCAAGCATGCTGTCACGCTGCATTATGGTCTCTGCACGCTGTTTTAATGGTTGCCATAGTAAAGCAGCAAAAATAAACGCTGGCGTGACTTTTTTATCAGCATTAATGCGCTCATCGGTATTGGCAAACATCTGCTGAATAAAGCGTTGATTGAAGCCACTTTGGTCTTGATTTAAGGCTTTATCAGTCGCTGGGAACAAGTATTTGAACAAGCCAAGCTCGCGAAGCATCAAAAAGTTGGCTTCGGCTTTGCCGTTTAAAAACAGTTTTAAGCATTCTTCAAATAGGCGCGCAGCTGGAATATTGCTGAGTAAGTCGGCAAGTTGAGGGATTGGCGCACGCGTTGCAGGGGCAATGCTCATATCCAGCTTAGTCGCAAAACGCACCGCACGCAGCATGCGTACAGGATCTTCGCGATAGCGAGTTTCTGGGTCACCAATCAATTCAATTTTACGTGCTTTAATGGCAGCAAGGCCATTGGCGTAGTCACGAATACTGAAATCGTTGATGGAGTAATATAAAGCGTTGATTGAGAAATCACGACGCTCGGCATCTTCTTCTATGGTGCCATAGACGTTATCACGCAGCAGTTGACCTTCATCGCTGGCGTGACTGATATGGGTTGCCGGGGTTTCGTCTTCGCTTTCATTTTCTTGATGATGACCGCGCATGGTCGCCACTTCGATAATTTCTTGGCCAAACACGATATGCGCAAGACGGAAGCGACGGCCAATTAAACGACAATTACGGAACAAACGTTTTATTTCTTCCGGTTTGGCGTTGGTCACAACGTCAAAATCTTTTGGTTCTATTCCCAACAAAATATCGCGAATACAACCACCTACAAGGTATGCCTCGTAACCCGCATCTTTTAAGCGATACAGAACTTTGATTGCATTTGGGCTAAATTGTTTGCGTGAGATCCCGTGCTCACTGCGCGGCACCAACAACGGCTCAGCCAACATCGCAACAGATGCTGGTTTGCTCTGATCTGCCGAAGTCATGATCTGACGGCAAAATTTGAACAATTTGGAAATAATAACGCTTCTCCCGGTTATTGTTTATATCATGTTAGCAGTATTCGTGTGTTGCACACAGATAACGACGTTTCATTCATTACTTGCAACGCAGCAGCGCGATGCTATAACGGCAACATGCTGCTATCTGCTGGCGAATCGGCCTGAAATCGCGACACAATCGCTTGAAGTTTAGGCTATCTGCTAAGGGCCGCTATCATATAACAGCTAATTGCAAAAATTAATACCAAGGTTATGAATAAAATGCGTTTACAGCAGCACAAAAGCCAAGGAGTGGGCTAAATAGTCAGTTCAGCATGGCTATCTGGCAATAAACTCGTAATTAAAATTGATAGCCAGCTGTGCCTTGTTGCACCACAACTTCTAGTTTTTGCGGTACATTCGCACGTTGATAGTGTGTAATCGCATAGGCTAGTAACTCAGTGACTGGGGCATTTTGCAAAGCGGTCGGTACCGTGATACCCAAAAATGCTAATGCAGCACATAAAGCCGGTTGTGGGTGTCGATTATCAATTGCGGGGGCATGATTTTGCTTGGACAATTTAAACCCAGGTGCAGCAACCGCTAACGGAACGTGCCCATATAAGGGTTGTTGCCAGCCGAGTTGCTGAAACAAACTGAGTTGCCTTGCTGTCGGTTCAAGTAAATCAGCGCCGCGGATAATATGACTGATCTGCTGGTCGTGATCATCGACCACCACCACCAGTTGATAGGCATATAGGCCGTCACTGCGTTTAACTATATAGTCTTCTTGCGCCAGCTCCGTGTTTACTGTGACAAGGCCCTGAATGGCATCATTAAATTGGTATACAGGGCAGTGCTGGGCAATGCGTAACGCATGGTGCTCGGCGGTTAATCCTAATGAACGACAATGCCCGGCGTAGAGGCCGCCTGCGGCTTTAATCTGTTTGCGCGTACAATGACAGGCATAGCATTGTTGTTGATTTAGTAATGCGTTTAAGATCTCTTGATAGCGGGCGTGACGCTGGCTTTGCCAAATGACACTTTCGTCCCAGTGGAGGCCATAAGCTTCTAAAGTACGCAGAATGTCGCTGTCGGCACCTTTGACCACTCGTGGGGTATCAATGTCTTCAATACGCACTAACCAAGTGCCGTGATTGGCTTTGGCGTCCAGATAACTGGCTAAGGCGGCTATCAATGAACCAAAATGGAGTGAACCCGAAGGGGAGGGAGCAAATCGGCCTCGATAGCTCCCTAATAATGCTGAGGTAAGTGTCATGGTCGGGTGATTATCCGCGACCTGTTTGCTTCTCTTTGATTTCCGCTAAAGTTTTGCAGTCAACACAAAGATCTGCGGTTGGACGAGCTTCTAAGCGACGGATACCGATTTCGATACCACATGAATCGCAATAGCCAAAGTCGTCATCTTCAATCAGTTGTAACGTCTTTTCTATCTTTTTGATCAGTTTACGTTCTCGGTCGCGTGCACGCAGTTCAAGCGAGAATTCTTCTTCTTGTGCCGCGCGGTCAACCGGATCAGGGAAGTTAGCAGCTTCGTCTTGCATGTGCGTTTTAGTGCGATCCACTTCATTTCTTAGATCGTTGCGCCATGCCTCCAAAATCTTTTTGAAATGAGCACGTTGTGCTTCATTCATATACTCTTCGCCTGGTTTTTCTTGATACGGCTCTAAACCAGCTTGGGCTAACAACCCAAGTTTCTTTTGCTCTGGCATAGCAATCTCCTAAATCCTTAATCTCTTACCCCAGCTTTCGCCGGCGGCTATAAATAGCAGAATACTCCCCCCTAGGCAATTACTTTTTTCCTATCTTTTCGCACCCAGCTTGGCAAGGTGCTACGAAATAGGTGTGAGTATTAATCTACCTAAGAGTGGGAAGATCTACTTAGCTGTTATGGCTAACAGCAAAAAATGCGCCAATAACATGCAGTTTGCTCAGCATATTGAAGTGATGTGAACTTATTAGGTTGGCCATAAGCAACCTAATACGCGTTATCACAACATAAGCGCCCTATATTGGGGCTGAATCGCCGTTATCAAGATTGAGTACTGGGATTTTATCGCGAATCTGTAACCGTTGCGGAGAAACTTCACAGCGATAAGCAAGAAACTCCACCCCGGCTTGTGCTGCTTGTTGACATAACAGGGTGTATTGGGGGTCAATATGCGCCGCTGGGCTGACATTATGGATACCGTTGTGCATCACGATAAACAATAACACCGCACGATAGCCTTGCGCTTTCATCGCCATCAGCTCGCGCAAATGCTTTTGCCCCCGCACGGTTTGCGCATCAGGAAAATAGCCTTGCCCAGCACTCAGGAGGGTGACGGATTTCACTTCTATATAGCAGCGCTTGTCACCCTCAGTTAATAAAATGTCAATGCGACTTTGTTCATCGCCATATTTCACTTCACTTTGCAGCGTTGAATAACCTTGTAATTCTCGAATTAAACCTTGGTTAACCGCTTCAATGGCAACTTGATTGGCTCGTGCAGTATTAACGCAAATCAGCTCACCGCTTAGGCTTTCGGTTAATTCTAAGGAATGCGCGTACTTGCGCTTAGGGTTATCGCTGGTTGAATAGTAAGCCCGCACCCCAGGTTCAGCACAGCCAGTCATTTTGCCCGTATTAGCGCAGTGCAAGGTAAATTCTCGGCCCGTTTCATCCCGAACATCGACTAAAAAGCGTTTGTAACGCTGGATTAACAGTGCAGATTGTAACGGCGCAGAATACTGCATGTTTTACTCGCATTTAGTTGGGTCAGCAATCAGGCTAGTGTACACTCAGAAACACTTTAAGATCATCTTTGCTGTTGGCAAAGACGGTCAGTTATCTGATAACAATGAGCGAACGAGAACAACATGTCTGAACAATTTTTAGTCCGTTTAAGTGCTACCCCAGCAGCTGGGGTATGGGCAAATACTGGCGTTTCTTTTGACAGCCAGGGCGCCATGATCCACGTCCCTGCGGTTGAACCGCTTAAACATATTCAGCGTGCGGCACGCAGCATTGCTTCTCAAGGCGTGAGCAAAGTGGCATTGCAAGGCGAGTTATGGGATACCGAATCACAGTGGGCGTTTTATCAAGGTTTTGTTAATCCAAAACAATTAGATGGTGTGAGTTTTGCTGACAATGCTCGCTCTGATCTCAACGAATTAAATGCTTTATGTCGCGCAGCAACTTGGGCACGTCAAATGATCAACGGCACTGCGGAAGACATCTATCCAGAAAGCTTAGCCGCAAAGGCTGCTGAGTTTATCCAATCGTTAGCGCCTGAATACGTGAGTTATCAAATCATTAAAGGCAAAGCGCTCCTAGAACAGCAATGGATTGGGATCCATGAAGTGGGGCGTGGCAGTGAGCGTCCACCTGTGCTTCTAGAGCTCGACTACAACCCAAGCGGTGTAGATGATGAGCCAGTTGCAGCGGCTTTAGTCGGTAAAGGTATTACTTTTGATTCGGGCGGTTACTCAATCAAAGCCAGCGAAGGTATGCTGGGCATGAAATGCGATATGGGCGGCGCAGCAACGGTGACTGGCGCATTGGCGCTGGCGATGCAACGCGGCTTAAATAAGCGCGTTAAACTGTTTTTATGTTGTGCGGAAAACCTAATTTCAGGTCATGCTTACAAACTGGGCGACATCCTGACTTATAAAAATGGCACCACGGTTGAAATCGTTAATACCGATGCGGAAGGTCGCTTAGTATTGGCTGACGGTTTGATGGCTGCAGGCGAAACTGGTGCACCATTAATTATTGATGCGGCAACGCTCACGGGGGCGGCACTGACTGCGGTTGGGCAAGAATACAATGCGATTTTTGGTCTCGACAAAGCGCTGGTGAGCGAAGTATGTGAGTTTGCAAGCGCTGAAAACGAAGCCGTATGGCCGCTGCCATTAGAAAAATGGCACCAACAAGCCTGTCCGTCAGCCTATGCAGATACTGCCAATAGCCGCGCAGTTAAAGGTGGTGGTGCAGGTGGCGCGTCAAATGCGGCTGGTTTCTTGTCGCGTTTTGTGCCAAATGACGGCAAAGGTTGGGTTCATATCGATTTAGCGGCGTGTTTCCGTGACAGCGCAGGTGCACAATGGGCTGCTGGTGCGACAACCCAAGGTATTCGTACTATTGCACGTACATTACTCGCAAAAGCGTAAGAACATACCAAATGTAAAGGGTATAATCTATTAAA
Organism: Pseudoalteromonas fenneropenaei; assembly: GCF_042643375.1. NCBI lineage: Bacteria > Pseudomonadati > Pseudomonadota > Gammaproteobacteria > Alteromonadales > Pseudoalteromonadaceae > Pseudoalteromonas > Pseudoalteromonas fenneropenaei. The sequence goes on from NZ_JBHRSD010000017.1 coordinate 338,221, forward strand.
TTCAAAGGCTCAGGTTTATTACTCTGGGCTTTTTTATTGTTGCTAAAAATTGAGCTTACAAGTGTACGCTGTATTGGCTATAATGCCCTCAATTTTGTCCCTTGGAGTTGCTGCGTTGTTAGCTTTGTTGCGTATTCTGGCGATGGCGATGTTTATCGTATTCAGTTGTTTGTTTGGCATTGTGTTGTGTTTGATTAAACCTTTCCACAGCAACAATGTGCATATTGTGTCGAGCTGGTTTGGCAAAATGGCCAAGCTATTAGGGGTTAAAGTGGTCGTCAATCGCGCTACTGAATTACAAACAGTGGGGCCTGCGATTTATGTTGCCAATCACCAAAATAACTATGATTTGTTCACCTTACCTGCGGTAGTGCCAGAAAATACCGTGAGCATGGGTAAAAAAAGTCTTAAGTGGATCCCCTTCTTTGGGCAGCTGTACTGGTTGTCTGGCAATATTTTAATTGACCGTGGTAACCGTAATAAAGCCATGGGCACTTTAGGCAAGGCGGCCAGTAAAATTAAGCAGCAAGGTTTGTCGGTGTGGATGTTTCCAGAAGGTACGCGCAGTTATGGCCGCGGCTTGTTGCCGTTTAAAACCGGCGCCTTTCACACCGCACTCAATGCCGATGTGCCAGTCGTGCCAGTTTGTATGAACTCAACCCATAAAGCGATTAAGCTAAATCGCTGGGATAATGGTACAATCTACATTGATATGCTCGCGCCCATGTATTTAGATAGTCAAGTGAGCGCGCGCGACCATGCTGCTGCCGTACATCAACTAATGGCTGCACGCATTGCAGAACTTGACGCAAAAGTGAGAGAAACGAATGGAAAACTGGCGTGAGATCAGCGAAGACATCGTCGCTTCGTTGTTAGAAGACGGCTCAAACCCGGAAGTATTGTATGAAGTAGAGCACCATTTTGTGTGTGAAGACTTCGATAAGCTCGAACAAGCCGCTTTAGCTGCGTTCAAACTAGGTTATGATGTCGAAGAACCTGCTGAGCTGGAACTTGAAGACGGCGGTAAGATCTGGGGTTTTGATGTGGTGGTTGAGTCTGAGCTGGATGCAGATGTGATCATGGAAGATGTCGATAAGTTGGTTGCAATTGCAACCCAAACCGGCGTTGAATACGACGGTTGGGGTACTTACTTCCAAGAATAAACTGTCGCTGCGAATGTTTTGACATCGCTCGACACAATCCCGTTCTGCCGTAATCGGCAGGCGGGGTTTCCCAGCCGAATAAGAGCACTTCAATGTGGCATTAAGCTACGCCTAGCGCGAATTGCGAGCACAAGCCTTGCCGTTTAGCGGCATAAATATCATGCAAATGTATCAATTATGCGAGCCAGACTGGACAAACCTCACGAAAAAATGCTTATAATCGCCCTTGCTATTTTTTGTTCTGTTTCGTGAATTCATGCTAGTCAATCTGCCTATTTCAGAATTAATGCCCGGCATGTTTGTGGACAGTGTTAGCAAACAAAGTGGGGATTCAAAAGTAAAGATTAAATCACGCGGTATGGTGCGTGATGAGTCGATTATTAAACAGCTCAGAGCCAAAGGTGTATTAGAGCTGAAGATAGACTTTACCCAAAGTGAAGTGGCTGTTCCGGATAAATACCAGCCAACGCCTGCTGAGCCTGATGCAGCTACACCAAATGACGCTTCCTCATCATCTGATAAAAATACCAGCACAGCGCGGGATTTCCAGCTTTCGAATGCCAAACGGGTCATTAAAAAAGAACCGCAAGCTGCGACAAAAAAATCCTCACTGACAGCAGACGAAACAACTAATAAGCCGGTTAAAGCCATTAATGGTAACGACTTGGTATCGCTTCAGGAGGAGTTTTCCGGTGCTATGCTGCAATTTGAGCAGCATAATCGCAAGATCCAAGCTTTGTATGGTGATATCACTGCGGGTATGCAGGTTGATATTGGCCTAGTTAACGAAGTGAGCAAAGAGATTGTGGAGTCGGTGTTTCGCAATCCCAACGCGATGGCAATTTTGACTCGCCTGCGTGATAAGGATAACTACAACTGGCGCCACATGATCAACTGCACCATTTTAGTAACTGTGTTTGGTAAGTACCTTGGTCTAAGTACAGAAACGGTGGAGCAGCTTGCGCTGGGGGCGATGTTACATGATGTTGGCCATGCCAAACTGCCACAAGGGATCTTAAACAAAGATAGTAAGCTCAATGACTTAGAAATGAAAGCGGTGGAAAAGCATGTTGCACAATCGCTGGGCTTGGTCAAAGGGCAAGCAGGTTTATCAAAGATAGTGATGGATATGATCATCAACCATCATGAGCGCTTAAACGGCAGCGGTTATCCACGAGGCTTAAAGGCTGAGCAGATCAGTAAAGTCGCGCGCATCATGGCCATTGTCGACGTTTATGATGCAATCACTGCTGATAGACCCCATGCGCAAGGCAACGAGCCTGTGCACGCGTTACGCTATTTACTGACCAGTAAAGACTTGTTTGATACTGAATTGGTACAGCGTTTTATTAAGTGTATGGGAGTGCATCCAGTAGGGACGATAGTTAAATTGACCAACGAAAGGCTCGCATTGGTTTTAGAAGGCAACCGCTTGCATCCAACGTCGCCAAAAGTGCGGGTTTTTTACAACACCAAACATTCTCATCATATTACGGCAAAAGAGCTAGATTTAAGCAGTAACGAGCACGATATTAAAATCGTTGCGGCAGTGAAGCCGCTGGATTATCAAATTAATCTTAGCCGTTTGTTAAAAGATCATTTGCTGATTTAGCCGCTTTGCAGGCTTTTCTAACACTGCGCATTCCCGCCAGTTGAGCGCCGCTCAAACACGCAGCCATCATTAATAACCATAGTAACGAACCCATCTGCACATGTACCGCCAAACAAGCTGCAAGTAGCGCCAGTACACTGGCAATAATGGCTGCTAACCAGTACAGGCTAATCGGATTGTTACAATCCCCCGGCGTGCGGCAGGCGCAGCGATTGGTCAATGCAAGGCAATACACGCTCACGCCCGTTAGCACCAGACTTAATAGCAATAAAGCAAGCCACATAGACAAATCCTTGAAGTATCAAAACGCCTTCAGTGTAATTCGACTGGGTAAATTAATCAATAAAATTGATAATCATTATCGTTTAAATCGATTGAGGTCTAATCTGTTTACAAATAGTTGCAAGTTGGGTGCTTTTTGCGCGAACGGTTGTTATTAGGTCGCGAACTTGAAGCTTTTTAAGAAAAAATTGGGTAGGGTGCGAAAGATTTATTTCGATGTACATCTTTATCGTGAATAGACCTAAACCAATTTGTTTAGGAACACATGGGATTTGAGAATGAAAGTATTTTATAAAAGCCTTATCGCACTCGGTTTAAGTGCTATGTCTGCACAATCTTTTGCAGCAGCGTTTCAATTAGCAGAGCAAAACGTATCAGGTCTTGGCCGTGCCTATGCTGGTGAAGCAAGCGCGGCGGACGATGCTTCTGTAGTTGGTCGTAATGCGGCACTGATGACGCAATTTAACCAAGCTCAAGCGTCAGTTGCTGCTATGTATGTGATGCCAGACGTGAGTCTAGCTGGTACTAGTACCAACAATGGTATGAACCCAAATGTACTTGATGACAGCAGCATCGCACCAAACGCTGTGATACCTGCGGCTTATTACACCCAGCCAATTAATGACCAATGGTATGTTGGCGTGGGCGTATACTCGCAATTTGGTTTAGCGACCGAATTTGACGCAAACTATGCAGCAGGTCAGCTGGCTGGCGAAACAGAAATTGTCACGATTAACACCAATTTCAGCGTGGCGTACAAAGTAGACGAGCAATGGTCTTTGGCATTCGGTCTTGACCATGTGTATGCTGATGCGAAAATCGTGCGTAATTTTGGTGCCTCACCATTACCAGTACCAGCGCAAACAGAAGCAGTGCGTTTAGAGGGTGACGACCAAGCATTTGGTTGGCATGTGGGCGTAGCGTACGAGTTAGACGCGCAAACACGTATTGGCTTTAGCTATCGCAGCGAAACTGACATCACTTTTGAAGGCGATTTCAGCAATCAATTACCAGCAGGTGCGCCATTCTATGGTACGCAAGGGCAAAAGTTACCAGGTAGCGTAGAGCTAACTCTACCTGCTATGGCTGAGCTTTCAGCTTCACATCAATACAATGAGGTGATAGGGGTACACGCCAGCTTAAATTGGACGGGTTGGAACAGTTTCCAATCATTAGCGGCTCAAGTTGAAGGCCGTGGTACGGTATTTAGCAAAAATGAATCGTTCTCTAATTCATGGCGTGTTGCGGTTGGCTCTGATTACCAATACTCAAAAGAGCTTAAACTGCGTTTAGGTTTGGCTTATGACCAATCACCAGCGGATCAAGCGCACTTGTCGATTTCTATCCCAGACACAGACCGTATTTGGTTCTCATTCGGTGGCGAATATCAAATTGACGCACAAAGCAGCGTTGATGTAGGCGTAAGTGTATTACGTGGTAAAACACAAAACTTTGTTGAGCACGACAACCTAGGACAAGCGTGGGGCTTTGAATCACGCGGTCACGCGACTGTGATTGGTGCGCAGTACAACTACGCATTCTAAGCGCTATTAAAGCTCAGCTGTATTGATCACAGTGGAAAAAATGGCTGCCAAGAGGCAGCCATTTTTTTGCCTTATCAGCGTGACATAAAGTCGCGCCATAGACACTAAACAATAAAAAAGGCGCCAAGCGCCTTTTTCAATTTCAGTTTTAAGTTTGGCGGGTTGCCCCGCACTCACTTTAAGACTGACGATATTTATAGACTTTCTATTTTGGCTTTTTGCGCTAACAGTTTGTCTTTTGCATCTTGGTATTCAGCAAGCTTTTCACGCTCTTTTTCCAATACCGCAGCTGGAGCATTGCTGACAAACTTTTCATTTGCCAATTTGTTCGCAACTTGTGCTAATCCTTTTTCTGCCTTTTCCAATTGCTTTTCGATACGTGCAAGTTCAGCTTCAACATCGATTAAGCCCGCCATTGGGATCATAATCGCAAGATCGCCGATAAAGGCGGTTGCAGAGGCTGGCGCGTCGTCTTTGTTGGCTAGAATAGTAACGCTTTCCATTTTCGCCAATGAGCTTAGGAACGCGCTGTTGGCGTCTAAACGGCGTTGGTCCTCAGCATTGACACCCGCTAGCAATACGTTCAGTGGTTTGCTTGGACTAATGTCCATTTCACCACGAATATTACGGATAGCGAGGATAAATTGCTTCACCCACTCTAAATCTGCCATTGCTTGGCTATCTACTTGGCTGTCGTCAAAACGTGGGAAAGCTTGCAGCATAATGGTTGATGCTTTAATGCCTGCCAACGGCGCAACACGTAGCCAGATAGTTTCTGTGATGTATGGCATCAATGGGTGCATTAACCGCAGTAAACCTTCCAGTACCGTGATTAAAGTATGGCGTGTACCACGTTGTTCAACTTCTGTGCCTTTGAATAGTACTGGTTTAGTGAGTTCTAAGTACCAGTCGCAGAACTGGTTCCAAGTAAATTCATAAACCGTGTTGGCTGCTAAGTCGAAACGGAAGTTATCCAAATGCTCGTTAAAGGTTTTAACTGTGTGCTGGAATTGACCTAAGATCCAACGGTCTGCCAGTGACAGTTGCTTGTCGCCACCATTGAAACCACAGTCTTGCTCTTCGGTATTCATCAGCACATAACGGCTGGCGTTCCACAACTTGTTGCAGAAGTTACGGTAACCTTCAAGACGGTTCATATCCCAGTTGATGTCACGACCTGTCGATGCCATCGCAGCAAGAGTAAAGCGCAGCGCGTCAGTACCGTGTGGCTCAATGCCTTTTTCAAAAGTTTTACGGGTGTTTTTCTCAATCTTGGCGGCAAGTTGCGGCTGCATCATATTACCGGTGCGCTTTTCAACTAGGCTTTCAAGGTCGATACCGTCAATCATGTCGAGCGGATCAAGCACGTTACCTTTTGATTTCGACATTTTATCGCCGTTTTCATCACGGATAAGGCCCGTCACATACACGGTTTTAAATGGTACTTGTGGCTTGCCATCGTCATCTTTGACAAAGTGCATGGTCATCATGATCATCCGGGCAACCCAGAAGAAAATGATGTCAAAACCAGTTACCAGCACGTCAGACGGATGGAATACTTTTAGGTCTTCGGTTTGTTCTGGCCAACCTTGCGTTGAGAATGTCCAAAGGGCAGAAGAGAACCACGTATCGAGTACGTCGTCGTCTTGAGTAAGGCTGATATCTGCGCCAAGGTTATGGTTAGCACGTACTTCCGCTTCGTCGCGACCTACGTAAACCTTACCTTCAGCATCGTACCAAGCAGGGATTCGGTGACCCCACCATAATTGGCGTGAAATACACCAATCTTGTACGTCACGCATCCACGAGAAGTACATGTTTTCGTATTGTTTTGGCACGAATTGAATGTCGCCGTCTTCAACTGCTTTAATCGCAGGTGCTGCTAAAGGCGCAACGCGTACGTACCATTGGTCAGTTAGTAATGGTTCAATCACAACGCCAGAACGGTCGCCGTAAGGTACGGTTAGGCTGTGGTCGTCGATTTTTTCGAGCAGGCCAGCGGCTTCAAACTCAGCAACGATTTGCGCACGTGCATCAAAACGGTCTAAACCGTGGAAACGCTCAGGAATGGGCGCGTCAAATGATAATGGCTTACCGTCGAAAGTGAAGGTTTCACCGGCAGTGAGGATCGCCGCATCTTTGTTGAACACGTTGATCATAGGCAACTGGTGACGTTTACCTACTTCGTTGTCGTTAAAGTCGTGCGCTGGGGTGATTTTTACGCAGCCCGTGCCTTTTTCCATGTCAGCATGTTCGTCGGCAACAATGGGAATACGGCGGTTCACGATCGGCAGTAAAATCTCTTTGCCGATTAGGTCTTGATAGCGCTCATCAGCTGGGTTTACTGCAACACCCGTATCACCCAGCATGGTTTCTGGACGGGTGGTGGCAACGACTATATAGTCTTTACCGTCTTTAGTTTTCACACCGTCTGCTAGTGGGTAGCGTAAGTGCCACATATGACCTTGTTTGTCTTTGTTTTCTACTTCAAGATCAGAAATTGCGGTGTGGAGTTTTGGGTCCCAGTTAACTAGGCGCTTGCCACGGTAGATAAGGTCGTCTTGGTAAAGACGCACAAACACTTCTTTTACTGCGTTTGACAGGCCTTCATCCATAGTGAAACGTTCACGGTCCCAATCAACCGATGCACCAAGGCGACGTAATTGGCGAGTAATCGTACCGCCAGATTCACCTTTCCATTCCCACACTTTTTTGATGAACTCATCACGGCCTAAGTCATGACGGGTTTTGCCTTCTTCAGCGGCGAGTTTACGCTCAACCACCATTTGTGTTGCAATACCGGCGTGGTCAGTACCCACTTGCCATAAAGTGTTGTTACCTTGCATCCGTTTGTAACGGATCAAAGTATCCATAATGGTATCTTGGAAGGCGTGGCCCATGTGTAAGCTACCGGTGACGTTCGGTGGCGGGATCATGATGGAATACGCTGCACCTTGGCCAGATGGTTTAAAGTAGCCTTTGCTTTCCCAGTCTTGATAGAGCGACTGTTCAATATCTTGTGGATTATAGGTTTTATCCATTACACAGAACCTTTATTAAATACCTTATTGCGAGATCTCTGTCGTTGTAATGCTCGCGCCCATCGCTCGTAGCGCTTTAAAACGCTCACGAGCTGCTTGTTTGGCAGCGGATTCAACGGGTACAAAATCAATTACATGATTAAAACGGCGAATAAAATCGGGCAGTTTTGTGGCTAGGTTGAGCAGTACTGTACGTCTGCCTACCGGCGGCGTTTGACCAATCTCAACCGCCGCGCCGCCTTTGGGGCCCTCACCTTGCAAGTTATGCGGGACAAAACTATCGGCGTCGAATTGCCACAACAGTTCATCAAACGCATGGGCTTGACTCACATCATCGACGTACACAAATACCCGTTCCCCTTGGCGATATTGCTGGGCAACAGTGCGCGCTGCTAAGTCAAAATGTGCCGATTGAGTTGGCTCTGTTTCGGCATTGGCGGCGAGCACGTAAAAGTGAGCTGTGGTGGTCATAATGTGGTGACAAATTGTCCGATTTGCTCGTCAACTTACAAAGCGCCACTGGCGAATTTTCGACGACTAAAAATAAAACCGCATTCTGACACAGAATGCGGTCTCCTTCAATCAACCTAGCCTAGGCCCACCTTGGATTTAGTCCGCTTGACCTAAGCTGATATTGGCGCGGTTTAGCAAGTATTGGGTAAGCATAGGTACAGGTCTACCCGTTGATCCTTTGTTCTTACCGCTACGCCAAGCTGTACCTGCGATATCTAAATGCGCCCAGTTGTATTTTTTAGTGAATTTAGACAAGAAGCACGCAGCGGTGATCGTCCCTGCAGCACGGCCACCTAAATTACTGAAATCCGCAAATGGGCTTTCGAGCTGTTCTTGGTAATCATCCCACAGTGGTAATTGCCAAGCGCGGTCGCCACTTTGCTCAGAAGCTTTTAATAAGTCATGGGCAAGTGGGTTGTGGTTTGACAAGAGACCTGTGGCGTGATGACCAAGAGCAACGATACAAGCACCCGTTAAGGTTGCGACGTCGATAACTGTTTCAGGTTCAAACGCTTCCACATAAGTCAGCGCATCACACAGCACTAAACGGCCTTCGGCGTCAGTATTGAGCACTTCCACCGTTTGCCCTGACATCGTAGTTAAAATGTCACCTGGACGATAGGCATTAGCGCTTGGCATATTTTCACAGCCAGCCAGAATACCTATGATATTGAGAGGCAGTTTGAGCTCAGCCACAGTGCGCATTAAACCAAGCACCGAGGCGGCGCCACCCATGTCGTATTTCATTTCGTCCATAGCTTCAGCTGGTTTAATTGAAATACCGCCAGAATCAAAGGTTAAGCCTTTACCAACAAACACGATTGGGGCTTGTGATTCAGGTGCGCCGGTGTAATGGATCACCGACATAATAGATTCGTTAGCACTACCACGGCCTACCGCAAGGTAAGAGTGCATGCCAAGCTCTTCCATTTCTTTTTCGCCGACTAAATTCACTGTGACTTTATCAAACTCGCTGGCAAGCGCTTTTGCTTGTTCGCCCAAATAGGCTGCGTTACAGATATTGGGTGGCATATTGGCAACGTCTTTACACAGCTTAGAACCTGAGGCGATAGCTAACCCGTGTTCGATGGCGGTTTCACCAATCGGTAATTCACGGCGAGTTGGCACGTTAAAGACGATTTTACGTAGCGGGCGGCGTAAGTCGCTCTTTTTGCTTTTCAATTGATTAAAGGTGTAGAGGCAGTCTTGGGTGGTCTCTACTGCTTGACGAACTTTCCAGTAAGTATCGCGGCCTTTAACGTGTTGCTCAGTTAAAAAGCACACCGCTTCCATTGAGCCTGTTTCATTGAGGGTATTGATGGTTTTGGAAATAATTTGTTTGTATTGTTTATCGTCAAGCTCGCGCTCTTTTCCACAGCCTACCAATAACACCCGCTCACTTAGAATATTTGGCACATGGTGTAGTAATAGCACTTGGCCAGTTTTACCTTCAATATCACCACGGCGTAGCAAGGTAGAGATATAGCCTTCACTAATTTTATCTAACTGTTCGCCAATGGGGGATAACCGGCGCGGTTCATAAACGCCCACCACAATACACGCACTGCGTTGTTTTTCCGGGCTTCCGCTTTTTACGCTGAATTCCATTGCGACTCCTAGTTGTCTTTCGGTCAATTTGAACTTTATACATCAATTCGCATCAATACCAGTAAAGCCGTGATATTTCATTACATCGGCATAACGTCTGGTAGGATTATCGGTCACGATGACATATAATAAAGTCACTAAAATAAAGAGTTTACCCAATTTTTTGCACTATTCCAGTGAAATAAGACGCTTATAGGGGCAAACATTGCTAATTTTTCGTTATTTAACTGCCGAAGTTCTGAAATCTCAGCTCGCGGTATTCCTAACCTTGATGACTATTTTCGTTTCGCAGAAGTTTGTGGTGATCTTGAGCTCGGCTTCGGAAGGCAGCATTCCCGGTAAAATGGTACTGGCATTTCTTGCGCTTAAATTACCGCAATTGGCGTCTTTGATCCTGCCACTGAGTATATTTTTAGGCATCATACTCGCCTACAGCCGAATTTATGCCGACAGCGAAATGACGGTGCTGCGCGCTTGTGGTGTCAGTGAATGGTATGTAGTGCGGGTAACTTTGGTGTCGAGCGCAGTGATGGCGGTATTGGCAGCGGTATTGACGTTGGGATTGGCGCCCTGGGCGAGCGAAAAAGAATATCAGTTGCGTGAGCAAGCGGACGCTGAGTCGGGCTTATCTGCACTGCGGGCGGGCCGTTTTCAGCAAACCGGTAACGAAAAAGCCGTGGTGTTTGTCCACAATATCGATAATGGTGGCACAGATCTACACAAAGTCTTTGTCGCGCAGTTGCCAAACAAAGACAGCAATCATGAGGCGCGTATTGTGTATGCGCAAACCGGTAAAGTATTAGAATCGGATAGTGGCGAGCAACAACTGCTGCTGGGTTCAGGTAAGCGCTATGAAAGTGAAGACAGCAGTTTAGCGGTCAATCTTACCGAGTTTTCTAGCTATCAAGTACAAATACGTGAGCAAGCCATTGAACATCAGCGCCGTAAACTTGAAGCGGTACCAACGCACAAATTATTAGAAATGAACACCACTGAAGCGATAGCGCAGTTCCAGTGGCGTATTGCCATTCCGCTGGCCATTCCGCTGCTCACCTTAATTGCGGTGCCGCTTAGCGTGGTCAATCCAAGACAGGGTAAGTTTGCCAAGTTAGTACCAGCCATTAGCTTATATTTGGGTTACTTTATTTTGCTGAACGCAGCGCGTTTTGCCGTAGCCGATGGCAAAATCCCGACTTCCATTGGACTTTGGTGGATACATCTAAGCGCCTTGTTTATTGGTGCCTATTTAATCGTTAAAGGAAGGCCATTTGGGGTGTGGTTACGTGCGGTGTTTCTGCGTCGGGAGAAACTAGCATGATGAAAACGTTAGATTGGTATTTGGGCAGAAGCTTGCTGCAAACCACAGGTTTTGCACTTATGGTGTTGGTCGGGATTAGCACGCTTATCAAGTTTATTGAGCAACTGAAATCGGTTGGTCGTGGTAATTTCGATATTATGGATGCGCTGCTGTACACCCTTTACAGCGTGCCGGGTGACTTAGTGGTGTTTTTCCCGATGGCAGTATTGATTGGTGGCTTAACTGGGCTTGGTGCTTTGGCTTCAAACAGTGAGCTTATTGTGATGCAAGCCGCGGGGATGTCGCGTTTTAACATTATCACCTCGGTGATGAAAACCGCTGTGGTATTGGCGCTGTGCATGATGGCGGTGGGCGAGTGGGGCGCACCGCAAGCGGAGAAGACCGCTCATGATTTGAAAACCCGAGCCATTCACGGTGGTGAAGTGTTCAATGCGCAAAAGGGTATTTGGGCCAAAGATGGCAGCAATTTTATTAATATCGCTAATGTTGATCAATTTGGCGTGTTGCAAGACATCAGCATCTATCAATTTGATGAGTCTTTGTCCTTGACTAACATCATTCGTGCGAAGGCGGGGCACGCGCGGCGTGATGGCTGGCTATTTAAAGAGGTGGAGCAAGTGGTAATGGGCAAAGAGCAGATCACCGCAAGTACGCAGCCAGAATTGTTTTATCCGTCACAATTAAATGCGGAAAAACTCGGTGTGGTGTCTATTGACCCTGAATCACTGTCGTTTTCTGGGCTATGGTCTTATTTGGATTATTTGAGCCAGAACGACCAAGATACCAGTACCTATGAATTAGCACTATGGCGCAAGTTGATGCAGCCAGTAACCGTCGCGGTGATGTTGCTGGTGGCGCTATCTTTTATATTCGGACCTTTACGCTCTGTGAGTATGGGTGCGCGCATTATTATGGGCGTGGTAACTGGTATCGCTTTCCATTTAAGTAATGAAATCTTTGGCCCAATTGTGATGGTTTACCAAGTCCCAGCGGTATTTGGTGCTGTGATGCCAAGTATCTTATTTATCGGTTTTGCCAGTTATTTACTGCAAAGACGAACATAATAAACACTCGCGAAGCGCTGTTATCTTACCTAATTAGCGCGACTTTATGTCGCGCTGATTCTTAAAGGTAAATCTAAGCTGACTACAAAGCTTTAATCTAAGCTCTGATAAACACGGCGGTTTTCTTCTTTACTTAACACCACAACTTGTGTACCAGTGAGCCAATCTTGTAATGCACGCTGATGTTTAAAATCCACCAACACCACTAAATTACCTAAGCCGAGTAAACTGCATAGACTGCGTAAGCTGGCTTGTGTGAAAGAGGGGAGTTGACCATCTAAAGTTTGCACTTGGATACGCCAAGCACGCATGCCAATGGTTTGCCCACTGCGACTCCAAAAATAACCAAAGAACAACACCGACACGCCGACGATCAGGATTAGTCTTAAGGTATAAAGTAAGGGAGTATCTTGGATCAGGATTGAAATTTCTTTAAAGCCATTAAGCGATAACCAACCAAAGGCGATACAAGCTTCGATGGCAAATAAATACAGTGCAATACTCAACATGGCAAACGCAATGACGACTAATCCATCGTAAACTAACGACGCGAGACGGCGAAAAAAACCTGCGCGAGGGAACTTAGACATAACAATTCTCGACAAATAAACTCGCGGCATTTTACATCAAACTCAAGCTAAATGCAGTGTTTGCGCAGTTTTGTTCAAAGAATAAGCAGTTAACACAAGTAAATCAAAAAATTACTTGCTGCGCTTATGAATGTTTGTATAATGCAGGGCATAGAGACAAGGGCAGATAAACAAAGCCTGAGCTCAAAGTGGTTTTTCTTTATCTTCTCTAGATTTAGAAGATTAAAGAAAAATGATGCCAGTGTGATGGAATTGGTAGACATGACGGATTCAAAATCCGTTGCCTTCGGGCGTGGCGGTTCAAGTCCGCCCACTGGTACCACTTTACTAACCCCAACCTAAATGGTTGGGGTTTTTTTATGCCTGAAATTTGTCATCAATAAAATATTAACTGATCATGCGGACCTGAGTGCCACGCGGGTGGCACTGATGCAAGTTAAGAGTCCACCCACTGGTACCACTTTAATAACCTGAGCCGTAATGGTTGGGGGTTTTATCTATAAATCAATATATTACGATTTAAAGATGATTGTTATAAGCGTTTAAACCAGGCCAATAAAAACTCGGGTCATCGCTTAGGTTTGCTAAGTAAAGTGCATCAAATTCTGCTTGATGAAAAAGAAGAGCATATTCAAAAACACCGAGCACAAATTGATATTCAGCCTTTGAGCGACATTGTGCTTAAGCATCAAGCAGAAAACCCGGAAAACGCTATTCAACAGCTAGAAGTAGCCCAGCAATTAGTGCCAGACGCTTCTCTCGTCGAGCACAATCTGAAAAAGCTTAACGATGAGTAAGCGCTGTGGGCTTTTTAGACTGAAATTAAAAGGCTCATAACTTATTTTACCTCTTGAACTCGACGACACATCAGGCTTGTATCGCGTATTACTTTTAACTCTAGGTTGAATTAGGTAGGCTACTCCCGATTTTATATTTGGAGGATTTCGCGATGTTGCGAACTATTGTATCTGTAAGCTTAGGATTAGCATTCAGTTTTGGTGCTTATGCCAATGAGGTCATGACGCCAGAAAAACTCTGGCAAGTAAAACGAGTCAGTGCACTTGGTTTAAACAAAGACCAAACCCACGTTATTTATAAAGTAACCACGCCAAATGTGGCAAATAACGACTTTAGCAGCAAAGTATATCAAGTCTCACTCAAAGGTGGTGATGCAACGTTGCTTGAAGCTTACCAAGGTTTGCTTATCGACAGCAGCATCTCACCAGATGGCAGTAAAAAACTGTTTCATAAATCAGTGCAATTAGAAAATATCCTTGCGACGGACCGTCATAAAGAACTCACAAAAGCCAACGCGTATGTGTACGACGATTTAAACTATCGTCATTGGGATACGTGGAAAGACGGCAACTTTAAGCATGTGTTTTATCAAGACTTAAAAACCGAAGCCACCGTTGACATCATGCAGGGCGAGCCTTTTGAAAGTCCAACGGCACCGTTTGGCGGTGCAGCGGATTACACTTGGGGCCCGAAAGGCGAAAACATTTACTACGTCAGTAAAAAGCTCTCAGGCACTGAGTACGTAAAAAGCACCAATACCGATATTTATCGTTATAACCTAGCGACCAAGCAAACCACGAATATTACCGAAAGCAACTTAGGTTACGACAAATACCCCGCGTTTTCTAAGCAAGGCCAGTTAGCTTGGCTGCAAATGGACATGCCGGGCAACGAAGCTGATAAAAACGATATTATCGTTAAAGCAGGCGACCGTGACGTGAACTTAACCGCTCATTGGGATAGCACGGTAAAAAGCTTTAAATGGAGCCATGACGGTAAGCAAATTTACTTTGTGGCACCGGTGAATGGCACGGTTCAGCTGTTTCAAGTCGACGTGAACCTAAAAGGCAAAGCGCAACCAAAAATCAAACAATTGACCAACGGTCAGTTTGATGTGAATGGCATTGTTGCAGCGCTTGAAGGCCAACTTGTGGTCACGCGCAGCAGCATGAATGCGGCGACAGAAATCTACAGCTTTAATCTAAAAAACAACAAGCTGACCGCGTTAACTAAAGAAAACGATGCGTTTTATGCCGGCCTTGATTTACCGAATGTTGAAAAACGTATTGTAAAAACCAAAGACGGTTTAGACATGGTGACGTGGGTGATTTATCCACCAAACTTTGATAAGAGCAAGAAATACCCAACGCTTCTGTATTTACAAGGTGGCCCGCAGTCGGCGCTGTCGCAGTTTTATTCTTTCCGCTGGAACTTCCAACTAATGGCTTCACAAGGCTATATCGTTGTTGCCCCTAACCGCCGTGGTATGCCGGGTCATGGTGTAAAATGGAACGACGACATCAGCCACGATTGGGGTGGCAAAGTAATGCAAGATTACCTTGATGCGATTGATGACGTAGCCAAGGAATCGTACGTGGATAACACCCGTTTGGCAGCGGTAGGCGCAAGTTACGGTGGTTACTCGGCGTTTTATTTAGCGGGTAACCATGACGGCCGCTTTAAAACCTTTATAGCACACTGCGGCATCTTTGACCTGCGTAGCATGTATGGCACCACCGAAGAGCTGTTCTTTGTTAACAACGAACTCGGCGGCGCTTACTGGGAAAATAACGAAGCAACCCAAAAAGCATACAACCAATTTAACCCAATTAATTACGTGGATAAATGGAATGCGCCAATGTTTGTGATCCATGGTGGCAAAGACTACCGCGTACCGCTAGAGCAGGGCATCGCCGCGTTCCAAGCTGCTAAAGTGCGTGGTTTACAGAGCCGCTTCTTATATCTGCCCGAAGAGAACCACTGGGTGCTACAACCGCAAAACGGTATTGTATGGCAGCGTGAGTTCTTTAAATGGTTAGAAGATACGCTTTAATATTGAATTTTAAGTCTTTCTAAATTCAATAAAAACATAATGCCAGTGTGAACGCACTGGCATTTTGGTTTTGGCCCTACAGCACCCACACCAATAGGTGGTTATCATTGATAGGGTTATGCCCAGGGCAAGAGCATGAAAAATCACTTGCTATTCAATACCTTTTCTAAATAGCACT